>DASQKJ010000078.1:0-11627 GCA_035630595.1 Methyloceanibacter sp.
GCGAAGCCGGCAAAGCCCGCGCCGTCCTTGGCCATGTCGCCGATGGCGGCCGCCGGCGCGAGCTTGGCGCGCAAGGTGCCGAACAGATCGACATAGGAGATCAGGAAATATTTGATCCCGCGCTCGCGGGCCTCGACTGCAAGATCAACCGGCATGTGACTCCCCTTTGCTACAGTCAAGGAGGCCCGCCCAGCCCCCTCATTCAAACGATTTCGCTCCTGGAATCCAGTCGGTGCCTGCCAGCGGCACGCGCGCCATGGCGGCGGCCTCCACGGTCAGGGCCACCAGATCCTCTGGCTCGAGATTGCGCACGTGGCTCTTGCCGCAGGCCCGGGCGATGGTCTGGGCCTCGAGCGTCAGCACGGCAAGGTAATTGGCGAGCTTCCGCCCGGCGAGCGCGGGATCGAGGCGGGCCGCAAGGGCTGCATCCTGGGTGGTGATGCCCGCCGGATCGCGGCCCTCGTGCCAGTCGTCATAGCAGCCGGCGGCGGAGCCAAGCTTGCGATATTCCTCTTCTAGCGCCGGATCGTTGTCGCCGAGCGCGACCAGCGCCGCGGTGCCGATCGAGACGGCGTCGGCGCCGAGCGCAAGCGCCTTGGCCACATCGGCACCGTTCCTGATACCGCCGGAGACGATCAGCTGAACCTTGCGGTGCATGCCGAGATCCTGCAACGCCTGGACCGCCGGCCTGATGGCGCCGAGGATCGGCAGGCCGACATGCTCGATGAACACTTCTTGCGTTGCCGCGGTGCCGCCCTGCATGCCGTCGAGCACCACCACGTCGGCGCCCGCCTTCACCGCCAGCGCGGTGTCGTAATAGGGTCGCGAGGCGCCGACCTTGACGTAGATCGGCTTCTGCCAGTCGGTGATCTCGCGCAATTCCTCGATCTTGATCTCCAAGTCGTCGGGGCCGGTCCAGTCGGGATGGCGGCAGGCCGAGCGCTGGTCGATACCCTTGGGCAGCGTCCGCATTTCGGCGACGCGGTCGGAAATCTTCTGTCCCAGCAGCATGCCGCCGCCGCCGGGCTTCGCACCCTGGCCGATCACAATCTCGATGGCGTCGGCGCGCCTGAGATCGTCGGGGTTCATGCCGTAGCGGGAGGGGAGGAGCTGGTAGACGAGGAGCTGCGAGTGATGCCGCTCCTCCTCGGTCATGCCGCCGTCGCCCGTGGTGGTCGAGGTGCCCAGCTGCGAAGCGCCCCGCCCCAACGCCTCCTTCGCCTGGGCCGACAGGGAGCCGAAGCTCATCCCGGCGATGGTGATGGGGATTTTGATATGGATCGGCTTTTCGGCGAAGCGGGTGCCGAGCCAGACATCGGTGTCGCAGCGCTCGCGATAGCCTTCGAGCGGATAGCGGCTCACCGAGGCGCCGAGAAACAGGAGATCGTCGAAATGCGGCACGCGGCGCTTGGCGCCGGCGCCGCGGATGTCGTAGATGCCGGTCGCGGCGGCTCGCCTGATCTCGGAGAGCGTGTAATCGTCGAACGTCGCAGAGGGGCGCGGCGTGGTCCGGGGAGTCCAGTCCATCAATAGGCTCCCGCGTTGTCGACGTGGAAAGTGTAAAGCTTGCGCGCCGACCCGTAGCGTTTGAACTCGGACGGAACGATCTCGCCGCCGAAACCGGCGCGGCCGAGCAACACGTGCAGCGCCTGCTTGTGCTCATCGCGCATCGGCTTCTCGATGCAGTCGGCTCCGAGGCTCTTGACCTTGCCGCGCACGAACAGCCGCGCCTCGTAGATCGAATCGCCGAGCGAATCGCCCGCGTCGCCGAACACGACGAGATTGCCGGCCTGGGCCATGAAGGCGCTCATATGTCCAACCGACCCCTTTACCACGATGTCAATGCCCTTCATGGAGATGCCACAGCGCGAGGAGGCGTTGCCATCGATGCGCAAGACGCCCCCGCGGCCGGTGGCGCCGGCCGACTGGCTGACGTCGCCTGCGACATGCACGAATCCAGACATCATGTTCTCGGCAACGCCGACGCCGGCGCTGCCGTGGATCAGCACTGTGGCGAGCTGGTTCATGCCGGCGCAGTAATAGCCGACGGGCCCGTTGATCTCGACGGTGATCGGCACCTTCAGCCCGGCGGCAACCGCGTGCCGCCCGGCAGGATGGTCGATGACCCAATGCCGCTCATTTGTGTCGAGGGACAGGCGGTGCAGCGCCGCGTTGAGCTCCCTGAGCGGGGTTGCGCCGAGATCCACTTCCGGCACGGCTCAGCGCTCCCAGAAATAAACCGTGGCGGGCTCGGGCTCCCAAATCCGCGCAGTCTCGATGCCGGGAAGGCCGGCCAGGGCGCGATATTCAGAGCCGAAGGCCACGTAGCGGTCGGTCTCGGCCATGATCGCGGGCTTGCAGGCGATGCCGTCGCGCAGCACGCCGAAGCCGTTCTCGGTGCCGACCACGAACGTGTAGAAGCCGTCGAGATCGTCGAGACTGACCTTCAGCGCGTCGCCGAGCGACAGTCCTTCGCGCATCTTCCAGCTCAGATAGCCGGCCGCGACCTCGGTGTCATTCTCGGTCTCGAAGGCGAAACCCTCGCGCTTCAGCACCCGTCGCAGATTGTTGTGGTTGGAGAGCGAGCCGTTATGCACCAAACACTGGTCCTTGCCGGTGGAATACGGATGCGCGCCGCAGGTGGTCACCGCTGATTCCGTCGCCATGCGGGTATGGCCAATGGCATGCGTGCCGTGCATCGAAGCCAGATCGAAGAGCTCGGCCACCTTGGTCGGCAGGCCCACTTCCTTGTAGAGCTCCATGCGGCGCCCCTTGCCGACCAGCTCGATCTCCGGCGCCTCGCGGTCGAGCCATGCCGTCAGCCGCGGCAGCGATGCGTCGTCGATGCCGATCACGGCGTGGGTGTCGTGCAGCATGACATTGGCGGTGCTGAAGGCGGCGCCGATCTTGTCGGCGGTCTGCTGCATCGACGCCGCAGACGGTCCCCGCAGCGTGAGCTTGGTATGCTGATCGACGCCCTCGCCATAGACCGCAAAACCCGCGCTATCGGGGCCGCGGTCAGACATGGTGGCGAGCATGCCGGCGGTCAACCGGCCAAGCTCCGGTTCGAGCGCAGGGTCTTTGAAGAAGAGTCCGACGATGCCGCACATGGCGAAAAAGCTCCGGTGAATGCGGCATTCACCATGCTACGGGGCGACGCCGCTCGTCAACCCGTATGAAATAAAGTTTCCTTCGAGGAAATTCAACTGCGCGGGTAAATGATGATCGAGAGATAGGTCATCGGCCGCTCGAGCAGCTCCTCGGGGCCATGCGGCGCGCCCGCGTCGAAGAACAGCGCGTCGCCTGCCGACATCGGATAAAGCTTGTCGGCGTGGCGGTAAATCACTTTCCCAGACAGCATGTAGATGAATTCCACGCCGTCATGCTGGAACAAGGCGTAGGACGCCGCGTCCTCGCTCAAGGTGATGAGATAGGGCTCGACGATGATGTCGCCGGAGATCGAGTGTCCGAGCAACTCGTAGCGGTGGCCGGACTTGGTGCCGCGCCGCTCGATCAGCACGCCTTGGCCCGCGCGCACATAGGAGCAGTCGCGCCGCTCCTCGAAATCGGCGAAGAAGCTGGTCAGCGGCACGTTGAGCGCGCGCGCGAGCGCCTTCAAGGTAGAAAGCGAGGGCGACGTGCCGCCGTTCTCGATCTTGGACAGCATGCCGGGCGAGAGCCCCGCCTGGGCGGCAAGCTCAGTCGCGGTGAGCTGGAGGCGCTGGCGGAGCAGCCTGACCCGGCGGCCGATCGATATCTCTAGCTGAAGCTCGCCGGTGGTGGGCGCGTTGGAACCGGTGGCGAGCGTCGCGCTTGCAGGAGTGCCGCCGCCATTGCCGGCCGGGCCCCGCGTGGACGCGGCGCGGCGGCGCGCATTGGCGCGCGCCTTCAGCACCTTGGATGAAAGCCTCGTGGTCGCCATGGGCCGAAGCTAGCACGATCCCCCGCGGGTCCACCACGCCCTCCCAGCGGGGAGGGGGAGTTCGCCGATGCGTCTCAGCGTGGCGTCTCAACTGGCGAGACGGGTATGACTCGGCGGCTCGCCAAAGGCGCGGCCATAGGCGCGGGCGAACTGGCTAGCAGAGGCGAAGCCGGTGGCGAGCGCGACATCGAGCACCGGCAAGGTGGTTTCGCGCAGCAGCTGGCGTGCCCGCTCAAGCCTCAGCCAGCGATAATGGGCGTGAATACCGTGGCCGATATGGCGGTGAAACAGCCGTTCGAGCTGGCGGAGCGAAATTCCGGCGGCTCGCGCCAGAGCGGCGCGCGGCCGCGGCGTCTCGATGCTCGTCTCCATCGCCCGCAACACGATGAGCAGCTTCTCGTCGGCCACGCCGAGGCGATAGCGCAAATCCATCCGCTGCGGGCCGAAGCCCTCGCGGATATGGGTGTGCAGGAACCAGTCGCCGACGGAGGCGGCGAGCTGGCGGCCGTGATCGCGCTCGATGATGGCGACCATCATGTCGAGCGCGGAGATGCCGCCCGAGCAGGTGATGCGGTTGCCGGCGATCTCGAACAGCGACGGCACGACCACGACATCGGGAAAGGCCTCGCGGAAAGCCGGCAGATGTTCCCAGTGTAGGGTGGCGCGGCGCTCGTCCAGAAGCCCGGCCTTGGCGAGGATATAAGGCCCGCCGGAGATGCCGCCGATGACGACGCCTTTGCGCGCGAGCCGCCGAAGCCAGGCCAAGGTCGATTTGTCGTCGAACAGCGCCGGATTGCCGCCGGCGCAGACGAACACGATGTCGGCCTCGCGCTCTTTGTTGGTGCCGCAATCGGGGATGATGGCGATGCCGTTAGAGGCGGTCACCGGCTTGCCGCCGGGCGCTGCGTGCCACCAGCGGTAAAGCTCGCGCCCCGAGAGGAGATTGGCGGCGCGCAGCGGCTCGACCGCCGCGGCATAGGACATCAGCGCGAAGCCTGGGACCAGAAGGAAACCCACAGTTTGCGGTGGCGGGTCGGTGCGTTTGGTGACCATGTCGCAAAATGTCAAACAAGCGGCGGGAAATGTCAATCGCGACCGGCGCAGCGGCGTAAAGATCGCGGCCATGCGCTACTCGGTCGCCAGCCTTCTTGCCAACGCGGTCACCGGCAACCGCAATTGGAAGCCGCTCTGGCGCGAGCCCGCGCCGAAGCCCGCTTATGATGTGGTGATCGTCGGCGGCGGCGGCCACGGCCTTGCCACCGCGCATTACCTCGCCAAGGAGCACGGCATCACCAATGTCGCGGTGGTGGAGAAGTCCTATCTCGGCTCGGGCAATGTCGGGCGCAACACCACCATCGTCCGCTCCAACTATCTGCTGCCCGGCAATCTGCCTTTCTACGAGCATTCGATGAAGCTTTGGGAGGGGCTGGAGCAGGACCTCAACTACAACACCATGGTCAGCCAGCGCGGCGTGCTGAACGTGTTCCATTCGGACCCGCAGCGCGACGCCTATGCCAGGCGGGGCAATGCCATGAGGCTGCACGGCGTCGATGCCGAGTTGCTCGACCGCGAGCAGGTACGCGCGCTGGTGCCGTTCGTCGATTTCGACAATGCGCGCTTCCCGGTGCGCGGCGGGCTGTTGCAGAAGCGGGGCGGCACCGTGCGGCATGACGCCGTCGCCTGGGGCTATGCTCGCATGGCCGACAGTCGCGGCGTCGACATCATCCAGAACTGCGCGGCGACCGGTTTCCGCATCGAGCAGGGACGCATCGTCGGCGTCGAGACCGAGAAGGGTTTCATCGGCGCGAAGAAGGTCGCGCTGACCTGCGCTGGCAACTCCACGCGCGTCGCTTCGATGGCAGGCCTCAGGCTCCCAATCGAGAGCCATTCGGTGCAGGCCTTCGTCACCGAGGGCGTGAAGCCGGTGATCGACGTGGTGATGACGTTTGGCGCCGGCCATTTCTATGTCAGCCAATCCGACAAAGGCGGGCTGGTGTTCGGCGGCGATATCGAGGGCTACAATTCCTACGCCCAGCGCGGCAATCTGCCTGTGATCGAGGATGTGTGCGAAGGCGGCATGGCGCTGATGCCGGTGATCGGGCGCCTGCGCATCCTGCGCACCTGGGGCGGGCTGCTCGACATGACGATGGACGGCTCGCCGATCATCGACAAGACGCCGATCGACGGACTCTATCTCAATGCCGGCTGGTGCTATGGCGGCTTCAAGGCGACACCGGCCTCGGGTTGGTGCTTCGCCCATCTGATCGCCAAGGACGAGCCGCATCCCTTCGCCGCGTCCTATCGTCTCGACCGCTTCGCGCGCGGCGCGGTAATCGACGAGAAGGGCATGGGCGCGCAGCCCAATCTGCACTGAGGCACGCCATGCGGATCAAATGTCCCTATTGCGGTGAGCGGGCGCTGGAGGAATTCACCTATCGCGGCGACGCCACCGTCACGCGGCCCGCAAGCCTCGATCCGGCGGCCGAGCAGGAATGGGTCGACTATGTCTATTTCCGCGACAACCCGGCCGGCCTGCACCAGGAGCACTGGCATCACAGCGCCGGCTGCCATTCCTGGCTGGTGGTGACGCGCAACATGACCACGCATGAGATCGTTGCGGTCGAGTCTGCCGGGGAGGGGGCCAAGCCGTGAGCTCTCAGCCCAACCGGCTCGCCGAAGGCGGGGCGATTGACCGCAGCAAGACGGTGCGCTTCAGCTTTGACGGCCAGGCGCTGACCGGCCACGAAGGCGACACGCTGGCTTCGGCGCTGCTCGCCAATGGCATCAAACTGGTCGGCCGCTCATTCAAATACCATCGCCCGCGCGGCATTCTCACCGCGGGCTCCGAGGAACCGAGCGCGCTCGTGGAGCTGCGCAGCGGCGCGCGGCGGGAGCCCAATACCCGCGCCACCACTATCGAGCTTTATGAGGGGCTCGAAGCTTCAAGCCAGAATCGGTGGCCGTCGCTCAAATTCGACGTGATGGCGGTAAGCCAGCTCTTCGCCCCGTTCATCGGCGCAGGCTTCTACTATAAGACCTTCATGTGGCCCGCCGCCTTCTGGGAGAAGCTCTACGAGCCGATGATCCGCCGCGCCGCGGGGCTTGGGCGCGGCGCGGGCGTCGCCGACCCCGACCATTACGAAAAGGCGCATGCCTTTTGCGACGTGCTGGTGATTGGCGGCGGCGCTGCCGGGCTTGCCGCTGCGCTCGCCTCGGCGCGCACCGGCGCGCGGGTGATCCTCTGCGAAGAAGACTTCCGCCTCGGCGGAAGGCTGCTCGCTGAACCCGATGAGATCGACGGCCGCCCGGCGCGCGACTGGGTCGAGGCGGCGGAGGCGGAGCTCGAGAGCTTGCCCGACTGCCGCATCCTGCGCCGCACCACGGTACAGGGCGTCTATGACGGCGGCACCTACGCGGCAATAGAGCGGGTCAACGACCATGTCCCGTTGCCGCCGGCGCATGAGCCGCGCCAGCGGTTCTGGAAGATCGTGGCAAAGCGCGCGGTGCTTGCGGCCGGAGCGATCGAACGGCCGATCGTGTTCGGCGACAACGATCGCCCCGGGATCATGCTGGCCGGAGCGGTCCGCGTCTATGTGAACCGCTATGGCGTTGCGCCGGGCAAGCGCGCGGTGCTGTTCGCCGACAATGACGACGCCTTCCGGACGGCTGTCGATCTCGCCGAGGTCGGTGTCGCGGTGGCAGCGCTGATCGATGCACGGAAGCTGCCGTCGGCGGCAGCGCAGGCGGCAGCCGAGCGGGCAGGGGCGCGCTATCTTTCCGGGGCGGTGATCAAGCGCGTGCGCGGGCGGCAAGGCGTCAAGGGCGTCGAAGTCAGGGATGCGAGCGGCAAGACCGAGTCATTCGACTGCGACCTGGTGGCCGTGTCGGGGGGCTGGGCACCGTCGCTGCATCTCACCACCCATCTCAACGGCAAGCCGCAATGGAGCGAGGCGCTGTCGGCGCTCGCGCCTGGGACTCTCCCCCCGGGCATGAGCGTTGCCGGCGCGGCCAAAGGCGCATTCGGTCTCGGCTCCTGCCTTGCGCAAGGCCATGACGCGGGCGCCGGGGCAGCCGCCGCATGCGGCTTCACCGGCGGCAGCGGGAAGGCTTCGGCCGCGGCCGACAATGACCGCGGGACGGTATCCCCCGTCTGGCAGGTCGAGAACAGCCGCGGCAAGGCGTTCGTCGACTTTCAGAACGACGTGTCGGTCTCCGACGTGAAGCTCGCCGCGCGCGAAGGCTTCCGCATCCCCGAGCATCTCAAGCGCTACACCACGCTCGGCATGGCGACCGACCAGGGCAAGACCGGCAATCTCAACGGCGCTGCGGTTCTGGCGCAAGCCACCGGCCGCTATCTCGGCGCGGTGGGCACGACCACGTTTCGCCCGCCTTTCACGCCCGTCGCCATCAGCGCCTTCGCCGGCCATCACCGCGGCCAGGATTTCCGCCCGGCGCGGCTTGCCCCGTCGCATGGCTGGGCCAAGGAGCAGGGCGCGGTGTTCGTCGAGACCGGGCCATGGCTTCGGGCGCTCTATTATCCGCTGACCGGGGAGGAGCCGCAGGACTCGGTCAATCGTGAAGTGGCGAATGTCCGCACAAAGGTCGGGGTGTGCGACGTCTCGACCCTCGGCAAGATCGACGTGCAGGGCAGCGACGCCGGCACGTTCCTCGACCGCGTCTACGCCAATACGTTCTCGGTGCTCGCGGTAGGCAAAGCGCGCTACGGGCTGATGCTGCGCGAGGACGGCATCGTGCTCGACGACGGCACCACGGCGCGGCTCGCCGAGGATCATTATTTCATGACCACCACCACCGCCAATGCGGTCAAGGTGATGCAGCATCTCGAATTCTGCCAGCAGGTGCTTTGGCCCGAGTTCGACGTGCAGATGGTCTCTGTCACCGAGCAATGGGCGCAATATGCGGTCGCGGGGCCCCGCGCGCGCGATGTGCTGCAGGCGATCGTCGATCCCGCCCACGATCTGTCCAACGCGGCGTTCCCCTATCTTGCTTGTGGTAATGTCAGCGTGGGGGGCGGCATCCCGGCGCGCGTCTACCGCCTCTCTTTTTCCGGCGAGCTGGCCTACGAGATCGGCGTTCCGGCGCGATTCGGCGACGCCTTGGTGCGCGCGATCATGGAGGCGGGTGCTGCCTACGGCATCGCGCCTTACGGCACCGAGGCCCTAGGTGTTCTGCGCATCGAGAAGGGCCATCCAGCCGGCGCCGAGCTGAACGGCCAGACAACGGCGCACGATCTTGGTTTCGGCAAGATGCTCTCCACCAAGAAGGATTTCATCGGCCGCTACATGGCGGCGCGTCCGTCACTGACCGACCCGGCCCGCCCGTCCCTGGTCGGCTTGAGGCCGCTGGACCGCGAGGACCGGTTGCGCGCCGGCGCGCATCTTCTCCCCAAGGATGCCGAGGCCTCGGCCGCGAACGATCAGGGCCATGTCACCTCGATCGCGTTCTCGCCCTCGCTCGGCCATTGGCTCGGGCTCGGGCTGCTCGCGCATGGGCCGGAGCGCCATGGCGAGATCCTGCGCGCCTATGATCCGGTGCGCGGCGGCGACGTGCCTGTCGAGGTCAGGCCGCCCTGTTTCATCGATCCAGAAGGGGAGCGCCTCCGTGTCTGACCGGCCGCTTCATCCCAGGTCGGCGCTGGCCGGCATTGCCGTCCCCGGCCGCTACGGCGCTCCGGGCAGCGAGCCTGGAGTGACCATCGCCGAGCGCGTTGGGCTCGGGCTCGCGACGGTCGCCGCCCGCAAGGAACATGGCGAGGCACTCAAGCAGGCGGTTGCCAACGTCTATGGTATCGACCTGCCGGAGGGCTCGCGCATCGTGCAGGGCCCGCGCGTGAGCTTTGTCGGCTATGGTCCGGGCCAGTGGCTCGCCGTCTCCGAGGCGCTTGATGGCGAAGCGTTGGCGTGCGATCTTTTACAAAACCTAAAAGGTCTCGCCTCGATCTCCGACCAGAGCGGCGGGCGGACCGTGCTTCGCATCGGCGGTCCGCGCGCCCGCGACGTGCTCGCCAAGGGCCTGCCCATCGATCTCGACCCGCGCGCCTTTCCTCTGGGGAGCGCTGCCACCAGCACGATCTCGCTGATGGGCGTGCAAATCTGGCAGACCGACGATACGCGGAGCTACGACATTGCCTTGTTCCGCAGCGTGTCGGCGAGCTTCTGGCGCTGGCTCACGGCCTCGGCGGGAGAGTATGGCTACGAGGTCGTGGGGGCGGGCGGGGCTTGAACGCCCGCGCGTTCGTGCCCATCTACCTCTCCCTTCGCAGCCCGCCCGCTTTGCAACTCGAGCGAGACTTCCCGCGTTAGGCAAAGTCGATTGTTTCGGCGTCCCGCAATCGCGCCGGCACAATCGCAGCGTCCCTGACGGAACGCCATTATTGGCGGCCAAGCGCCTGACGGCTCCGGTCGAACCGTAGAATCCAATGCCAAAAGAGCGCGACCGGCAGCTCTCACAAAGAGGACAGTGCGATGCGTAACCTCATCGCCGGGCTCATGCTCGGTTTGTCCATGACGGGCGCTGCCAACGCCGCAACGATGGACGGGGTCGATCCCCGGCGCGTCCCGGACGATCAGCATCCAGTCTATGTGCAGATCATCGTCAAGGCGTGCCCGGCGGCCGAGACGGCGCTCCAACCCACCAATCAAGGCAAGAGCTACGACGCGGAAAGGCCGCTGACGCTCGATGACCGGAAGGCGTTGCTGGTCAACCAGGGCTGCATCGACGTGCCGATTCCGATGGAGTGGATCACCGGAGAGATGACGCCGCAAGCCTGCCACGGTCATGCCGGCTATGTCGCTTCGATGCAGTTCCTTGAGCAGCGGCAGGATCTCAAAGGTCTTTCCGCGGTCGGGGCCTGGAGCTGCCTCGTCAACGACCACCAGGTCTCTGGCGCGACCAATCAATGACGCAGCATCAGTTGCGCACCGTGCTTGGATGAAAA
Organism: Methyloceanibacter sp.; assembly: GCA_035630595.1. Lineage (GTDB taxonomy): Bacteria > Pseudomonadota > Alphaproteobacteria > Rhizobiales > Methyloligellaceae > Methyloceanibacter. The sequence continues at coordinate 10,881 of DASQKJ010000078.1, forward strand.
GGGCCCCGTCGGCATCCGCCTTCGGGGCCCTTTCGCCGGTGGGCCGGAGCGATCAGCTCGCCCTTTTTCTTGGAACCTTCTTGCCCTTCTTGCGGGCCTCGGAAAGTCCGATAGCGACTGCCTGCTTGCGATTGGTGACCTTCTTGCCGCTGCCGCTCTTTAAGGTCCCGCGCTTCTTCTTGTGCATCGCGCGCTCGACGTCCTTGGATGCGGATTTGGAATATTTGCGTGCCATGGTCGTGAACTCCTCATATGCCGGCGAACAAACGTCGCGCGCCAGAAGGGGTTCCTGACTTGCGACAAGGCTGCCTCGACTAGACCGGCCTGATATCGACGGCCACGGCGCGGGTCACTTCGAGCACGACCTCGTCGCCGGGCTCCACGCCATCGAGAGAGACGCTGGGACCCACCACGATGGTTCTGGTCTTTCCGCCGGTTCCGGCAAAGGTGACGGTTCGCTGATTGCGGTTGATCGCCGCGATCGTGTCGGTGATCTCCACCGTGGTTAGGTCGATAGCGCCATGCGGCGTCGCTTCGACCCAATCCTGCTCGGCGGCCACCGGTGCGTCCAGATCCATGCCTCCGGTTTCCTCGGCGGCGATACCGTCACCCTGCTGACCCTTGTCGACCTTCCGCAGCGCGACCGCCATCTCGTCCTGGTAGCTGATCGTGATCTTCTCCCTGACCTTGATCAGCTTGATGTGCTCGGGGCCGACCTTGACCACGACCCAATTGTTGTTCGGCCCT
>DASQKJ010000079.1:0-18684 GCA_035630595.1 Methyloceanibacter sp.
GCGCGGTCCTTCTCGAAATGCTGGCGATATTCCTTGTAGGTGGTCGAGCCGATGCAGCGCAGCGTCCCCGACTGCAGCGCGGGCTTCAGCAGGTTGGACGCATCCATCGCGCCGCCCGAAGTGGCGCCCGCGCCGATCACCGTGTGGATCTCGTCGATGAACATGATGGCGCCGGGATAGTTCTCGATCTCGCGCATCACCGCCTTGAGCCGCTCCTCGAAGTCGCCGCGATAGCGCGTGCCGGCGAGCAGCGCGCCCATGTCGAGCTGGAAGATGGTGGAATCGGCCAGCACCTCCGGCACGTCGCCCATGACGATGCGGCGCGCCAAGCCCTCGGCGATGGCGGTCTTGCCGACGCCGGGATCGCCCACGAAGAGCGGGTTGTTCTTCTGACGCCGGCACAGCACCTGGATGGTGCGCTGGATCTCGGGCCCGCGGCCGATCAAGGGATCGATGCGGCCGGCGCGAGCTTTCTGATTGAGGTTGACGCAATACACCTCGAGCGCGTCGGCGCCGCGCTTCTTCTCCTCGCCGCCCTCGACCGTCGCCGCATCTTCGTCGACACCGCGCACGGCGCGCGGCTCGGACATGCCGGCCCGCTTGGCGATACCGTGGCTGATATAGTTGACCGCGTCGAAGCGGGTCATGTGCTGCTCTTGCAGGAAAAAGGCCGCATGGCTCTCGCGCTCGGCGAAGATGGCGACCAGCACATTGGCGCCGGTCACTTCCTCGCGGCCGGATGACTGCACATGCGCCACGGCGCGATGGATCACGCGCTGGAAGCCCGCGGTCGGCTGGGCGTCGCCATGAGTGTCGAGCACCAAGCCGGACAGCTCGTTGTCGATATAGCCGGTCAGCTTGTCGCGCAGAAGATCGAGATCGACGTCGCAGGCGCGCATCACCGCCGCCGCGTCGCGGTCGTCGATCAAGGACAGGAGCAGATGCTCCAAGGTCGCATATTCATGGCTGCGCTCATTGGCATATTGCAGAGCGCGCCGCAAAGCCTGCTCGAGACTGGTCGAAAACGAAGCCACTTTAGGTTCTCACTCCTTCTCCATCGTGCATTGCAACGGATGCTCGTGCTGGCGAGCGAAGCTGGTCACCTGCGCTACCTTAGTCTCCGCGACTTCGTATGTGTAGACCCCACAGATGCCGACGCCTTTCTGATGGACATGCAGCATGATGCGGGTCGCCTCCTCGGGCGGCTTGTTGAAGAACCGCTCAAGCACATACACGACGAAGTCCATCGGCGTGTAGTCGTCGTTCAACAGCAACACCTTGTAGAGGCTCGGCCGCTTGGTCTTCGGCCGGGTCTTGGTGATGATATGGGTGCCGGTGTCGTCGCCCCGGCGAGGATCGCCGTTCCGCGCCATCGTCAGCCTCTATGTGGCGTGTCGTTGTTCATCTGCCAAGGAGCGGCCGCAACGCGCGCGACCAGTCTCTTCCATTCTAGCGGCAAGGCGCGAGTCTTCGCAAACTACCGCTCCGAAACTTCCATACCATAGTGCGACTTGCCGACAGGAAAACGGCAAAAAAAAAGACCCGAGGCCAGCCCGGGTCTTTCGAATGGGAAAAGATGGGAGTCTGGGAGAACGCCGCTACACGACCTTCTTGGTGAACGCAACCTCGACCGGCTTATAAGCGTCCTTGGCGAGGCCGACATACATTTCGCCGAGCTTGGACATTTCGGCGACATATGCGTCATAGGCCTTCTTAGCATATTGAGATTGGATCTCGACGGCCTGCTCGACCGACTTCGCGCCGATCAACTGCTCGAAAGCGCGGGTCGAATCCTCGAACGCTTTCTTGGAATAGTCGGTAACCTCCGCTGCGATGGCCTGGAAGCCCTTGTTCACCTCACCGAACGAACGGACGGCAGCATCGAAGCCATCCTTGCCTACCTTCTGAAACTCTTCGAAACCTTTGAGCATGGGGAGCCCTCTTATCGAAATGGGGTTGCGCGATTGCTGCGAACGCGAGGCGATATATATGCAACGCACAAAAAAAATCAACCGAAATTTTTTGCACTGCACAATAGAATTCCGAGCGCCGGCTTAACACTTTGGCAACAGACGAATTTTAGCCTCTTTCCTGCCATCTCGAACGGCGATTTTGGCGGGGATCGTGGTTTGCGGGGCAGGCGGCGCGGCTTCGCGCCAGGGGAATCGGCGTCAACGGGGAAGGCGAAAGCCTTCGGGGGACTTGAGTGGACAGCGTAGCGCGTCAGTCGGGGGTGCAGCGGCGAGGCGTCGCAGTTGCGCTCATGGCCTTGTCGCTCAGCATCTTGCTGGCGGCGATTCCGTCGAGCCAGGCACTCGCCAAGACGAAGCGGGCCCCTTCCACCACAATAGCGGCTGCCATCGTCATCGATATGAACACCGGCGGTGTGCTCTATGCCCAGGGCGCCGATACCCCTCGCTACCCCGCCTCTTTGACCAAGATGATGACCCTGTATGTGCTGTTCGGCTATATGCGCGCAGGCAAGATCAAGCCCAACACGGAGCTTACGGTAACGGCGCACGCCGCCGGCCAGGCGCCGACCAAGCTCGGCCTGAAGCCCGGAGCGACCCTACGCACGAGCGACGCGATCAAGGCCCTCATCACCAAGTCGGCCAATGATGCCGCCGCCGTCGTAGCCGAGAATATCGCCGGCACCGAGGAGAGCTTCGCCCGGATGATGACGGATACCGCGCGGCGAATCGGCATGAAGAGCACAACCTTCAAGAATGCCTCCGGCTTGCCGGATGACGCGCAGATCAGCACGGCCCGCGATATGGCCATCCTCTCGGTGCGGCTGATCAAGGACTATCCGGAATATTACGAGGCCTTCGCTACCCGCCAATTCAGCTTCAAGGGGCGGCAACACCGCAACCACAACCGGCTTTTGGCCAACTACGCGGGCACCGACGGCATCAAGACCGGCTATACGCGGGCGAGCGGCTTCAATCTGGCCGCCTCGGTCAAGCGCAACGACAAGCACCTCGTCGCGGTGGTGCTCGGCGGCAAGACCGGCGCCGGACGCGATGCCGCGATGCGCGCGCTGCTCGACAAGAAATTCCCGAGCGCTTCCGTCAAGAAAACGCCGCCCGCCAAGCCACTGATCGCCTCGCTGATCGGATCGCCTTCGCCGGCGCCGGCCGCCGCTCAGCCTCTGCCGCCGCTGAAAAAGCCCATCGTTGCTCCGGTCGCCGCGGCGCCGGCGCCCGCAGCGCCAACGCCGCAAGCAAAGAAGCAACCCGTCGTGCTTGCCGCCGTCAAGCCCGGCATCGTGCCGGCCATGGCGAGCGAAGGCGATATTGGCGATCCGGCCGACGCGCTGCAGACGAACCGAAAGCGCGGCAAGTCCCCACGGTTCGAGGGCGCGTTCCATGTCCAGGTCGGGGCCTTCCTGTCCCAAGCCGAGGCAGAGAACCGGCTCGGCGCGGTGCAGCAACGCGCGCTCGACCTGCTCGACGGTCACCTCCCCTTCACCGCCTCCTTCATGAAGGGCGACCGGGAGTGGTACCGCGCGCGCTTTGCCGGCTTTTCCAGGCAGGACGCCCAGGCGACCTGCGACGCGCTCAAGAAGCGGTCGCTCGACTGCGCGGTGATGCAGTCGGAGTAGGCGAAGACTTCCCTCTGACAGAGTCTGTTGCCCCCCGAAGCTCGGGCATGACGCGTAAGGAGGCGTGAACTCACCTGCGGCCGAGCAGGACCTCTTTCGCCTCGTTGATCCGCGCCGCCAGGTAGGTCGATCCCCCCTGATCGGGATGCATCTTCATCATCAGCTTGCGATGTGCGCTCCTGACATCGTCTTCACTTGCCCCGGGACCGATCCCAAGCACGGCATAAGCCTCCTCGGGGCTCATGCGGTTGGCGTTGCGGGCGCGTCCACGTCCCGGCTCCGCCTGGCCGGCCTGCTCCGAGGCGTCGTCGCGCCATCCGGGCAGGCGCCAATCGAGATAGGCCTCCATCACTGCCGCTTCGGGCGCCCCATCCCCATGCAGTTCCGCCAGCAGCTCCATCGCTTCCCTGTCGCTTAAGGATGAGAGCTGGCGGCCGGCGAAACGTCCCGACAGGCATTGCCCGTCCATCTGCCCGCTATCATGGTCAAGCTCCATCTCGAGCCGGCCAGTCTTAATGCGCGACTTCTGGCCGGGCGTCTTGCCGGCCGATCCGAACGGACCGCCGATCCCAATCCCGCTGCCTCGCTGCAACAGGCTGAGGCCGAACACGGCCAGCGGGATGGCAATCGGCAGCGCCCCGCGCAGAATAAGAAATCCGGCGGCGCCGAGCGCGGCCAAGCCACTCGCCTTGCGCACGACACCAGCGAGCCGCTGCGGGTCGGCCTTGACCAGCAGTCGCCCGGCGAAGAGGAGAAAGAGCAGAAGCGCACAGCCGACGAGAAAATACGCCATCGGAGCAGCCGTCAGCCGAGCTGCTCGAGCAGGCGGAGCGCCGCCCCGCTCTTGGTCTCGCTGCTGAAATCCTTGAGCGCCTTGCGCCCTCCCGAGGCATAGATGGCGACCGCTGCCAACAGCTCCCGCAACTGCCTGGCCGAGCCCGCATCGAACGGGCAATAGGCGCCGCGCGACAGCCGCGCGATCTCCCTGAAGGCGCGCTCCGCCTTAGGATCGCGGCCCTCCTGGAATAGGAACACAGGCAGGCCGATCAGTCCGAGCTCGCCGGCAGACTGCGCCAACTCATCGACATTCTCCTCCATGCAATCGCCGACATAGACCAGGGCGTTGACTTTGCTCTTGGCGCTTTCGCGCTTGGCATGGGCCAGCACCTTGCCGATCTGGGTGAAGCCGCCGTGGCAAGACACCTGACGCATGAGCCGGGCCAGCGCGTCCGGATCGCCGACCCATCGCGACGCTTGGCATTCATTGAAGCCGCGGAAATAGACCAGCTGCACGTCGAGCCCGCCCACCGCCTTCACGGCTTTGAACATGTCGCCCTGAAGCGCGAGCGCGAGGTCCCAGGAGGGCTGCCGGCTCATGGTCGCATCCATGGCGAAGATCAGTCGGCCGTGGCCCGATCCGGCGGGCGTGAGCGAGCGCACATTCTTGACGAAGGCATCGATCTCGGCACGCGAGGACCGCTCGCCCGCTATCTCGCCCTTTTCGGTCTTCGCCGGGGCCTTCGGCTCGGTCATTCGCTTCGCTCTCCACGGCAACCAGTTGCCGCCCTAATAGATGGACCCTTAAGAGGCCGCGGACAATGCCGGATCGGTCTTAACCCTCGTCACTCGCGGCAGCGAGCAGGCTCGCATTGCCGCCGGACGCGGTGAGATCGGTCGAGCGCACCCGCTCGACGGCGAAGGCTTGCAGATAATGAGGACCGCCGGCTTTCGGCCCAGTGCCGGAGAGCCCCTCGCCGCCGAATGGCTGAATCCCGACCACGGCGCCGATCTGGTTCCGATTCACATACATATTGCCGACCTTGACGCTGGCGGCCACGAAATGGGCGGTCGCCTTGATTCGGCTGTGCAGGCCGAGCGTGAGACCATAGCCGGTGGCGTTGATGGCTTGGCACACGGCCTCCAGCCGGTCGCCGGAGAACCGCACCACATGCAGGATCGGCCCGAACACTTCACGCTCCAGCATGAAGCTCGCCGGGATCTCGTAGATCGCCGGCGCGACATAGGTGCCGGCTACGTGCCTCTCGTCCAAGGAGAGTTCGAGCAGCGCCTCGGCCTCCTTGCGCATGCGGGCTTTATGCGCTTCGAGCGCGCTTCGCGCTTCCTCGTCGATCACCGGCCCCACGTCAGTGGCATAATCGAACGGGTCGCCGATCTTGAGCTCGCGCGCCGCGCCGATCAGCATGCGCAGGGTCTCATCGGCGATGTCGTCTTGCAGGAACAGCACGCGCAACGCCGAGCAGCGTTGGCCGGCACTGTCGAAGGCCGAGGCCAGCACATCGTCGACTACCTGCTCCGGCAGCGCGGAGGAGTCGACGATCATCGCGTTGAGCCCGCCGGTCTCAGCGATCAGCTTGGCGATCGGGCCTTCGCGCGCGGCGAGCGCCCGGTTGATGGCGATACCGGTGTCGGTGCCGCCGGTGATGGCCACGCCGGCGACGCGTTTGTCCCTTACCAGAGCGGCGCCCACGGTCTCGCCCGCGCCGGGAAGGAAATGCAGCACATTGGGGGGCACGCCCGCTTGATGCAGCAACCGCACCGCTCGGGCCGCGACCAGCGGGGTCTGCTCCGCCGGCTTTGCCACCACTGCGTTACCGGCGGCCAGCGCACCCGCGACCTGCCCGGTAAAAATGGCAAGCGGGAAGTTCCAGGGCGAGATGCAGGCGAACACGCCACGCCCATGCAGACTGAGCGTGTTCTCCTCCCCGGTCGGACCTTTGAGCAGGCGCGGAGCGGCGAATTGCCGGCGCGCCTCGGCCGCAGCATAGCGCAGATGGTCCACCGCCTCGCGGAAGTCGCTTTGCGCATTGCCAAGTGTCTTGCCCGCTTCCCGGACCAGAAGCGCCATCAGCCCGGCGCGGGCCGCCTCGAACAGGTCGGCGGCACGGTCGAGGATTTCAGCGCGGGCTTCGCCTCCCAGTCGATCCCAATCGTCACAAGCGGCGCTTGCCGCCGCGAGCGCCTTGTCGATTGCTTGGCGGCTGGCGCTCCGGCACGTCCCCACCACGACCTTGCGATCATGCGGCGAGGTGACCCAGCTGACCTCGCCCCCCTCCTCCACCTCCCGGCCGGCGACGATCGGATTGGCGCGTGCCGGACTCGCAAGCAGACGCCGCATCTCGCCGAGCAGTGCCTCGCGCGTGGCATTGTCGAATAGCGGAAATCCGAGGCTGTTCTTTCGCTCCGGCAAATAGAGCTCCGGCGGCCGCCGGATCATGGGATTGGGCCTCACCGCCAATTCTGACGCTTTCTCTGCCGGGTCGGCGACGATCGCCGAGAGCGGCGCCTGGTCGTCCGCCAGCCGATTGACGAAGGAGGTGTTGGCGCCGTTCTCCAGCAGCCGGCGCACAAGATAAGCAAGGAGCTCGCGGTGTCCGCCGACCGGCGCATAGATGCGGCACGGCTTGCCAAGGCTCTCCGGCCGCACCACCTCGCGATGCAGCGCCTCGCCCATGCCGTAGAGCCGCTGGAACTCGTATAGCCGGTCACCGGCGAGCGTGGCGATGGCCGCGATCGAATGGGCATTATGCGTGGCAAATTGCGGATAGAAGCAGTCTGGCCGGGCAAGCAGAGCCCGCGCGGCGGCGAGATAGGCGACGTCGGTGTTCACCTTGCGCGTGAACACGGGATAATCCACGAGCCCAGCCTCCTGCGCCCATTTGATCTCGCTGTCCCAATAGGCGCCCTTGACCAAGCGCACCGGAACGCGCCGTCCGGTCGCCTGCGCCACGCCGGCCAGCCAGTCGAGCAGCGGCAGCACACGCTTGCTATAGGCTTGCACCGCGAGCCCCAGTCCATTCCAACCTGAGAGTGCCGGATCGGTGAAGAGCCGCTCCAGCAGGGCGAGCGAAAGGTCGAGCTTGTCGGCCTCCTCGGCGTCGATGGTCAGCGGCAGCCAAGCCGCGCGCATGGCGTGGGCAAGGCTGGCGAGCCTCGGCATCAGCTCTTCCCGCAAGCGCGCCTGCTGCGATGGCTGGTAGCGCGGGTGCAGCGCGGACAGCTTGACCGAGAGCCCGGAACGCCGATGCAACGCCTCGTCGCTTCGCGACAAAGGCTGGTCCGCATAGTCCGCGATGGCCTTGATCGCTTCGGCGTAGCGCGCCGTATAGCGCACCGCGTCCTCCTCCGTGCGTGCCGCCTCGCCCAGCATGTCGAAAGAGAAACGATAGCCCTGCGCGGCCTCGTCCCCAGCATTTTTGAGCGCCGCCTCGATGGTCTCGCCGAGCACGAATTGATTGCCGAGGATGCGCATCGCCTGGCGTAGCGCCTGGCGGATGACCGGCTCGCCGCTGCGCGCGATCAGCCGCTGCGCCATGCTGGCAAGGTCGGTGTGCCGCTTGCCGCTCCAATCGACGATGCGGCCGGTCAGCATCAGCCCCCAGGTCGAGGCGTTGACCAGCAGCGAGTCGGACTGACCGAGATGGCGCGACCAGTCGCCCGAGCCGATCGTGCCGGCGATCAGTCGATCGGCGGTGGCGGCGTCCGGGATCCGCAGCAAGGCCTCGGCGAGGCAGAGCAGCAGCACCCCCTCCTCGCTGGAAAGCCCATATTCGTGCAGGAAGGAATCGACCCCGCCGCTCTCCTTGCGGCCGGCGCGCGCGGCCTCCACCAGCCGCCCGGCCAACGTCTCGATGCGGTTTTGCTCGACTGCACTGAAACGTGCCTTTGCGATCAAGCCATCGACCAGCTTGCCTTCCTCGGCCAGAAGGGCCGTGCTGATCGGCGCCCGGTCGGGGAGTTGAGCGGTCGGCTCGGTATGGCGCTTGGCCTCGGCCATGGCATAAGCTTAACCCTTGGGGCCGCATCCTTCGAGACAGAGCGTGCAGCGCCCCGCCATTGACGCTTCTGGGAACTTAACCAATGAGCAGCCCAATTGTCCGCACCGTCGGCGATTTGCGCGCCAAGACCGCCAAATGGCACGCCGCTGGCGAGCGGATCGCGCTGGTGCCGACTATGGGGGCGTTGCATCGCGGCCATCTCTCTTTGGTCGCGCTGGCCAAGGAGACGGCCGACCGCGCGGTAGTGTCGATCTTCGTCAACCCCATCCAGTTCGGCCCGCGCGAGGACTTCAACCTTTATCCGCGCGACGAGGCCGGCGATCTCGGCAAGCTCGCTGAGGCGGGGGCGGACCTGATTTTTGCGCCCGACGTGGGCGAGATGTATCCGCCGGGCTTCTCCACGCGCGTCAATGTCGGCGACCTCACCGACGATCTGTGCGGCGCCGCCCGGCCCAACCATTTCGATGGCGTCGCCACCGTCGTGACGAAGCTGCTGCTGCAAGCCGCGCCCGACATCGCGATCTTCGGCGAGAAGGACTATCAGCAGCTGCTGGTGATCAAGCGGCTGGTGCGCGACTTAAATATTCCCGTCGAGATCGTCGGCGCGCCGATCGTGCGCGAGCAGGACGGCCTCGCGTTGTCGTCGCGCAACATCTATCTATCGCCCGCGGAGCGCAAGATCGCGCCTCTGCTTTACAAGTCGATCGCCGAGGTTGCCGCCGAACTGGCAAAAGGGTGCGGCGCCGACGCCACCGCCGAGGCCGGGCGCTTCAAGCTCGAAGCGTCCGGGTTCAGGGTCAGCTATGTCGCCGTGCGCGATCCCGACAGCTTGAAGCCCTTGCACGGCCCGGTGACGCAAGCCCGCGTGCTCGTCGCGGCGTTTCTCGGCAAGACCCGGCTGATCGACAACGTGCCGGTTCCGCCTACCAGTCGATAAGGCGCAGCTCGCGCAATTCCTCGCGCATGCCGGGCGGCATATCCCTGGGGTCTTCGGCAAAGCCCTTGGCGTCGGGCGGCGCATCGCACGGATCGAGATAGCGCCAACCCTGAAACGCGCGCCTTGGATGCGCCCGCGTCGCCACCAGTTCGGGATCGAGCACAATACCGCAACAGGCCGTGCCGTCATCCTTCATGTCCGCCTTGAGCTCGAGCACGCGCTGCCGCACCAGCACGAAGCCCTTGATCACCCAATAGAGCGAACCGCCGTCGAGCACCTCGTCGCGCCGCCGCGGGGTCTGCAAGGTGCGATGGCAAAGCTCCGGCGTCCTCTTCTCGCGCCCGAGCTGCTTCAGCCGCTCTGCCTGCCAAACGGCGAGCTCGGTAACCGTGTCGACTCCGACGCAAAGCTTGACCAGATGCACCGTCACGTTCGGATCAATGCGCCATGAACAGCGGGATGGTGGCCTCTTCCAGCACCGTCAATGTCACCCCGCCAAGGATGAATTCGCGCCAGCGCGAATGATGGAACGCGCCCATCACCATGAAGGTAGCCCCAAGACCATTCGCCGCCGCCAAAAGCTGCCGGCCGACATCCCCCTCGCTCGCCTTGAATTGCATCGCCTCGGCCGTCACGCTGTGCCGTTTCAAATGCGCAATCATATCGTCGGTGTGGGGCGCACCCGCCTCGTCGGTGACGCCCGCCAGGAGCACCACACGCGAAGCGGACTTGAGGAACGCCAGCGCGTCGTTGATCGCGCGCGCAGCCTCCGCGCTCCCATCCCACGCCGCGGCGACGGTCCCCTCGAGCGCCAACCGCTCCGGTGCAGCCGGCACGACGATGACCGGGCGCCCCGAGGCGAACAGGCAGCGCTCCACGAGCGCATATTGGCCGATCAGCGGGTCGCCGTCCCGGGGTTGGCCGAGAATGGCGAGGTCGGCGTGACGCGCGCCATAGGCGAAGGCGTGCGGGAACTCCTCGCTCATGCCCTGCATCAGTCGCGCCTCGCAACGCAATCCCTCCGCCGCGGCGCACGCCTTGAACGCGTCCAGCGCATTGGCGCCCTGCGACTTCACGCTTTCGAGGACCTCGGTCATGTCGGCGAAACCGACATCGGCGCCGTAGAGCGGAAGCAGCGTCGTGGGCGCGAAGGCGATGCCTGTCAGATGCGCGCCATGGGGCTTCGCCAGCGCGACGGCAAACGCGACGCGCGCCTTGGCCGCTTCGGTCCCGTCCACATAGACGACAATGTCGTTGAGCCCCATCACCTGCCCGCCTGCCACGATCCTTAAAGCTCCGCTCCCCGATCACCAGAGTTGACGGCTGCGTGACCTTGGTCAAGTGCCAGCGTGCTTGAAGGAAATCCGCATCAATCCGGCGCGGGAAACAGGGCATCGCTGCGCCCGCCAAGCCAATAGGCCAGGAGTCCCGTCCATTCGCGGGTCGCAACATCCACCCGACGCAAGCCCTCGGAGACCTTGTCGAAAGGCTTAGTCAGATCGGCGCGACCGCGCGTGCGGTAATCGACCGGCCACGCCTCGACATCGAAGCCGGCCTCGCGAAAGGCGCCAATCGCGCGCGGCATGTGATAGGCCGAGGTGATCAGCAGCCAGCGCGTGCCGGGCCCAAGCGCGCCCTGCTTCACCAATTCCTCCTTGAGGAACACCGCGTTCTCGTAGGTGTCACGCGACTTGGCTTCGAGGATGAGCCGGTCGCGCGGCACGCCGAGCGCCGTGAGCAGGCTCTCCGCGCCCTCTGCCTCGTTTCCGGTCTGGTAGAGCACGCCGGCGTCTCCCCCAGAGAATGCGATCTTGGCCTCGGGAAAACGCCGCGCCAGCACCGCCGCTTCGACCAGGCGCTCGGCCGCCTCGTTGAGCGCTGGCGTGTTGCGGGCGGTACCGACCAGCCGATCCTCGGCGCCGCCGAGAATGACAAAGCCCGCCGGCGGCGGCGGCGCGTCGAGATCGGCCCGCGGAAACCGGTCCTCCAGCGGCAGGATCAGCACATTGCCGAGCGGCGAAAGCCCTGCGACGAGCAGCAGGATCGCCCCGATCGAAACGAAGCGCCGTCCCCAGCGCGCCCATCCCGTCCAGATCAGGATGGACCCATAGCCGATCAACAGCGCGATCAGGGTCGACGGTTGCAGCAGGAAGCCCAGCACCTTGGCGAGATAGAAGAACATCGACAGCCCCCGCCCCTAGAATAACCACAAAGCGGCGAGCCCGAGAAAGGCGAAGAAGCCGACCACGTCGGTGACGGTGGTGACGAACACGACGGAAGCCACTGCCGGATCGATGTCGAAATGGTCGAGAGTCAGGGGAATGAGGATTCCGGCCAGCGCCGCGACGAAAAAGTTCACCACCATCGCCGCCGCAATGACCAGGCCAAGCTCGTCATTGCCGAACCATAAATAGACCACCGTACCGAGCAGCACGGCGAAGACGATGCCGTTCAACAGCCCGACCGCCGCCTCGCGTCCGATCACCCGCAACGCATTGGCCGAGCCGAGATCCTTCATCGCCAGCGCCCGCACCGTGACCGTCATGGTCTGGTTGCCGGCATTGCCGCCCATCGAGGCGACGATCGGCATCAGCACTGCGAGCGCGACCATTTGCTCGATGGTGGCCTCGAACAGGCCGATCACCGAGGCGGCGAGCAGCGCGGTGAACAGATTGAAGAGAAGCCAGGTAAAGCGGTGCCGCGCCGTGCGCCACACCGAGTCGGCGACCGACTCGCCGGCCACGCCGCCCATCTTCAGAATATCCTCGGAGGCTTCCTCCTGCACCACCTCGACCACGTCGTCGGCGGTGATCACGCCCACCAGCCGCTTATCCTGATCGATGACCGGCGCTGAGGTAAGATTGTAGCGCTCGAACTGGCGCGCGACCTCTTCCTGGTCGGCTTCGGCCGGGATGGGCCGGATATCGCGCTCGGTGATCTGTTCGATGGTGACCGGCCGCTTCGACCGCAATAGCCGGCTCAAGGCGACCGAACCTATCAGGTGATAGCCGGGATCGACCACGAACACCTCGTAGAAGCGGTCGGGCAAGTCCTCGGCCAGACGCATATAGTCGATCGTCTGCCCCACCGACCAGAACGGTGGCACGGCAATGAGATCGGTCTGCATGATGCGGCCGGCGGAGTCCTCCGGATATTCGAGGCTGCGTTCCAGCGCGGCGCGCTCGAACGACGGCAGCTTGGCGAGGATGTCCGACTGCTCTTCCTTGTCGAGGTCCTCGATGACATAGACCGCTTCGTCGGAATCGAGCTGCTGAAGCGCCTCCGCCACCTGTTCGGCGGGCATCACTTCGAGCACCTGGTCGCGCACCGACTCGTCGAGCTCCGGCAGCGCCGCGGCATCGAAGTCGGACCCAAGCGTGGCGATCAGCGTGCCGCGCTGTTCGGGGCGGAGCAGCTCGATGAGATCGGCGAGGTCGGCCGCGTGCAGCGGAAGCGTCAGCTCTCGTACGCGCGCCGCATCGCCATCGTCGACCGCAGCGGCGACGGCGTACAGGAACTCCGAGCGGATTCCACCCTCCTCGTCGCGCAGTTCGACCTCGCCCGCGGCGTCCTGCATGGCTTGTCCGATCGACAGGGTTTAGCGTCAAACGGGAAGGGCCGCGGGGACCCTCGGCAGCGGGAAGACGGTGCATAGCCCCGCTTCCGGCCTGCCGACAGACAAGCGCGGCTCGGGCGCCACTAGACGCCGGTTGTCCCGGAATTTCCAGCCCAAAAATGGGCGCTATGAGGAGAGTGGTGCGGTCGAGAGGAATCGAACCTCCACGGGCTAAGCCCACAGCGACCTCAACGCTGCGCGTCTACCATTTCCGCCACGACCGCAAATTCGGGGAGCCGAACCCCGATATGGCTATAGGCCGCCCCACTGGCAAGCGCGCGGGGCCTGCTGCCTTAGCAAACCCACGAAGCGGGTGCAAGGTTTGGCCCAAGGCAGGTCCACTTCTGACAAAGCACGTCCAATTCTGTTAAGACCGGGTCATGGACGATCCAGGGGCCTGGCATGAGAACTTGAATCGCGGAGCGGATCGAATGAACTCTGCGCCCGCGGTGCCGCTGACCAGACCTATGCCATTGGTCGAATGGCTGGCGAGCGCTGCCCCTATACCCTATCGCGACGCGCTCGCCACGATGGAGGCGCGTGCGGCCGCGGTCATCCATGGCGCAGCGCCCGAATGCGTATGGCTGCTCGAGCACCCGCCGGTCTATACCGCCGGCACCAGCGCCGATCGGTCCGAGCTGCTCTCGCCGCAGCGCTTCCCGGTCTACCGGACCGGCCGCGGCGGGCGCTTCACCTATCATGGCCCTGGCCAGCGCTTGGCCTATGTCATGCTCGACCTTTCGGCACGCGGCCGCGACGTGAAGGCCTTCGTCGCCTCGCTAGAGGACTGGCTGATCACGACGCTGGCGCTGCTCGGCGTCGAGGGCGAGCGCCATCCCGGGCAAATCGGCACCTTCGTGGGTGGCGCCAAGATCGCCTCGATCGGGGTGCGCGTGCGGCACTGGGTGAGCCTGCATGGTGTAAGTCTGAACGTCGATCCAGAGCTTGAGCATTTCTCGGGCATCGTCCCTTGCGGGCTCAAAGACGTTGCGATCACCAGCCTCGCCGTGCTTGGCGCCGAGACCGACATGGGCCGGGTCGATGACGCGCTCCGCGCCGCTTTTGAGGAGATATTCGCCGAGACGGCGCTCAGCGCCAACGATCCGACGCGATCACCTTGAAGCCCGCGGGCGGCGCGCCGCCTTCGTCGATGACGGTCACGGCGGTGACCTTGGCGTCGGGCGGGCCATCGGCGCAGCGTTTGAGCATCTCTTCGACCGCGGCCGGCGGGCCAGAGAACACCGCCTCGACACTGCCGTCCTTGGCGTTCCGCACCCAGCCATCGAGCCCGAGCGATCGCGCTGTGTCGTTAGTCCAGGCGCGGTAATAGACGCCCTGCACCCGGCCCTCGATCCTGACCGTCACCGTTCGCCTATTGGTGTTTGGTCTATCTGGCATCTCAAACTCGTCATGCCCGGCCTTGTGCGAGCATCCACGATTTTGCCAAGCATGAAAGACGCGGTTGGCCGGGACAAGCCCGGCCATCACGAATTTTTTGTTGAAGTCAGACGACGTTAGGCGAACTCAAGGATCACCGCGTCGACATTGAGGCTGTCGCCCGGCTTGGCGCGGATTTTCGTCACCTTGGCGTCGCGCTCCGCCTTGAGCACGTTTTCCATCTTCATCGCCTCGACCACGCAGAGCGCGTCGCCCGCCGCGACCTCCTGGCCTTCGCTCACCGCGAGCGAGACCACCAGCCCCGGCATCGGGCAGAGCAGGAATTTCGACGTGTCGGGCTTGGCCTTGACCGGCATCTGCCCCATCAGTTCGGTCTCGCGCGCGGTGAGAACGCGCGCTTGCGCCTCGACCCCCTGATAAGTGAGCAGCACGCCGTTCAGGACCGGGCGCACTTGTACGGCGACCCGTTTGCCGTTGACGGTCCCCTCCCACACCGGCGCGCCGAACCACCAGGACGATGCGAGCTCGACCCGCCGTTCCTTCTCGCCGGTTCGCTTTCCGCCAAGGGTCACGCTCATGCAATCGTCGGCTTCATCCTTCACCGTGGCGCGTATCTTCTCCTCGCCGAGCTCGACGATGCGCGTCTCGGCGAAGCGCACCGCCTCGCCGTGCATCTGCTGGGTGATGGCCCGGCGCCGATCGTTGCTCAAACGATCGATGCTCGCAGCAACCGCGACCAGCGTGTCACGCACCTCGCCCACCGGCTGCGGCGGCTTGAAGCCTTCCGGAAATTCCTCGGCGATGAATTTCGTGGAGAGCCGCCCCTCCTTCCACCGCTCGTTGCGCATCAACACGGCCAGGAACGGGATGTTATGGCGGAAGCCGTCGATGGCGAAGGCGTCGAGCGCGCTCCCCATCTGCTCGATCGCCTGGAGCCGTTTCGGTGCGTGGGTGACGAGCTTGGCGATCATCGGGTCGTAATAGACGCTGATCTCGCCTCCCTCCTCCACGCCGGAATCGAGCCGCGTGGTGACGCCCTTGTCCGTGCCGAGCTTGGGTGGGCGGTAGCGCACCAACCGGCCCGTGGAGGGCATGAAGTTCCGCTGCGGGTCCTCGGCATAGATGCGCGCCTCGATGGCCGAGCCCTTCAGTTGCACGTCCTTCTGCTTGATCGCGAGCTTCTCGCCGGCAGCGACGTTCAGCATCTGCTCGACCAGGTCGAGCCCGGTAACGAGCTCGGTCACGGGATGCTCGACCTGAAGCCGCGTGTTCATCTCGAGGAAATAGAACCTGCGGTTCTTGTCGACGATGAACTCGACGGTCCCGGCAGAGTCGTAGCCGACCGCTTTCGCCAGCGCGACGGCTTGCGTGCCCATCGCCTCTCGCGTCTTGGCGTCGAGGAACGGGCTCGGGGCCTCCTCGATCACCTTCTGGTTGCGGCGCTGGATCGAACATTCGCGTTCGCCGAGATGGATGACGTGCCCATGCTTGTCGCCCAGCACCTGGATCTCGATATGGCGCGGTTCCTCGATATATTTTTCGATGAACACGCGGTCGTCGCCGAAGCTCGACTTGGCCTCCGACTTCGACGAATTGAAGCCTTCCTCGACCTCCTTGCGGCTATAGGCGATGCGCATGCCCTTGCCGCCGCCGCCGGCAGAGGCCTTGATCATCACCGGATAGCCGATCTCGTCGGCGATCTTCACCGCCTCCTTGGCATCCTCGATCACGCCGAGATGGCCGGGCACTGTCGACACCTTGGCCTTGGCGGCAAGCTTCTTCGACTCGATCTTGTCGCCCATCGCCTCGATCGCCCCCACATTGGGGCCCACGAAGACGATGCCGGCCTCGGCAAGCGCCCGGGCAAAGGCCGCGTTCTCGGAGAGAAAGCCGTAGCCTGGATGCACGGCCTCTGCGCCGGTGGCCTTGGCGGCGGCGACGATCTTGCCGATATCGAGATAAGACTGCGCGGCCGCCGCGGGGCCGATCGGCACCGCCTCGTCGGCCATATAGACGTGCAGCGCATCGCGGTCGGCCTCGGAATAGACCGCCACCGTCTTGATCCCGAGCCGGCGCGTCGTCTTGATGACGCGGCAGGCGATCTCGCCCCGGTTGGCGATGAGCAGCTTGGCGAACATGGGAACTGAGCCCCCTCTCGTCAGGGCTTTCTAGAGGCTTGGCCTTGGCGAGTAAACTAGGCGGCGCAGCCTTAAGTGGGCCCTACTCGGCGGCAGGCGGATAGCTTCTGCGCTTGCCGCCACGCCTGACAGCCCGGCGTTCGCGGCTTTGGCCCGAAGAAGCCGCCGCGGCGGCCGAAGTGAAGGCATCGGCCTCGGCCGACAGCACGGCCTCCGTAGGAACCCGCTCGGCCTCGCCCGGAAACAGCATCCCGGCCTTAGCGGCCTCGTCCGCTTCCGCGAGGGTCTCACGCGGCCGCTCTACGGGCGGCTCCGCCTCAGCCGAAGCCGCTTCCCTGGCCCTCTGATGGTCCCTGGCGAGATAGGTATAGACCGCGGGCGTGACGAACAGGGTGAACAGGGTGCCGACCGTCATGCCGGCGGCGATCACCACGCCGATATCGAAGCGGCTCGCCGCGCCGGCACCCCTGGCGATGAGCAGCGGCACCATGGCCACCACCATGGCCGCGGTGGTCATCAGGATGGGGCGCAAGCGAATCGCTGCGGCATGCTCGATCGCCGCGCGGCGGCTATAGCCCTGCTCTTCCTGGAGCTTGTTGGCGAAGTCCACCATCAAAATACCGTGCTTGGAAATCAGTCCGATCAAGGTGACCAGCCCTATCTGCGTATAGATATTGATGGAGGCGAGCCCCGCATTGAGCGGGATGAGCGCGCCGAACATCGATGTCGGCAACGCGATCAGAATGATGAACGGGTCGCGGAAGCTTTCATATTGCGCCGCCAGCACGAGGAAGATGATCACCAGCGCGAAGATGAAAGTGTAGACCAGCGTGCTTCCCTCCTGCACGAATTGCCGGCTCTCGCCCTGGAAATCGTAGGTGAAGCCTTCCGGGAATTTCTCGGCCTCCTTCTTGAGGAAGTCGATTGCCTCGCCGACGGTGCGGCCTGGGAACGGCACGGCAGACAAGGTCGCCGAGTTCAGCTGCTGGAAATTGGTGAGCGAGTTCGGCTGCACCACCTTGGTGACCGACGCCACATTGGCGAGCGGCACCAGGCTGCCCGAGCCGGTACGGATTTGGTAGCGCGTGAGCCAATCATCGTTCAGGCGAAACTCGCGCGGGACTTGCGGTATGACTTGATAGCTTCGTCCGTACAGGTCGAACAGATTGACGTAGTTGCCCCCGAGCAGGGTCGCCAGCGAATTGCCGATATCGGCCATAGTGATGCCGAGCCGGTTCGCCTTGTCGTGATCGATATGGAACTCGATCTGTGGCGTCTCGAAGCGAAGGTCGGAATCGGAGAAGATGAACATGCCGCTCTCGCGCGCAGACTTTTCCACGTCAGCGAGCACGTCGGCCAGCTCGCGGAAATCACGGGTGGTGGTGATGACGAACTGCACCGGTGGACCGCCCACCGAACCCGGCAGCGCCGGCGGCGAGAAGGAAATCGCCTGAGCCGGCGCGATACCGGCGATCTTTGGCTGGAGCTCCTGCAATACTGCCTTGTGATTGCGCTCCCGCTCGCCCCAAGGCTTCAGCAGGATGCCCACAAAACCCTGATGCACGTCGCCCATGCCGTTGATGGCAAAGACGTGCTCCTTCTCGGGCACGGTGTTGAACACCTGGTTGAGCTGCGAGGTCGCGCCTTCCAGATAATCGAGATTGGCGTATTGCGGCGCCTTCACCAGGGTGAACAGGATGCCCTGGTCCTCTTCCGGCGCCAGTTCCTTTCGCGTCGTCATATACATAAGGACGGTGGCGGCGATCACGCCGGCCAGGACCAGGATGGTCACCGGCCGGTAGTTGAGCGTGCGGTTGAGCCGCCGCTGATAGCGGTTCTTCAGGCCCTCGAACAAAGAATCGAGCTTGCCCGTCAGCCAGCCCGGCTTCGAATCCTTGTTCTCGGCCTTCAACAGTTTCGAGCACATCATCGGCGACAGCGTCACCGCGATGATGCCCGACACGATTACCGCGCCTGCAAGCGTCAGCGCGAACTCGCGGAATAGCACCCCGGTCAGACCCGAGACGAAGGCGATGGGCGCATAGACCGCGGCGAGTGTGATGGTCATGGCGATGATGGGATAGAGGATTTCGCGCGCGCCGACCAACGCCGCGTCGAGCGGCTTCATTCCATGCTCAATGTGCCGGTGGATATTCTCGACCACCACGATGGCGTCGTCCACCACGAGCCCGATG
>DASQKJ010000080.1:0-37413 GCA_035630595.1 Methyloceanibacter sp.
TTGGCGGGCGGCATCGAAGGCCGCGATGTCCTTGGCGAGGAAGTAGTTGAGCATGGTGCGGATAGTGGCGATCACCGCGAGCTTGGCGATGTCCTCCCAGGTCGGCGCAACCGCTGTGCGCAGAAGATCGGCGGCGAAGGCGAATTCGAGCGCCAACAGGATCCAGGTCGCGAATTTGAGCCAAATCTCCCGGCCGGTGTGAAGATCGCCGACAACACCCCGATAAAGGCCTGGAGGGCACCGAAGCTCACGACGAAGACGGCGCCGCACTCGATGATCAGTGCGATGTAGCTCGCGGCCTCGTTGAATTGCTGCTCGAGCGCCACTGCCCTGTCCCCCAGCCGTTAGATTGGCGCGAGCGGTGCCTCCGTGCAAGCCGGATGCTGCACGTCAGCAGGCACTTCGGAGCAGCGTCGAATCAGGCTGGAATCGGTGGCGTGCGCGAAAGCAATGAGAGGCCGGATTACAGCTCGCCGGTGAGGAACTGCGCTCGGCCTATGCCGAAGGACCAATCCTCGTCGCCGTTCTCGACGATCGAGACCATCACGTCGGACGGCTTGATGCCGCAGGACTTTTCCAGCTCCTCGCTCAGCAGCCGGTAGAGCGCCTCTTTCTTCTCCTGGGAGCGGCGGCGGCTTACGACCTGTACCACCACGATCTTGTCGCTCCGCTCAATGCCGAGCCCCGTGTCCTCGACGATCATGTGGGCGCGGGGGTGCTGCCGCAGAATCTGATAGCGGTCGCGCTCAGGCACCTTGAAGGCTGCGACCATGGCGCGGTGCGCCGCATCGAGCAGCGCCTTTAGTTCGGCGTCGCTGTGGCCCTCGATGACGTCGAATTTCATCAGCGGCATGGCATCTCCTCCGCGAGCGAGTGCGTTGGTTCTCACGGCGCCGAGGCTCATCGCCAGCAGAGCGCCGAATCGAATGACGTCGCGCCGCGTAGGGATCACACCTCCCGCGCCAGGTCGCGGAGCTTGAATTTCTGGATCTTGCCGGTCGAGGTCTTGGGCAGCTCGATGAACACCACGTGGCGCGGGCATTTGTAGCGTGCGAGCTTCTCCTTGCACCAGACGATGATCTCCTCCTCCGTCACGTTCGCGCCGGGCCGCGTCTCGACGAAGGCGCATGGCGTCTCGCCCCATTTCGGGTCGGGCTTGGCGACCACGGCCGCGGCGGTGACCGCAGGGTGCTTGTAGAGCACGTCCTCCACCTCGATCGATGAGATGTTCTCGCCGCCGGAAATGATGATGTCCTTGGAGCGGTCTTTCAGCTGGATATAGCCGTCGGGGTGCAGCACGCCGAGATCGCCCGAATGAAACCAGCCGCCGGCGAAAGCCTCCTCGGTCGCCTTCTTGTTCTTGAGATAGCCCTTCATCACGATATTGCCGCGGAACATCACTTCGCCGAGCGTCTCGCCGTCTGCGGGTACGGTCTCCATCGTGGCCGGGTCCATCACGGTCAGGTCTTCGAGCGCGTGATAGCGCACGCCCTGGCGGATGCGCTTGGCGAGCCGCTCCTCGGGCGGGAGCTCGTCCCAAGCCTCGTGCCATTCGTTCAAGGTGGCGGGACCGTAAGTCTCGGTCAGACCGTAGAGATGGGTGAGTTCGAAGCCCGCCTCGTCCATCTTGGCGAGCACGGCGGCGGGGGGCGGTGCCGCGGCATGGCTGAAGGCGACCCGCTGGGGGAAGAGCCGCCGCTCCTCTTCCGTGGCATTGAGCAGCGCCGCCATAACGAAGGGTGCCCCCGAGAGATGCGTCACCTTGTGCTCGGCGATCGCGTCATACATCAGCTTGGCCCGCACGGAGCGCAGGCAGACATGAGTTCCGGCGAGCAGCGAGATCGACCAGGGGAAGCACCAGCCGTTGCAATGGAACATCGGCAAGGTCCAGAGATAGACCGGGTGCTGGCCCATGCCGGTAGCCACCGCGTTGGCGTAGCACATCAACGCCGCGCCGCGGTGGTGATAGACCACGCCCTTGGGATTGCCGGTGGTGCCGCTGGTGTAATTGAGCGCGATCGCGTTCCACTCGTCCGAGGGCATGGCCCAGGCAAATTCGGGGTCGCCCCCGGCGATGAAATCCTCGTAGTCGAGCGTGCCCATGCGCTCGCCCCCGATTCCGCATTCGAGGTCGCGGTAGTCGATCACGAGCGGCTTCACCTTGGCCTGCTTCAATGCCTCGGTGAGCGCGCCTCCGAATTCGGTATCGCCGATCAGCACCTTGGTGCCGGCATGGTCGAGCATGAAGGCGACGGCCGGTGCGTCGAGGCGGGTGTTGATCGAGTGGAGCACGGCGCCGAGCATGGGAATGCCGTAATGCGCTTCGAGCATGGCGGGCGTGTTGGCGAGCATCACCGAGACGGTGTCGCCTTGGCCGATGCCGTGCGCGGCCAGTGCCGAGGCGAGCTTGCGGCTCCGCGCGTAGAACGCGCCATAGCTGGTGCGCGTCCCGCCGTGAATGATGGCGGTATGGTCGGGATGCACGTCGGCCGCGCGCTGCAAGAAGATGAGCGGGGTCAGCGGCTGGTAATTCGCCGGGCTCCTGCCGAGGCCGGTGTCGTACGGGTTGGCCATGCCCCTCGCCTTAGGCGCGTTTCCTTGTCGCACCCTAGCGGGGCTTAACCCTCCCGATCAATCACCGTGTCTGGGGTTCGGCGAAAAACAATTGCCGTGACCGGCAGTCGCCAGCTTAGGCGTGCTCAAGAATCCTCTCTTTCGGCTTGGCCCGCGCTGACGCCGGCTTTGCCGGGCTATCGACTTGGGCGCTGCCGGATTGGGCCGGTCCGGCCCAATGGAAGAAATAAGCGAGCGTGAGGGCGAAACCCGTGAAGGCGGTGATCACCAAGGTGAGGTAGAAGATATCGAGCCAGTGCATGTTGTCACCTCGTGTCGGATTCGAGGTGCAGATCATGGCTCCGCGAGCGTCAGCCCGCTTTGATCGGGATCAAAGCCCAGGCCTTACTCGGAGACGGCGTCGCTGCGCTTGAAGTCCTTCAGCTTGGCGAAGATGGAGTCGGCGTCGGGCGCTTCCTCCTCCTCGTCCGGCGCGGCCATGGCGGCGCGCGCCTCTTCGGCCAGCGCAGTCGCCATGGGCCGGTCGGGCTCTGGCGCCGGCTGGGCTGGGGCAATGCTCTCCTCGGTGGGAAGCAAGGTCCCGGCCTTGGCGGGTTCGGTCAATCCGGCCTCTTTCCGCTCGCGCTCGAGCCGGGCGGCCGCCTTCTTCACCTCGCCGTCGAGGTCGATCTGCGAGCAAAGCCCGAGCGTCACCGGGTCCTGCGCCACGAGATTCGGCGAGTTCCAATGCTGGCGCTCGCGGATGGCGAGGATGGTCGGCTTGGTGGTGCCGACCAGCCGCATGATCTGCGAGTCCTTCAGTTCGGCATGATTCTTCAAGAGCCACAGGATGGCGTTCGGCCGGTCCTGGCGCCGCGAGACCGGGGTATAGCGCGGGCCGCGCTTGGTCTTGACCTCCGGCACCTCGACCTTGGGCTCGGACAGCTTCAGCCGGTGTTGCGGGTTGAGTTCGGCCTTGGCGATCTCCTCGCGGGAGAGCTGGCCGCTCGAGATCGGGTCCATGCCCTTGATGCCGTGTGCTACGTCGCCGTCGGCGATGCCCTTCACTTCGAGCACATGCAGCCCGCAGAACTCGGCGATCTGCTCGAATGTGAGCGAGGTGTTGTCGACCAGCCAGACGGCGGTCGCTTTCGGCATCAGCGGGGTACGGTCCATGGGTGTCAAACCTTAAGGCTGTAGCGGCGCTCTTTCGCCCCCTCCGGCGAAAGGCCAATCCGTCAAAGATGAGGGGAATGAGCCCTATATAGGGGCTGCCGCCTCCTTAGGCAATCGCTTCTCTCGCCAGGACTGCCGATCGAGCGGCCAGACTGTGGAACCGTCCTTACGCTGAGGGGTTTAGGGCACGTTAGGGCGTCTCGACATCTATGTCTCATATGATGGGACTTGACGCGCGCGGCTACCGTTGGCGCGTTTCTCATCACGCTCTGCATGCTGATGCGAACGTCGCGCAGGCCGGCTGCAGCGCCTACCCGAAAGATCCATATGCGACCAGGATCGCAGGCCAGCGCGCGATCATGGCCGTCGGAGTTCGCGGCATGGACTGCAAGGAACGTAAGCTGCTCTTCGTGCGCTTGCGGGAGCATCGGCGATTCTGGCCCGATAAGACGCTGACCGAGGTCCGCTTCACCGTAACGAACGGAGCGCTTCGCACGCACTATCTCTGCAAAGGCCCGATAGGCGAAAGAGATGTCTTCACCGAGACCTGGGTACAAGGCGAAGGCAAGCACAAATCGGGACCGTTGAAGTTCAAGGCTTGCGGTTGATTCCGGCGCCGGTCAGGTCACCAGCACGATTTTGCCGATGTGCTCGGGATCGTCGATGCGGCGGTGGGCGCCGACCGCGTCTTCGAGCTTGAAGCTCGAATCGATCACCGCCTTGACCTTGCCTTCGGCGATCAGCGGCCAGACGCGCTGCTCGATCGCCTTCGCCATGCGCGCCTTGGCGTCCGGCGTCTGCGCGCGCAAGGTGGAGCCGGTGAGGGTGAGGCGCCGCATCATCAGCCGCATCAGGTCGAGCTCGACCTTGGAGCCTTTGAGGAAGGCGATCTGCACGATGCGGCCTTCCAGCGCCGCCGCGCGCAAATTCCGCTCGATATAGTCGCCGCCGACCATGTCGAGGATGACGTCGGCGCCGTGGCCGCCGGTGGTCTCGCGCACTGCCTCGACGAAATCCTCCTCGCGATAATTGATGGCGCGCACGGCGCCGAGCGCCTCGCAGTCGCGTTGCTTCGCCGCGCTCCCGACCGTGGTGATGACATGAGCGCCGAGCGCGGCGGCAAGCTGGATGGCGGTGGTGCCGATGCCGCCGCCGCCGCCATGCACGAGCAGCCAATCGCCTGGCTGGAGCGCGCCGCGATCCAAAATATTATGCCAGACGGTGAACACGGTCTCGGGAAGCGCTGCGGCTTCCTCCAATGACAGACCGTGGGGCAGGGGGAGGGTGGTGGCTTCCGGTGCGACCGCGAATTCGGCATAGCCGCCGCCATTGACCAGCGCGCAGACGAGATCGCCTTGCTTGAAGCGGTCGGCGCCTTCCCCGCGCGCAACGATCTCGCCGGCGACTTCGAGGCCAAGCAGATCGGAGGCGCCTTTGGGCGGCGGATAGAGTCCCTGGCGCTGCAACACGTCCGGGCGGTTGACGCCGGCGGCGGCGACTTTGATCAGCACCTCGCCCGGACCTGGGTTGGGTACTGGCCGCGTCGCCGGCACAAGCACCTCCGGCCCGCCCGGCTCGCGCGCCTCGATCACACTCATCGTCTCTGGCAGCATTGCTGTTCCTCTGCCGGCTGAGAGTTGGAATCCCTGCACCACACTCTCCGTCATGGCCGGGACTTCGCCCGGGCATGACGGAGAGTGCTGTTGGGTCGGCGATTCTGCAACCGGCGATGACGTTAGAGAAGAGCGCGGCGCGATGCTAGAATGCAGGCATGGACATCGACGACATCGCCCCGCCGCCGAAGAAGGCCAAGAGCTACGAGCTCGGCCAGGATCTGAGCAAGCTCTCGGTCGGCGAGCTGCGCGAACTCGTCGAGGCGCTCAAGGCCGAGATCGCGCGCGTCGAGCAGGTACTCGACGCGAAGCAATCGTCGAAGAGCGCCGCCGAGGCCGCCTTCAGGCGTTAACCAAACCGTTCCTTTAGGTAAACCACGGTTTAGCATTAACCGGTCTTTAGGACTTCGGCGTTAGGGTCTCAGTCATCCAGTCCTCTGGATCTGAGTGGCCTGTTCCACTCTGTTTGACGCCTCCCTGTTAACTTCCTGAGCCGCCGCATGGCGGCTCTTTTTTTGCCCAATTCGCGGCCTTTAACCTTTTTGGTGGGAAGGCGACGGCGCGAGTTGCGCATGGCATACTATGCCGCCGGGCACGGGCGTAGACGGGAGTGGGTGGCAGATGGCGGGGAGATCGAGGAGCGGCGACCGTGACGGCAACGTGACGGTCTCCTTCGGCGCGAAATTCGCGCGATCCGATCAATTCAAGACGGTTTTTCGCGAAGGCATGGCGCTTGTCGAGGCGGCGGCAAGCTATCTCGACGGCGACGGCCGCAAAGAGGCGCGTAAGCTCAAGCCGCCGCATTCGCTGGCCTATGCCACCGAGAGCATGCGGCTCACCACGCGGCTGATGCAGCTTGCCTCGTGGCTCTTGATCCGGCGCGCGGTCAGCGAGGGCGAGCTCACTCCGGAGCAGGCGGTCGAGGAGCAGCGCAAGATCAAGCTGCCGGTGGTGGGCGGCGATCAGCCGTCCCGCGAGCTTGGGCATCTGCCGGTGCGGTTGCGCGAGCTCGTGGAGCAAAGCGTCAAGCTGCAAGAGCGGGTGATCCGGCTCGATCAGATGCTCGGCCATGAACGGGTGGCGCCGGCCGACACCGACAGCCCGCTCAAATCGCAACTCTCGCTCTTGCGCGCGGCGTTCGGCAAAGAAGCCGAGTAGCGGCTCGCCCGCTCGAATTCTATTTGAGGAAGCCTTCGTATTTCCGCTTGAAGCGGGTCAGGCGCCCACCACGATCGGTTAGGTGCTGACCGCCGCCGGTCCAGGCCGGGTGGGTCTTCGGATCAATGTCGAGCTTGAGCGTGTCGCCCTCCGCCCCGTAGGTCGAATAGGTGACGAACTCGATGCCGTCGGTCATCACCACCTTGATGCGGTGGTAGTCCGGGTGAATGTCTTTCCTCATGGCGGTCAGCCTTGCAAATCGGGGATATTCATTGAGCGGAGCCTATAACGGAACTTGCCGGGGGCCGCAAGGCCGCGCCGTAAGGGCGCAGGCATCTAACCCTTTGCGGGCAGCCCGCCGCCCGCTTAAAGTCTGGCCCTCGAACCGAAGCTGGGCCCTTTCCTTGTGCAACTCCTAACGCAACAGCCTGATGGTCACGGCCGCTATGCGGACGACCAGGGGGTGAAGCGTGTCTCGCTTCGCCCGCTGCTGTCGCTCAAGGGCTATCTGCTGCGCAATAAGGGCATGCTTGCCGCGGCGCTCGCGGCCCTGCTCGTCTCGGCGGGCGCGACGCTCGCCGTGCCGCTCGCCGTCAGGCGCATGGTCGATCTCGGCTTCTCCGGCATCGAGCCCGATCTGATCGACAAATATTTCCTGACCTTAGTGGGCATCGGCATCTTGCTGGCGCTGGCCAGCGCGGCTCGCTTCTACGCGGTGAACTGGCTCGGCGAGCGGGTGATCGCCGATATTCGCCGCGACGTGTTCAAGCATCTGACCAGCCTAAGTCCCGCATTCTACGAGGTGTCGCATTCGGGCGAGGTGATGTCGCGGCTCACCGCCGACACGACGCAGGTCAAGGCCGCGGCCAGCACGGTGATCTCGCAAACCTTGCGCAATATCTTGCTGCTGATCGGCGCCAGCGCGATGATGGCGGTGACCAGCCTGAAGCTCTCGTTCGCGGTGCTGATCGCGATTCCAATCATCGTGCTGCCGCTGGCGGCTTACGGCCGCGCGGTGCGGGCGCTGTCCCGCGAGGCGCAGGATTCGCTGGCGCAGGCCTCGGCCTATGCCAGCGAGAGCCTGGGGCAGGTGCGTGTGATGCAGGCCTTCACCCATGAGAAGGCGGCCGCGGCGCGCTTCGACCATGCGGTCGAGCGTTCCTTCGTGGCGGCCGATGCACGGGCCAAGGCGCGCGCCGGGCTGACCGCGATCGCCATCTTTCTCGTCTTCGCCAGCGTCGTCGGCGTGCTCTGGTATGGAGCGCAGGATGTGCTGTCGGGGGCGATGACCGGCGGGCGGCTCTCGCAATTCGTGCTTTACGCCGTGCTGGCGGCGATGGCCGCGGCGGGCTTGAGCGAGGTCTGGGGTGAAGTCACCCAATGTATGGGCGCCGCCGAGCGCCTGAGCGAGCTGCTTCAGGCGCAGTCGACGATCAAGTCGCTCGCCATCCGAAGACGCTGCCGGTTCCGCCGCGGGGTGAGATCGCCCTTCGCGATGTATCGTTCTCTTATCCGCTCAGGCCCGAGACGAACGCGCTCGATCATGTGAGCTTCGAGGTGAAGCCGGGAGAGCGGGTGGCGCTGGTCGGTCCGTCCGGTGCGGGCAAGACGACCATCTTCGCGCTGCTGCTCCGTTTCTACGATCCCCGCAGAGGCAAGGTCGAGGTCGACGGCGTCGCCGTCAACGAGGCCAAGCTTGCCGAGCTTCGCGCCCGTTTCGCGCTGGTGCCGCAAGAGACGGCGCTGTTCGCCGACAGCGTTGCCGCCAATGTCGCCTATGGCAAGGAGGACGCGACCCGGAGCGAGATCGAGGCCGCTTCGCGCGCCGCTTACGCGCATGACTTCATCGCCGCCTTGCCGCAGGGCTACGACACGATGCTGGGGGAGGGCGGCGTGACCCTGTCAGCCGGGCAGCGGCAGCGGATTGCTATCGCCCGGGCGCTCTTGCGCGATGCGCCCATCCTGCTGTTGGACGAGGCCACCAGCGCGCTCGATGCCAAGAGCGAGACGTTGGTGCAAAAGGCGCTCGACAAGATCATGGAGGGACGGACCACGCTGGTCATCGCGCACCGCCTCGCCACCGTGATGCGCGCCGACCGCATTCTCGTCTTCGACAGCGGGCGGCTGGTCGAGCAGGGCACGCATCAGGCGCTGATCGCCAAGCCGGGCGTCTATAAGCGGCTCGCCGATCTGCAATTCGCGCCCGACGCGGCGGAATGAGAAGGCCGTCCTTCGCGCGGCTGTTCAATGCGCTAGGCCCTGGCCTGATTACCGGAGCGGCCGACGACGACCCGAGCGGCATTGCCACCTATTCCCAGGCCGGCGCCCAATTCGGATTCGGCCTGACCTGGACCATGTTCCTGACGCTGCCCTTCATGGCGGCAATCCAGATCGTTGGCGCCTGCATTGGCTGGGAGAGGCGAAAAGGGCTCGCCGCAAATATCGCCGACCGGCTTCCGCGATCCGCGCTTTATGGTTTGGTCGGGCTGCTGGTCGTCGCCAACACGATCAATATCGCCGCCGACCTTGCCGCCATGGGAGAGGCGCTCAGGCTCGTCATTGGCGGGCCGGGTCTCGTTTACGCGCTCGGTTTCGGCGTCGCCTGCCTCGTCGTGGAAGTAATTCCTCCCCTACCATCACTATGCGGGCTATCTCAAATTCCTCACGCTCGTCCTGTTCGCCCTATGTGGCCGCGGCCTTCACGGTGCAGGTGCCCTGGGGCGAGGTCATGCTCGCGACGCTGGTGCCGAAGCTGTCGCTGCAAGGCGATTTCCTGCTCATGATCGTTGCCGTGTTCGGCACGACCATCAGCCCTTATTTGAACTTCTGGCAGGCCTCGCAAGAGGCGGAG
Organism: Methyloceanibacter sp.; assembly: GCA_035630595.1. Classification (GTDB taxonomy): domain Bacteria; phylum Pseudomonadota; class Alphaproteobacteria; order Rhizobiales; family Methyloligellaceae; genus Methyloceanibacter. The sequence continues at coordinate 9,352 of DASQKJ010000080.1, forward strand.
GAATCGCGCCTCAGCCATCGGCGCAAATATGGCAGACGGCTGGCGCGGGGCGAGGATCATTTCACCCATATCTCGATCGATACGTGGACCGGCATGACCGGGCCGCCTAGCGTTCGGTGAGCTTGAGCTCGATGCGGCGGTTCTTGCGCAAGGCCTCGTCGCTGTCGGCCGCATCGATCGGTTGGAACTCGCCGAAGCCCGCCGCCACGAGCCGGTTGGCCGGGACGCCCTGCAGCATCAGATAGCGCACGACCGAGATCGCCCGCCCGCTCGACAACTCCCAGTTGGAGGGGAATTCAGGGGTGGCGATCGGGTTGATGTCGGTGTGACCGTCGACCCGCATCACCCAGGCAATATCGGAGGGAATTTCGGTGTCCAGCTCTTTCAGCGCCGCGGCAAGCTTGTCGAGCTGGGTGGTTGCCTCTGGTCTGATCGCGGCCGAGCCTGAGTCGAACAGCACGTCGGACGGGAACAGGAACCGGTCGCCGACGATCTGGAAATCCGATCGCGCGCCGAGCGCTTCCTTCAGCTTGCCGAAGAAATCCGACCGGTAGCGGGTGAGCTCCTGCACTTTCTTGGCGAGCGCTACGTTCAGCCGCTGGCCGAGATCGGCGATCTTGGCCTGGCTCTCCTTGTCCTTGGCTTCCGAAGCCTCCAGCGCTTCCTGGAGCGAGTTGAGCTGTAGCCGGAGCGCGGCGAGCTGCTGATTCAGCATCTCGACCTTGGCGAGCGCGTCGTTGGTGATCTGCTTCTGCTGGTCGAGGGCGCTGCCCAGCGCACGCGCGCGCTCCTCGGCGCCTTGCGTCTGGCCGCCGGCGGCGCCGAGCAGCCCGGTAAGGCGTTGGCTCTCCTTTTCCTTCTCGCTCAAGGTGGCCTGGAGCGCCGCAAGGCTGTCTTCGACTGACTCCTTCTTCGAGCGCTCGAGCGCGAGTAACTCGGTGAGCTCGGCAAGCTGGCGGTTCAGCCGCGACAGCATCGTGTCCTTGCCGCTTGAGGCCTGCGTGACCACGAAATTGGTGAGCATGAACAGCGCCATGAGAAACGTCACCACCAGCAGCAGGGTGGACAGCATATCGACGAAGCCCGGCCAATAATTGGCCTGGTAACGTCCGCGGCGGGCGCGCGCCAAGGACATCTATTTGCGCTCCTCTCGCACCGGGAGCTTCGCCTTGTCGGTGATTTGCCGCAGCACGGTAGCGAGCTCATGCTGCTGCTGCGCCTGCTCGTCGGCCCATTCGCGCACTACCTTCTGCTCGGCGCGCATCTGCCGGATCAGCTTATCCACGCCGGCGGCGAGGTCCTTCACCGCGTCGCCGGTATTGTCGTTGAGCATCTTCATCTCGACCTTGTCGTGCAGGTCGGAGAGCGAACGCTGCATGTCGAGCAAGGCGAAGCGAACCTGCGGCGCAACGCCGGCGGCGCCGGGCGCCTCGGCGAGCTGAAGCTCGGTGATGCCGGAGAGCCAGTCTTCGAGCTCGTTATAGAAGCGGCCTTGCGCGTGACCCGCCTGTAGGTCGAGGAAGCCGAGGATCAGGGAGCCCGACAGCCCAAACATCGAGGCGGAGAAGGCAGTGCCCATGCCCTTGAGCGGCCCGGCCAAACCTTCCTTCAACTGATCGAACAGCAGCACATTGTCGCCGGCATTGGTGTCGAGCGCGCCGATCGTGGTACCGACGGTACTCACCGTTTCCAGCAAGCCCCAGAAGGTGCCAAGCAACCCGAGAAAGATCAGCAACCCGACCAGATAGCGTGTGGTCTCGCGCTGCTCCTCGAGCCGCGAGGCGACCGAGTCGAGCAGCGAGCGCGTCGCGCCGGTGGCGAGCGACAGATGGCCGGTGCGGTCGCGGAGCATGGTGGCCATCGGCGCGAGCAGAACCGGCGTGGTCTTCTCCGTCGTGAGGCCGGGATCCGAGATGCGGAAATTGTTGACCCAGGCGATCTCGGGATAGAGCCGGAGCACCTGACGGAACGCATAGACGATGCCGACCAGAAGCACGCCGATGATCAGCGCGTTCAGGCCGGGATTGGCCATGAAGCTCGCCCGGAGCTGGCCGGTCTGGCCGTCGAGGACGATAACGAGCAGCACGGCCAGGATGAGGAATAGGCTCATGCGCCAGAGAAAAATCTGCGGGCGCGTGAGTTTGACCTTGTAGGTGACGGGTGCCATCAGCTTGCAGTCTTTATCGAGTCGGGCGGGGCCGTTCCGAGATTAGCCGAATACTATGTCAGGCAAAACGGCAACCTCAGGGCGGCAATCGTCCATTTCTCGCGCCGCCAAGTCCGGCGTGGCGGGCGAGGCGCCTTGAGGGTTGCCTGTCTCACGATGAGGCGGTCTTGACCAGCTTGAGCAGGTGCCGCTGGATCGCCTCGTTGCCGGCGACGACGCTACCATTGTCGAGTATGCGGTCCTTGCCGTCGGCGTCGGTCACGAAGCCGCCCGCCTCGCGCAGGATGACGATGCCGGCGGCGATATCCCAGGCCCTGAGATTGCGCTCCCAGAAGCCGTCGAGCCTGCCGGCTGCCGTCCAGGCGAGGTCGAGCGATGCGGCGCCCAGGCGGCGTACGCCGGCTGCGGCCGCCATCACGGTGCGAAGCTCGCCGAGGAAGATCTCGTGCGCCGGCCTGCCACTATGCGGGATGCCGGTGCCGACCACCGATTCCGCGAGCTCGGTGCGGGCGGCGACCCTGAGGCGGCGACGGTCGTTGAGATAGGCGCCCTTGCCCCGCTCCGCGGCAAAGGTCTCCTGGTTGGCTGGATTGTAGATCAGGCCCGCCACGAGCTCGCCTTCGCGCTCGAGGGCGATGGAGACGGCGAAGTGGGGAATCCCGTGCAGGAAATTGGTGGTGCCGTCGAGCGGATCGACGATCCAACGATGGGTGCGGTCCGCCCCTTCGATCTCGCCGCGCTCCTCCATCAGTAGCCCATAGCCGGGACGTGCGCGGGTGAGCTCGGTGTGCAGGATCTCCTCGGCGCGCGTGTCGGCGGCGCTGACGAAATTGGCGGGGCCTTTGAGCGAGACCTGAAGCTGCTCCACCTCGCCGAAATCGCGCGCCAGGCTGCGGCCCGCTTTGCGGGCGGCGGCGACCATCACATTCATCAAGGCGGAGGCGGGCATGGTCCTTCTTTCCTTCTGTCATGCCCGGGCTTGTGCCGGGCATCCACGATTTCTCGTCAAGGATCAAAGACGTGGATGGCCGGGACAAGCCCGGCCATGACAAAGCATACGTAAGTCAAAAACCCGCAGCTACGTCGTTAGTCGGCGCGGCGAACGTAAGTCAGCTCATTGGTGTCGACGACGATGCGCTCGCCGACGCCGACGAAGGGCGGCACCAGCACGCGCACGCCGTTCTCCAGCATTGCCGGCTTGTAGGACGAAGCGGCGGTCTGTCCCTTCACCACCGGCTCGGCTTCGACCACGGCAAGCGTCACCTGGTCGGGCAATGCGATGCCGATCGGGCGCCCCTCGTGGCTCTCGATCGTCACCTTCATGCCGTCCTGAAGAAACGCGGCGCGCTCCTCGAGGAAGTCTCTGGGAATGGCGATCTGGTCGTAAGTGCTCAGGTCCATGAAGGTGAGCATGTCGCCTTCGGCATAGAGGTATTGGTAGTCGGTCTGCTCCAGGCGTACGCGCTCGACGGTCTCCGAGGAGCGGAAGCGCTCGTTGAGCTTGGTACCGTCGATGGCGTTCTTCAGCTCGACTTGTGCGTAGGCCGGACCCTTGCCAGGCTTGACGGCTTGCGTCTTCACCGCGACCCACAAGCCGCCTTTGTGCTGGATCACGTTGCCGGGCCTGATTTCGTTTCCGTTGATCTTCATGGAATGCCTTGAAAAAATGGGTGGCCGCCTTTAAGACGTGTGCCCCTCCCGCTGTCAAGGGCGGTGCCCCAAGCCGCTAATCGCTCAGCCGGCCGATGCGCCAATCGTCCGCCGCCTTCTCGGCTTGGGCGCGCTCCTCGGGGCTCAATTTCGACAGCACGATATCGAGCGCGAAATCGCTGACGCCGTCCGAGCGCGCAAGCAGATGCCATTTCGCGGCTTGCACGGGGTCCGCCTTCACCACCACGCCGTTGGCGTAGAGCCGCGCCAGCCGGTTCTGCGCCACGGGGTTGCCTTGCTCGGCGGCAAGGCGGAACAGCTTGGCGGCCCGCGCTTCGTTGACGGCCACGCCCTCGCCCTTGAACAGCATCACGGCGTATTCCAACTGCGCTTCGGCCAAGCCGCCCTCCGCCGCGCGCCCGGTCCATTCCGCGGCTTTGGCCTTGTCGATCGGCACGCCGCGGCCGAACTGGTAGAGCGCGCCGAGATCGTATTGGGCTTGGGGATTGCCGGCCTCCGCGGCCTTCTGCAGCCACTCGGCGCCCTTCGCATCGTCGGCGTTGCGGCCTTTGCCCTGCAGGTAGATCAACGCGATATTGTACTGCGCCGCCGGGTTGCCGCTTTGCGCGGATCGCTCGAACAGATCGGCGGCGATGCGGAGGTCCTTCTTCACCCCGACGCCCTCGGAGACCAGCAGCCCGAGCGAGAGCTGGGCGTTGGCATCGCCGAGATCTGCGGCCTTGGCATAGGCATCGGCCGCCTTGGAGAAGTCCTGCGCGACGCCCAGCCCCTCCGAATAGATCTCGCCCATCAGGGTGAAGGCTTCCTTGGAGCCCTGCTCCGCCTCCTCCTGGGCGAGCTTGAGCGCGGTCAGGTAGCGGCCTTGGAAATAGGCGGTATAGGACGGGCTTTCCACGGCGCCGGCCGGCGCGGCGGCAAGCGCCTGCAAACATGCCACGGCCGCGAGGGCGCCGCGCAGCGACGAACGCTTCACGCAGCCCTCCTCGCTTGGCGGATGGCGCTGCCGATCGCGGCAATCAGGTTTGGCGCGTCATCGTCGTGCCAAAGGCTCGCCGAGGGGGCGACGAAATCCGCGCCGAGCGCGGCAAATCGCGCCGCCTCCTCGGGACCTGGAACGTCCCAGGCCACGCACGGCACCACGAAAATCTCCGACCACCAGGCGATAAGCTCAGCACACTGATTGATTGTATCGATATCGCCGCCGGCAGGCCCGAAAGCGACATAATCCGCACCAAGCTCGGCCAGCAGCATGGCCCGGTGGCGGTCCAGGCCGCAATCCGCGCCGATGCTGGCGCTCTCGCCGAGACGCTTGCGCGCTTCGGCATAATCCGCCGGATCGCCGGCGATATGCACGCCGTCTGCGCCAAGCGTTTCGGCTAGGGCGACGTCGTTCCTGACGAGACAGGCGATCCCGCGCGCATGCACCAAATCGATGACGCGGCCGGCATGAATTTCGTCTGTGGTCTGATTGTCGACGCCAAGCAGAACGCAAGCAGCGTCGGTTGAGGCGATGACATGGGCGAGTTGAGCTTCGAGCTTTGCCGAAACTTGTGCCGGACACTGAAAATAGAGCCGGCAGCGATGCTTGACTTCGGCCATGATCACGAGTTCCCGCCGCGTCGCGCGCGTTGCTCAGACGTTGACAGCGCCTGTCTCAAATCACACGGCTCGCGGCGCTGTCAATCGCCATAGCCCGGAACCATCCAGGGAGGTGCGCGGTTGTTGACGATCTAACGCGCCGTCACCACATTGACATTGATCCGCGGGTCCCGCAGCTTGATGGCTAGGCTGGCAAAAGGCGGCGCCTGAGCGGGGAGGGTGCAGCGCGATGAGTCAAGCTGACGCTCTGCAACAAGCCACTGAGCGGCTCGACATCGCCGTTGATCAGCTCGAGAGCTTCTTGCGCCAGGTCTTCACGGAGGCGGACGAAGGTGTTTCCGTCGCGGCGCTCAAGGAGCAGATTCGTTTTCTGACCGAAGAGCGCGACAGGCTCCTCTCCGAACTCGACGCCGAGCGGAATCGCTCCCGGCGCCTCAAGACCGCCAACGAGGAAGTCTCCGGCCGGCTAGAGGCCGTGATGGTGACACTCAAGGACTTGATGCCGGCCGTGCCTGGGTAGATCATGCCGGCGCGGGCCGGATCGATCTGCCAAGCTGGGGTTTGTCATGGGTCAAGTCAGCGTCACGTTGAACGGCCGGACCTACCGGCTGGAATGCGGGGAGGGGGAGGAGACCCACCTGATTGCGCTGGCGGAATATCTCAGCTCCCATGTCGACACCATGAAGCGAAAGTTCGGTCAAGTCGGCGACGATCGGCTGATCCTGATGGCGTCGCTGCTCGTCACCGACGAATTGTGGGAGCTTCGGCGCCAGATGCAGGAGTTGAAGGCATCGCTCGCCGAAGCGCGCCGCGACCGGTCGATTTCCGACGAATCGGCGAAGTCGGCGCAAAGCGATCTCGCCCAGAAGGTTGGCGCCGTGGCTGACCGGCTGGAGCGGCTCAACGAGCGCTTCGGCAGCGAAGCAAATGAGCCGGCGGGCGTCGCGAAGCGGTCTTAGGCTCGCGCCGGTCGCGTTAACCGATTTTCTCCGCTATAGTCCAAGACGGCAGGCTGCGGGGTGCGTTAGGAGCACAGTTCCCAGGGCCCTATAAGATCCTAAGGGAGCCGACCCTGACGGGGACCGTGGTCTCCGCCATTTGGCGCCCACCTACTTAATGTAGGGACACCCGGGATCATCGCTCCGACGGCCATCGCGGCCTTGCCTCTTTTAACCTGCCCGCTAACCCTTCCGGCGATCGGAGCGCAACGGCGCTGGCGGCGCGCGCTTTGACCTTGTATGGACCCCTGGCGTTTTGAATCCGCAAGGTGGATCGGCGGCAGCTATGCGTATCTTGTTCCTGGGGGACGTGGTCGGTCGATCCGGCCGCGTCGCGGTCAGCGAAAAGCTGCCGATCCTGCGCGAGCGCTACGCGCTCGACTTCGTGGTGGTGAACGGCGAGAACGCCGCGGGCGGCTTCGGCATCACCGAGCCGATCCTGCTCGAGCTGCTCGATGCCGGCGCCGACGTGGTGACGACCGGCAATCATGTGTTCGATCAGCGCGAGGCGCTGGTGTTCATCGAGCGTCACGACCGTCTGCTCCGGCCGCTCAATTTTCCGCCGAGAACGCCGGGACGGGGCGCTGGTCTGTTCAAGGCCAAGACCGGCGCCGACGTGCTGGTGATCAACGCGCAAGGGCGCGTGTTCATGGCCGATCTCGACGATCCGTTCCGCGCGGTGGAGCGGGAGCTCAATGCTTGCGGCTTGAAAGCGGGCGCCGACGCCATCCTCATCGATTTCCACGCCGAAGCCACCTCCGAGAAGGAGGCGATAGGCTATTTCGTCGATGGAAGGGCGAGCGCGTTGATCGGCACGCACACGCATGTGCCGACCGCCGACGAGCAGATCCTTCCTAATGGCACCGCCTATATCAGCGATGCCGGCATGTGCGGCGATTTCAATTCGGTGCTCGGCATGGACAAGGAAGAGCCGTTGCAACGCTTCCTCACCAAGATCCCCTCGGCGCGCTTTGCGCCCTCGCTCGGCGAGGCCACGCTGTGCGGGCTGGCCGTGGAGGTTGACGACGCGACGGGGCTGGCGCGCGCTGTGGCGCCGCTGAGACTGGGCGGCAGGCTTTCGCAGACCGAGCCCGGGTTCTGGCTGGCTGGAGCCTAATTCGTCAGGAAGTCGGTGGGGCGCCCGCTGGTCGCGGCGCGGCCATGTGCCAGCATGCGCTTCAGGCAGAAGATCGCCTCGTCGAGATGGAGCAGCGCGCGATCAGCGTCGCAGCTTTCGTCCGACAGCGTCAGCCTTGCGCGCGCCATGTGATCGGAGGCCTCGGCGCAGAGCTGCGAAAGAGTCATGGCCGCCTTGAGCTTGTGATCGACATTGGCGGCGGGTTTTCTCGGCTGCATCATGGTCCCCCCTTCAGGCCGCGAGGCAGCCACGGGGCCGCGAGTCGCGAAGCTTCAGGGTCGAGCCTTTAGGGTTAAAGCTTTCCTAACAGGGCCGCGTCCCCTTTAGCGGCGGCGCTCCTCTTTATTTCGCGCAGGCGCCAGCCTATAAGGCCGCTAACCAAAAAGGAACACGGGGCCATGGCCGGCCATTCCAAATTCAAGAACATCCAGTTCCGCAAGGGGGCGCAGGACAAGAAGCGCTCCAAGCTGTTCTCCAAGCTTGCCCGCGAAATCACGGCCGCCGCGAAGATGGGCCTTCCCGACCCCGCAATGAATGCGCGCCTCAGAACCGCGGTGCAGGCGGCGCGGGCCCAGAACATGCCCAAGGACAATATCGAGCGCGCCATCAAGAAGAGCCAGGAGGCGGGTGGGGCGAATTACGAAGAGGTGCGCTACGAGGGCTTCGGCGACGGCGGCGTCGGGGTGATCGTCGAGGCGCTGACCGACAACCGCAACCGCACGGCAAGCGAGGTGCGCTCGATCTTTGCCAAATTCGGCGGCAATCTCGGCGAGACGGGCGCGGTGTCCTTCAATTTCGACAAGCTCGGCGCGATCGAGTTCGATGCCGCCAAGTCCACCGCCGACCAGATGATCGAGGCCGCCATCGCGGCCGGCGGTGAGGACGTCGAGTCGAGCGAAGAGGGCCATATTGTCTACTGCCACCCGGACGAACTGCATCAGGTGGCCAAGGCGCTCGAGGCGCGCTTCGGCGAGCCGCGCACGGTGCGCATCGTGTGGCGCCCCAAGACCGAGACGCCGATCGACGAGGAGGCCGGCCAGAAGCTGTTCCGCATGATCGACGCGCTGGAGGAATCCGACGACGTGCAGCAGGTCTATGCCAATTTCGAGATCGCCGACGAGGTGCTGGAGCGACTCAGCGCTTGAGGCGCTTACCTTTTTTCGACGCGAGGATCGCCCTGAGGTGAAGAACCGCGACCGGCTGCCATAAAAAAGACCCGCTGGAATCGCGATCATAGGCACTCTTCGCTGGGGGACACACAATGTGGGGCAAGCGCGCATTTCGAGTTTCACTGGCAATCCTTGCCGCGATTGGGGTTTATGCGGTCCATCTCGTCGCGATTGGAAACTTCCACACGGTCATTGGCGGCACGCCTTATCGCGCGGCGCAACCTTCAGCCGAGGACATCGCGCTCTGGCACCAGCGACACGGGAGCAAGACCATCATCAATCTGCGCGGCGCAAACCCGGCCGCCGACTGGCACCGTGAGGAGCAAGCAGCTGCGCGAGCCGTGGGCATCCGGCTGATCGACTACAAGATGTCGTCCAAGCGACGCGACTTGAGCGCCACGAAGGTCGAAGAATTGCTCGGCATCCTTGCGACGGCGGAGGCTCCGGTGCTGATTCATTGCCGAAACGGGGTGGACCGCTCCGGGCTGGTCTCGGCGTTTTATGTGGCGGGCGTAGCGGGGGGATCTGAGTTCTTCGCCGAACTTCAACTGACGCCGGTCTACGGTCATCTTCCTGTCTGGTTCCTGTCCGCCTTTGCCATGGACCGTTCCTTCGAAATGGCCGAGCCACGGCTCGGCTTTCCGGATTCCTGAGCGCGGTAAAGCCAAGGCAACATGGGCGGAGGCACCCGAAATTGGCAGCTTCGCGACTCTGAGCGGATCGTCACCGGCAACGCGGCGCTGCTCGACCGGAAGCATCTCCTGGTCGGCCTGACGCGTGTCCGGAACGAGGCACTGCTGCTGCCCGATACGCTCGATTATCTCGCAGCCCATGTCGACGCGATCGTCGCCTATGACGACGCCAGCACCGACGCGACGGTGGCGATCCTCGGCGCGCATCCGAAGGTCGCGCTGATTGTGGCCAATCAGGCCTGGGAGGAGGACATAGCGGCGCGCAAGCTGGCCGAGGGACGGCATCGCGGCCTCCTGCTCGACATGGCGCGCGAACGATTGCCGCATGATTGGATGCTCTGCTTCGATCCAGACGAGCGGATCACCGGCGATTTGCGGGACTTCGTCGCGGGTCTGAACGCGGAGGCTTGCGACGCCGTCAGGGTCCGCCTGTTCGACGCGTATCTGACGCCCGAGGATCACGCGCCTTATCAAGCCGGCCGCCAATTGCTGGACTTCCGGCGGTTCTATGGCCCCGAGCGGCGGGACATTCTCATGCTGTGGCGCAACCGGCCTGAGATCGGCTTCGCCGAGGGCGATGGGCGCACGCCGCACGGCATGCAGCGCGTCGAGACCGATCTCTATTGCCAGCATTATGGCAAGTCGCTCTCGATCGAGCATTGGGAGGAGACGTGCGACTATTACATCCGCCACTTTCCGTACGAGACCTACGGAAAGAAGTGGATGGAGCGCAAAGGCCAAGCCATCCACACCGAGTCGGATTTCAAGCGGCCACTCTATGCGTGGGGCGAGACATTGTTCGCCAATGCCGTGCCGATGTAGTTCGGTTGCTCATTTTTCGCGCCCGAATTTGCGTCTTGTACCGTACCGATTTCAGCCCTGTTCCCCCTGTCCTTCCGGGGCCATCAGCCAATATCCATTGCCGCGTAGGGGCGTTCAAAAGTGGAGGAAATGCTGAAATGAAAAAAAGCGTTGTTGCGAGCGTGTTGGTGTTCGGCCTGGCTGGTGCTGCCTGGGCTGCGACCGAAAACATGTGGTTCGTGACCGTCGACACGGTCGGCAATTGCTCCGTCTCTCAGGGCAAGCCGAGCGAAGGTCAGAAGGCGCTGGCAGAGGCCGGCGGCTACGCCTCGAAGGAAGATGCCAAGAAGGTCTTGGACGGCATTCGCGGCGACGAGGCGACATGCAAGGGCGTTATTGAATAGCCCTGCCAAGAGGTGCCCGGGAGTCCCGGGCACCTTCAATGGACCAACAGCTCGATTTCGAGCAGCGCAAAAAAGGCCGTAAGCGCGTAGAAGCGGCTCCGGCCGTTTTCGGCCTCGCGACCGTTCCCGGCTTGATCTTGCCGCTCTCGCCTGAGGCGCATGATGCGATAGCAACGGCAGGCGATCTCCTCCAGCCGGCCGCGATCGAGAATCCTGATCAGGCCGCGCTCCCTCGAGAAGATGCCGGTCCGCTCCAGAGGCTTGAACGCCTCGGACACGGTGGCGCGCCGAACGCCCAGGCTTCTCGCCAGCAAATCTTGCGTGATCGGAAGCTCGTCGCGATCGCTGCGGTCCTGTGCCGTGAGCAGCCAACGCGCCAAGCGTTGCAGCAGTGAGTGGCTGAGGCTGCACGCCGCCGATTGCGAGCTTTGCAACATGGAAGCATGCAGATAGCCGTGCAGGATCGCTTGGAGCAGCGGCATCTCGGCCATCGCGCGGTTGAGGTCCTCGACGCTGATCCTGAGCGCGCTGCCGCCGATCTGCACGAAATGCCGCAGCGGCGAAGTCCGCGCGCCGAGTAGCGCGGCGGCGCCGATCGCGCCTTCGCGGCCGATCAGCCAAATCTCGACGGCGCTCCGCTCGTCGGCGCTGGCGAGCACGGAGACGAGGCCATCCTCGATGAAATAAAGATGCTCGATTGGGACACAAGCGTGCTGGAGGACGCGCCGCGGTTTCAGAGCGACCCGGTGCAGGTAAGGCTGCAGGCGCTCCCAATCCCGCCTGGGCAGCGACCGCAGCAAATGGTTGCGCGGCAGCGCGTTTGCGCTGGTTGGCGCCAGGTCCGACGCGTTCTGTCCGGTCCACATTTCAGCAAATCCTAGGACAAATCAGAGCTTGCGCCGGGCCTTTCGGCCGAGTGTGCCAGCCATCGTGTTTTCGATGGCCGATCTCACTAACATATTGGATGCGGCGGCTGTTTCAAGCACTAGAGATAGTGAGAGAGGCAAGCTTCCTGCCATATCTTCCCACGTTGTTCCGCCAAGGTCGAAGCAGCCCTGGTCGGCGGCAGGGACGGCGGCTCGAAGCCGCCGTCCCAAGTTGCCTCATTGCTCCGACGGCTGGGAAGTGTCGTCGGTCTCGTCCGGTGCGCTTGGTCCGCGCTCGGTATTCCGATCGGGCATCGGCGAGTCATGTTTCGGCCCGGCGCCCTGCCGGTGACGGCTGCGGAATTTCGTTTCGAGCTCCGCCACCTTGTCGAGCTGCTCAGGCGTCAAGCTGCCGCGGAGAGCGTCGATCGCTTTGTTCAGATCGTCGCCCGCCTTGCCGCGGGCGATGGCACGGTCGGCGAGGCGCTGCGCGAGCTCGAACGGCTCCTGCTTGTCGTTGGCTCCGTCCGGGCGCTCGGGCCGCTTCGCCACCGCGATCAGCGCATCGGTGAAATCGCGCCAGACGTCGAGCTGATTGGCGCGTATGCCGATCTCCGTCTCGATCACGCTCAGCCTGCGGGCGACCTCATCGGAGCCGCCGCGCATATGTCTGCCATGCATCGAGTGATGTCCTGCATGACGGTCGCATCGCTCCGCGTTGCCGTAATGCTGGGGTTGCATTGATTTTCTGCCGGAGGACTCGCCCCAGGCAGACGTCAGGAGCGCGAGACTGCCTAGGCCTAGAACGGCCACGACCACGATAGGCACGAATTTGGGAGGGGTTTGCATGTTCGAACGTCCTTGAAGCTGTTGCTGCCCATCAGCCCTAGAAGGTGAAGTTTGCGCCGCTTGGTCTTTGGTTGTCCCAACGTTGCCGGCGGGGCGATTTTTGTGTCGAAACATTGCCGAGCGGCCAAGCCGCTGGTTTTCGTCACAAAAATGCGCTCGTTGAACCCATGTCACGAGGTTAGAAGAGGGGAGCTTCCCAAGGCCGACGGCAACTCGATGACCTCCAACGCGCAGCGCATCCTCGTCGTCGACGACGATCCGGAAATCCGCAAACTGCTTGCCCGCTATATCGAGAGCCAGGGTTTTCGCGTGCTGCTGGCGGCCAACTGCCGCGAGCTGCACGACAGGCTCGCCACCAACGCCGTCGACCTCATCGTGCTCGACGTGATGTTGCCGGACGGCTCCGGGCTGGAAGTCTGCCGCGATCTGCGCGCGCAGCGTTCAAGCGTTCCGATCATTCTCCTTACCGCGCTGAAAGAGGACGTCGACCGCATCATCGGCCTCGAGATCGGTGCCGACGACTATCTCGGCAAGCCGTTCAATCCCCGCGAGCTGATCGCACGGGTGCGGGCGGTGTTGCGCCGACGCGCCGAGGCGCCACCGCAGCCGGACCTGTCCAAGACCTACCGTTTCGAGGGATTCACCGCCGATCCACAAACAAGGCGCGTGACCGACCCGCAGGGCGGCAATGTCGAACTGACCGGCGCGGAGTTCGATCTGCTCAAGACCTTTCTCGAACGGCCGGGCCGAGTCTTATCGCGCGATCAGTTGCTGGATCTGACGCGCGGCCGCGAGGGCGACGTGCTTGACCGCTCCATCGACGTGCTGGTCAGCCGGCTGCGCCGCAAGCTGGCGGAGGGCGGCGCGTCGCAGCTGTTCAAGACCGTGCGGAACGGCGGCTATCAGTTTGCCGCGAAGGTGGACGTTCAGGACGCCGCGCCATGAACACGCTGCGCGTCAAGATCGTCCTGCTGATGGTCGTGGCGATCGTCTCGGTCGTCGGCTCGTTGACCGTCGTGCTGTTCTATCTGCTGGGACCGCCCAAGCGCGTGCATTCGCTGGTGCCGGTGGCGCAGCAGGTCGAGATGCTGGTCCGGGTCGTCGAGGAAGGCAGCGCCGCCGTCCCAATCGTGCCGCAGCCGTCGCCAGGGCGTGTCTGGGAGGGGGTAACCAAAAGGCTGCGCGATGCGCTCACGGCGCGCGGGCTCGATCTTGCCGTCACGGTATCGCGCGACGGGTGGCGGGCGCCGCTGGTCGTCTCGATTCCAGTGGGGACCCGTGGTTGGGTGCTGTTGCCGATCACCGATTTGCCACCCCACGGTGCGCCCTGGCGGGGGCTGATCAGATGGCTCCTGCTCATCACGATCGGGGCCACGGCGATCGCGGTGTTCGTCGCCAACCGCATGGTCAGGCCGCTGGCGCTGCTGGAGAACGCGGTGGAATCCGTGGGCCCCGACGGGGCATTGCCGATTTTGCCAGAACGGGGGCCCGCCGAGGTGAGGGCCACGGCTAAGGCGCTCAACTCGCTCTCGTCACGCCTGAAACGGGCCATGGAAAGCCGCATGCGGCTGGTCGCTGCCGCGGGACACGATCTGCGCACGCCGATCACCCGCATGCGGCTCAGAGCCGAATTCGTCGAGGACGACGAGGAACGCGCGCGCTGGCTCACCGATCTCGACGAGCTCGAGCGGATCGCCGACAGCGCCATCCTCCTGGTGCGCGAGGAATCGGGCAAGACTCCGCCGGAACTGATCGAGCTCGAGAAACTGGTCGGCTCGATCGGCGCCGAACTCAGGGATCAGAATCTCGATGTCGTCGAGACCGCGGCCGAGCCGGTCAAGGTGCGCGCGAGCCGGCTCACCCTCAATCGGGCGCTGCGCAACCTGATCATCAATGCGGCGACGCATGGCGTGCGGGCCCGCGTGGCGGTGGCGAAAGCCAATGGCAAGGCGCGCATCGTCATCGAAGACGAAGGGCCGGGCATTCCGCCGGAGCTCCTCGGCCAGGTCTTCGAGCCGTTCTTTCGCGCCGATCCGGCCCGCCGTCAGGACATTCGCGGCGCGGGGCTCGGGCTGACCATCGCGCGGGAGATCGTGCAGCGCGCCGGCGGCACCATCGCCATCTCCAATCGCGAGGGCGGCGGGTTGCGGCAGGTGGTGGAGTTGCCGCGCGCCGAGGACGCCCCGGCCTGAGCCAAGAGATCAGTTTGAAACGACAAGCTGGTCTCGCCGCAATCGTTCTGCGGAACTTCCGACCGTTGCCACGTCTTGATCTGTCTCATGGCGGGCGGAAAAAGCCGCCGCCAGACTTATGGCAAATCGACAAGGAGAAACGCATGGACAGTACCGCAATCCATGACTATGCGCGGCGCCTGGTCGGGGCGCATGGCGACAAGGCCGAATTGGAGGCCGCGCAAAGGGCAGCATCTTGCGAGCGGCAGGGTGACAAAGGCCAAGCCGCAGACTGGCGCAAGATCCAGGCTGCGATCAAGGAGATGCGTGGGCCCCGGGTGAGCTGAACGTCGCGGGTGCGCCTCGAATGGCAGGCAGCCCGCCGCGCGGCGGCTCGAAACAGACCAACGCCGTGCATTGTCTGACCACAAGGGCTCTATGGCCGTTGTGGGATTGCGGCTTGGCACGCCAAGCGCCGCGCGACATCGCCTTCGCGTTGTGGCTTCCCCAGGCATAGGCCGCCGAGGCAGCAGCAACCGAGTTCCGTGCCGAGGTGGAGGCCGCTGAGGCTGTCCACGTCGTCACGGTGGAGGACGCGCTTTGCAGCGACGCTGCGAGCGAGCGTGAGGTCGCGGCGATCGAGGCCGATCTGTTGGAAGCGCCCACGACCGAAGCGTGTGCGAGAACACGCGCCTTGCGCCGCGTCCGTGCGAGCGATCGCCGCAGCTTGACGCCAAATGCGCGCGAGCTCGCGGCGATCCACGACAGGACAAGCGAGGTTCCGTTGCGAGAGAGGCGCGCGAGGACCCGACCCTGCGCGCGCGTGCGCTTCGCGGTCCTAAACATCCATCGCCACAACGAAGCGGCAACGCTGCGCGAGGTTGCGGCGGTCCAACGCGTGCCCGCGTAGGCTCCCTTGCCAGTGGCGCGCGCGGCGGCCGCGCCGTTCAGGAGAGTCCAGGACCATGCGACTGCGAGCCGCTTCTGGAGGAGGCGGGCAAGCTGGCGCGAGCCCAAGCTGAGCCACGCCGACGCAGCCGAGGCATGTTTCATCGTCTCGCGCGCCACGACGCACGAGGTTGCAAGACCCCAGGCGAACGACGCTGCAAGCCAGTTCCGCACGATGAGAGCCGTCGCGCGGGATAATGCTTCGGCCCGCGCCCCGAAGGCGACCAGCCACCCCCAGAACTTGAGCGAAAGCGCATAGGCCCGCGGGCGGAGCCATTCCACGGCGGCAATCGCGGCGCGGCGAAGCCTGGCTAGGATGGTGAGAGCGGCGTTCGTCAACGTGAGGGCGATCGCGCGTGCCAGCCGGAAGCTGCGCAACTCGAGCCGCGTGAGCATTCGCACCAGCCGCCGGCGCGCAAACTCCAGTCGGTACAGCAAATCCTGAACCATGAGCCGGCGGGCGTGCCGCTTCTCGGCGACGTGGTAATGCGCAAGCCAACGCTGATGCTGGCCGAGGTCGCGGGCGACCGCGGCGATCAGATCCTTCGACCCGGCGATGCCAGCTTCCGCGGCCTCGATCGGGTCGAGCGTCTTGCAGGCACCAGCCACCGATGGTGCTCCCTCAAACCGAGGCGCAAGGCAAATCGCTAATTGCCGGCGCCTCTTACGCGCGGTCGTATCGGCGCTTCCCCGTCGAAAGGCCGCAATTCCAGGCTACGCCCAAATCCCTAACGCAAAATCTCCCTCCCCGTTCCTTCGACCCTGGCTGCTACTTTACCGCCCCGTTGCATGGCAGAATCGGCCAAGTGATTCGTCGGGGAGTAGGCTAGCGCAGCAGCGCGCCAACAGGGGCTTCGATGGAGAGACGGGTTCGCATCATCGGCATCGACCCGGGGCTCAGGCGCACCGGCTGGGGGGTCATCGACAGCGACGGGGTCCGGCTCGCTTTCGTGGCCTGCGGCGCGGTGGCCTCCGATGACGGGGAAGGCCTGGGCGCCCGGCTGCGCCAAATCTTCGACGGGCTTACCGAAGTGCTGGCGCGGCTGGCACCGGCCGAGGCGGCGATCGAGCAGACTTTCGTCAATCGCGATGCGGCCGCCACCTTGAAGCTCGGCCAGGCGCGGGGGATCGCGCTGCTGGTGCCGGCGCTGTCGGGACTGGTTATCGCCGAATATGCGCCAAATGCGGTGAAGAAGACGGTGGTCGGGGCCGGCCACGGCGACAAGGGGCAGATCAGGGCGATGGTGCAATGCCTGCTGCCGCGCGCCTCGTTCGATAGTGCCGACGCCGCCGACGCACTTGCCATCGCCATCACCCATGCCCACTCCCGCTCCTGGCGGCGGCTTGAGGCCGCCCTCGTGGCGGAGGCCACGCCATGATCGGCAAGCTCACCGGCAGGCTCGATGCGGTGTCGCTCGGCACGGCGATCGTCGATGTCGGCGGCGTGGGCTACGAGGTCACGCTCGGCACGCGCGCCATCGCCAGCCTGCCGCCGATTGGTGAAAGCGTGACGCTGGCCATCGACACGCATGTGCGCGAGGACGAGATCAGGCTGTATGGCTTCGCCACCGAGCATGAGCGCGCCTGGTTCAGGGCGCTGCAGACGGTGCAGGGCGTTGGCGCCAAGGTGGCGCTTGCGGTGCTCGGCACGCTGTCCGCCGCCGACCTCGCCAATGCCGTGGCGCTCCAGGACAAGGGGCAGATCGCACGCTCCCCCGGCGTCGGGCCGAAGGTTGCCGCCCGTATAGTTGCCGAGCTGAAGGACAAGATGCCGTCGCTTGCGCCGGCGATCCTGACCGGCGGGGGACTTGCGCCGGTCGCGTCCCTGCCCGAGGGGCTCGCTGCGCGCGATGCGGTATCGGCGCTCACCAATCTCGGCTATGCCCATGGCCAGGCTGCCGCTGCCATCTCCGCGGCGGTCGGCATAGCGGGGCGCGACGCGCGGCCCGAGGAGCTGATCCGTCTGGGGCTGAAGGAGCTGGCCCATGGCTGAGAGGGTGCTCCAGGCGGTCCGGCGCGACGAGGATCAGGGCGAGACCTCGCTCCGCCCGCAGACGCTCGCCGAGTTCATCGGCCAGGCCAAAATCTGCTCCAATCTCAAAGTGTTCATTGACGCGGCGCGGGCGCGGCGCGAGGCGCTGGACCATGTGCTGTTCGCAGGGCCCCCCGGCCTCGGCAAGACCACGCTCGCCCAGATCGTGGCGCGCGAGCTCGGCGTGAATTTCCGCGCGACCTCGGGCCCGGTGATCGCCAAGGCTGGAGACCTCGCCGCGCTGCTCACCAATCTCGAAGACCGCGACGTGCTGTTCATCGACGAGATCCATCGGCTCAGTCCGGCGGTCGAGGAGATCCTCTATCCGGCGATGGAGGACTTCCAGCTCGACCTGATCATCGGCGAGGGACCGGCTGCGCGCTCGGTGCGCATCGATCTGTCCCGCTTCACTTTGATCGGCGCGACCACCCGCACTGGGTTGCTCACCACGCCGCTCAGGGAGCGGTTCGGCATTCCGATCCGGCTCGAATTCTACGAGGTGCGGGAGCTCGAGGAGATCGTGCGGCGCGGCGCACGGCTGCTCGCCCTCCCGCTCACGAGCGAAGGCGCACATGAGATCGCGCGGCGCGCGCGGGGCACGCCGCGGGTGGCTGGACGGCTGCTCCGGCGGGTGCGCGACTTCGCCTCCGCCGATGGCGCCGCTTCCGTCGATGCCAAGCTCGCCGACAAGGCGCTGTCGCAGCTCGAGGTCGACGCACGCGGGCTCGACGCGCTCGACCACCGTTATCTGCGTCTTGTCGCGGTGAATTACGGCGGCGGCCCGGTGGGGATCGAGACCATCGCCGCCGGACTGTCGGAGCCGCGTGACGCCATCGAGGAGATCATCGAGCCTTATCTGTTGCAGCAGGGCTTCATCGCGCGCACGCCGCGCGGGCGGGTGCTTACGGCGCATGCCTTCACCCATCTCGGTCTGCCCCAACCTTCTCAGGCTGCGCAGATTCCCCTATTCAGCGGCAGCGACGAATAAGCGGCGTACCTACGGTTCCGCTCGACGCCAGCCGTCAATGCTCCATTTGCCCGGCCCGGCGAACACCAGGAACAGGAACACGAAGCAGTAAAGAATCGACGCGTCGCCGGCATTGTTCACGGGGAAGAAGTTCTGTGGCGCGTGCGCGAGCCAGTAGGCGAAGGCCATCTCGCCCGACGCGATGAAGGCAGCCAGCCGCGTGAACAGCCCAAGCACGATCAGCGTCCCGAGGACGAGTTCGAGCAGGCCGGCCCACCACGACAGGCTGAACAACTCCACGAACGCCCTTTCGCCCGCGGGAAATCCAAGCAGCTTTTGCGTCCCGTGCTCGAGAAAAATGAGGCCAGCGACGATTCTGAGGATGCCTAGAGCGTAAGGCTCCCATTCAGACAAGGTCTTGGTGTCGATCATCTTCCCCTCGTTTCGTTGACGGGCTTCTCCCACCGCAAGTCTGCATCAGTCTCCCCCACGAACTCAACCGCGGGATGTCATGCTGGGGCAGGGAGCGAGCGGTCTTTACGCGGAGCACTGCTTGCGACTAAAGCTCGGGACTCTTGCGAGCGCAGGCAGCGCAGCGGAGGCGCGGAAGGCTCGTCCAATGGCCGCACATGAGAAAAAATGGCCAGATTTGGCCGGGCGGATCGAGGGCGAGACGCATGTCCTCCCCGTGCGCGTCTATTTCGAGGACACCGATTGCGGTGGCGTCGTCTATCACGCCAACTTCCTCAAATTCTGCGAGCGCGGCCGCTCCGATTTCATCAGGCTGCTCGGCATCGAGGCGACGAGCATCGCCGACCCGGCGCTAGGTGAACCGGCGATCTTCGTCGTGCGCCGGGTGGAGATCGACTATTTCAAGCCGGGCCGCATGGACGACGTGCTCGAGGTGGTCACCGCCTGCGCCGAGATCGGCAGCGCGAGCCTGGTGCTCCGGCAGGACGTGCGCCGCGACGGGACCCTGCTCGCCAGCGCCAAGGTCACCGTGGTGCTGGTGTCGCGCGGGGGCAAGCCGCAGCGATTGGGCGCGCTTATCAGGGGCGCGCTTCAACGATTCGTTAACCAAGCGCGTGAAACGTAGCTAATACCGGTAAAGCGTCGCTCTGCCGGAAGAGCCGCGCGCCGGAGCTTGGGGTTAACCAAGCCCAAGTTTAGTCACATTCGCTGGCGAAAGGTCGGTTCGCGAGCGGAACAGCGCGCTTTCTCCGGCGATAAAAGTCAAGCCTGCGGAGGACCCGCGGGGACCGGGCTGCCGTCTCAGGGTTGAGCCGGAGGCGGCGCCCTTGGAGCTCATGCCACGAGGCCCGTCATGAACCCGCCGGATGTCGTCGATCTCTCGATCTTCGAGCTTTTCAAGAACGCGCATATCGTCGTCAAGTTCGTGATGATCGGGCTGATCCTGGCTTCGGTATGGAGTTGGGCGATCATCCTGGAGAAGCTGTTCCTCTACGCCAAGACGCGAAAAGAGACCGACAAGTTCGAGCAGGTGTTCTGGTCGGGACAGTCGCTGGAGGAACTTTATAACGCGCTCAGTCAGCGCCGGAACACCGGCATGGCCGCCTTGTTCGTGGCGGCGATGCGCGAATGGAAGCGCTCCACCGAGCGGGAGGGGGCGGAGCGCGCGTCGCGGCCGATGCCCGGCGTCCAACTCAGGGTGGAGAAGGTCATGGACGTGACCATCTCGCGCGAGGCCGAGCGGCTCGAGCGGCGCCTGACCTTCCTCGCCACGGTCGGCTCGACCGCGCCATTCATCGGCCTGTTTGGCACGGTTTGGGGAATCATGACCAGCTTTCAGGCGATTGCCGTGAGCAAGAACACCAGCCTCGCGGTAGTGGCGCCAGGCATTGCCGAAGCGTTATTCGCCACCGCACTCGGCTTGCTCGCCGCCATTCCTGCCGTAATTTTCTACAACAAGTTCAACAGCGAGGTCGCGCGCCACGCGGCGCGTCTGGAAGGCTTCGCCGACGAGTTTTCGGCCATCCTGTCGCGCCAGATCGACAAGAGCGTGTGAAGCAGAACCATGGGTGCAGGTCTACAGCCAGGAGGGGCGCTCTCGAAACGGCGGGCACGGCGACGGTCGGCCGCGCCGATGAGCGAGATCAACGTCACTCCGTTCGTCGACGTCATGCTGGTGTTGCTCATCATCTTCATGGTGACGGCGCCGCTGCTCACCGTCGGCGTCGACGTAGAGTCGAAGGGCGGATTGCCAGAGGTCGAACTGCCCAAGACGGAGGCCGGCCCGGTCGAGCCGGAGCGGGCGCCGTTGAGCGTCACCGTCGACCCGCAGGGCAAAATCTTTCTCCAGAATACCGAGGTCAGCTTTGACGAACTTGTGCCCAAACTCGCTGCTATCAGGGACGCCGGCGGCGGCGCCAAGGTTTGGGTGCGCGGCGACAAGGGCACGCCCTACGGCAATGTCGCCAAGGTCCTGGCGCGGATCGGCCAGGCCGGATTCTCGGTGACCATCGTCACCGACCAGGACGATCAACCTTAGGGGGAAGTTCCAGAGCTATCGTCATGATGGGCAAGAGCACCTTCATCTCTGCCGCGCTGCATACGGCAATCGTGCTCTTTGCGCTCGTCTCCTTCCCGGCCGCCAAGATGGAGCATATGCCGCTTATCGCCATTCCCGTCGACCTGGCGACACCGTCCGAGGTGACGAAGATCAAGGCCGGCACCAAGGATGCCAAGGACGATGCCCCGCTTGCGGGCAAGCCTAAGGAGAAGAAGCCTGAAGTCGTGCGCGAAGCGGCCGACAAGGCCGAGCAGCCCGAGGAGAAGCCGAAGGCGGAGCAGAAGCCTGAGGAGAAGCCCAAGCCTGAAGTAAAGAAGCCCGAGTCGCCTAAAGAGGCTGCACCAAAGCCCGAGGCAAAAAAGCCCGAGGTCAAGAAGGCTGACGCCAAGAAGCCGGAGGAGAAGAAGCCGGCCAAGCCAAAGCAGGCTGAAGCCACGCCGAAGAAGCCCAAGGCCAAACCCGAGACGAAGCGCGACTTCAGTACCGACCGGATCGCCGCGCTGCTCAATAAGATTCCCGATGCGGCCGACGAGCCGGCGCCGGTCCTGCCGTCCGAGGACACGCCGCGCCAGGTCCGTGGGCAGTCGAGCGGTACGGAAATGACCATGTCCGTCAACGAGATCGACGCGCTTAGGGCGCGTATCGCCCAGTGCTGGAGTCCGCCGCCCGGCGGGCTCGGCGCCGACCAGATCGTGGTGAAGCTCAGGCTCAAGCTCAACGAGGACGGCACGCTGGTGGGATATCCGGCCATCGCCAATCGCGGGTCGTCACCCTTTTTCCAGGCCGCTGCCGACAGCGCGGTCAGGGCCGTCTATCAATGCCAGCCCTATACGCTGCCGAGCGAAAAATACGCGCTGTGGCGCGACATGATTCTCAATTTCGATCCTAGCGAGATGTATCGCGCGGGCTGACCGCCGTATCCGAAAAGAGCCGCCATGAATGCTACCTTCGAAGACGCAGATCCCCGCCGCCGGCGTCCGGCGCTCGCATTGCTGATGCTGGTTGCGCTCGCGGCGCCTGCGCCCGCGCATGCGCAACTCGAGCTCAACATCACGCAAGGCACCGTCCAACCGTTGCCGATCGCCATTCCCGACTTTGCCGGCGACGGCTCGGTGGCGCCCGAGACTGCGCGCGAGATCTCCAACGTGGTGGCGAGCGATCTGCGCGCCTCGGGCCTGTTCATTCCGATCGATCATGCGGCCTTCCTCGAGCAAGGGCTCAGCACGACCAGCGTGCCGCGCTTCGACGATTGGCGGGTGGTCAACGCCCAGGCGCTGGTCGTGGGCCGGATCGGCAACGCCGACGGCAAGCTCAGGGCGGAGTTCAGGCTGTGGGACGTGTTCGCCGGCAAGCAGCTCGCGGGCGAGCAGTTCTTCGCTCGGCCGAAGGACGCCCGGCGCATCGGCCATATCATCGCCGATGCGATCTATGAGCGGATCACCGGCGAGAAGGGCTATTTCGACACGCGCATCGTGTTCGTCGACGAGTCGGGCCCCAAGAACAAGCGGATGAAGCGGCTGGCCATCATGGACCAGGACGGCTTCAATGTCAGGTTGCTCACCACGGGGCAGAATCTGGTGCTGACACCCCGCTTCAGCCCCTCGACCCAGGAGATTACCTACACCTCCTTCGAGGGAGAGACGCCCAAGGTCTATCTGCTGAACATCGAGACCGGGCAGAAGGAGATCGTCGGCGCCTTCCCGGGCATGACCTTCGCGCCGCGTTTTTCACCCGACGGGCAGCGCATCGTCATGAGTCTCGAGCGCGAAGGGAATTCCAACCTGTTCGCCATGGACCTGCGCAGCCGGCGCACGGTGCAGCTCACCAATACCCCCGCCATCGACACGGCGCCGTCCTATTCGCCCGACGGGCGGCAGATCGTGTTCGAGACCGACCGCGACGGCTCCCGCCAAGTCTATGTGATGGACGCCAATGGCGCCAATCAGCGGCGCGTCAGCCGGGGGCAGGGGAGCTATTCCACGCCGGTCTGGTCGCCGCGCGGCGACCTGATCGCCTTCACCAAGATGAGTGGCGGCCGCTTCCTGATCGGGGTGATGAAGCCTGACGGGTCGGGCGAGCGCATCCTCACCGAAGGCTTCCATAATGAAGGGCCGACCTGGGCCCCGAACGGCCGGGTGCTGATGTTCTTCCGGGAGTCGCCGGGCGCCGCAGGGGGCCCCAAGCTCTACACGATCGATCTCACGGGCTATAACGAGCGCCAAGTCGCCACGCCGGCCTTCGGCTCCGATCCGGCCTGGTCTCCGCTCATCAATTAGGGCCGGGCCCTTCCTAGGAACTCTGGCCCGAATTCGGTGCTTCCCAGAGCCTGTGTCCCAAAGGCAACTGCGGTTTTGGCGTTCTTCGATCCGGGGGCTTCCCAGGGTTAACCAAGCTTGATCGGGCCCTCCAGGGCGGCTAGCTTGAGTGGGCTGGAGCTTGAGATTCGGCGTGGCATTTTAGCATCAATGGCCGGAAAAACGGCCGCTGGACGGTAGTCCGTTCTTGATCTGAATAGGCCACACCGGTACATGCAAAGACGGCTACTGCCGTTTTAACCAAAGGAGAGAAGACCATGCAGGGTTTGAAGGGCGTTATCGTCGTCGCCACCATCGTGGCCGCCACCGTTGCGCTTGGTGGTTGCTTCGGCCACCACCAGAAAGAGGTTGTCGCCGAGCCCCTGAAGCTCGGGTCAGCCGACATCGTAGTCGAGCACGTGGTCCGCGTCTAAGCTGCGGCCGTGAAATCGCGGAAGCGCGTCTTCCGCTTCGTGGAATATGGATGCCGGGACGCCGTAGCTAATGCGGCGGCGTCCCAGGCATCCTTCCTTTTTTAGCCCCGGTTTCGCCAACCGGCTGCTCTAGACTCCCCAGCCAATCCGCCCGTTTCGAGGGAACTAGGAGATCGTTAGGACTTCCCTTTTACGATTTCCTAAAATTTGGCTAGCGGGAGTAACCAAGTATGCGTTGGAGTGGTGGGATCGGCCGCGTCTGCAAATTTGCGGGCGTCGTCGCGATAGCATTGGTGCTGGCAGCCTGCTCACGGCAGGGTCAGCCAAAACAATACGGCCTCGGCGGGGAAGGGCCGGTAACGCCTGGGACGGAAAGAGATTTTGCCGTCAATGTCGGCGACGTGGTACATTTCCAGGTGGATAGCCCCGCATTAACCGGCGAGGCGCAGGGCATCCTGCGCAACCAGGCAAGGTGGCTCAACCAATATCCGCAATACACGATCACGATCCAAGGCCACGCGGATGAGCGCGGCACGCGGGAATACAATCTCGCGCTCGGCGCAAGACGGGCGACCTCGGTCCGCTCCTTCCTTGCCAGTCAGGGCGTGAACGCCTCGCGGATGCGGACCGTTTCCTACGGCAAGGAGCGGCCGGTGGCGACCTGCGACGACATCTCCTGCTGGTCGCAGAATCGCCGCGCACAGACGGTGCTCAACAATCGCGCCGTAGCCAGTTACTAGCCGCCCTTCAGCGGCAGAACCGGAAGTCGGAATTCAGAAGAGTGCAGGGTCCTGCACCTCACCGGCCTGTTCCGATTTCTGATTTCTGGCTCCTGTTTTCCGCAGTTTGGCCGCAAAACGCCTCGCAAATGCGTTATGTTCGCGCGCCTGGTGCTCTCCCCTGGAGGCGCCGCTCGCGGCCAACAGCGAGGTCTCATTCGTGCATCGCTCGGCGTTCAGACGGCGCAGGCCACCGCGCCCCGCCTATGCTTTGATGGCTGCCCTGGTATTCACCGGGCTCGTAGCGCCGGTCTGCGCCCAAGAGATTCCGCCGGCGGGACAGGCGGCGCAAGGCAGCGACTCCGTCGCTTCCCGGATTGGGCGTCTGGAGGACAGGGTCAGAGACCTCCAGGTGATGGTCGGCACGATGGAATCCATGGTCAGGGCGAAGCCCGCGGCCATGCTCTCGCACGAAGCTCCGGCGCCGATTCCCCGAGCTCAGCCGATGCCAAGCGATCTCGGCCCGCGCATCGATACGCTCGAGACTCAGATCGGCGCGCTGACCAACCATTTGGAGCAGATCGGCCGGCAGATGAGCGCGCTCGAGGCGAGACTTGCCGCGGAGCCAGCGCCTCTCGCGCCGCCGCAGGACATGGAGCCGCCGCCTTTCCGGCAGGGCGAGGCGCCCATCCCGCCACCGGACCCGGCCTGGGCCGCGACCGCATCGACCTCGGATGATGAAGAGGCGTCAGACCCCTCGAAGCCGCGCTGGTTCGGGCCGAAGCCGGGCAGCGATCCTCTGGCAGCGTTGCTCGACAGCGACGACGCCGATTGCGCCCCACGAAACATCACGGCGGCTCTCCCCGGCGGCAACGCGCAGGCGCTCTATCAGCAAGGCTATGGCGCGCTGCTGCAGAAGGATTATGCCGGGGCGGAAGGCGCCTTCCGGGAGCTGCTCGAGACCTATCCGCGCGATCCGCTGGCAGCCGACGCGCAATATTGGATCGGCGAGACTTATTACGTGCGCGCCCAGTACAAGAACGCGGCCGATGCCTTCCTCAACGGCTACAAGAAATACAGATCCGGCCAGAAGGCGCCCGATACCCTGCTCAAACTCGGCATGTCGCTCGCCGAGCTTGGCCAGAAGGACGCGGCCTGTTCCACCTTCAGCGAGCTCAAGGCCAAGTTCCCGCAAGCGCCGCCGCATGTCAGCGACGAGGCCGCTTCCTGGCGCAAGAAGACCGGCTGCTGAGGATGACCGCCTTACCGATCGCCGCGTCCGAGGTGGAAGCGCTGTTCGCGCCGCTCGCCGAATTTTCCAAGGTTGCCCTCGCCGTGTCGGGCGGACCGGATAGCGTGGCCCTGATGCAGCTTGCGGCACGCTGGCGCGCAGGTCCGGCGAAGGGACCGCAGCTCGGCGTGCTCACGGTCGATCACCGGCTTCGCCCGGGCTCGCGCGAGGAGGCGGAATATGTCGGACACATCGCCGCGGGTCTGGGCCTGCCACACACGATCCTGACCTGGGAGCACGAGCCGATGTCGACGGCGAGCCTGCAGGAGCGCGCGCGGGCGGCACGTTACGACCTGATGGCGACCTATTGCCATGCCAACGACATTCCGGCGCTGGTCACGGCGCATCATCTCGACGATCAGGCCGAGACCTTCCTGATGCGGCTCAAGCGCGGCAGCGGTCTCGACGGCTTGGCAGCGATCCCGGAGCGGGGCGCGTGGGCCGGGATTGCGGTGCTGCGGCCGCTACTCGATGTGCCCAAGGCGCGGCTGCTTGCGACGCTCGACGCGGCCGGTATCGGCTTCGTCCGGGACCCGAGCAATCTCGATCCTCGGTTCGAGCGCGTGCGGGTGCGGAGCAGTGCCGAGGCGCTCGCCGCGCTCGGGCTCAGCCCCGAGGCGATTGCGCTCACGGCGCGGCGCTTGCGGCGTGCACGCGAAGCGCTGGAAGGCGCCGCGGCCGCATTCCTGGCGGCGCATAGCGAGATGAGCGAGGCAGGCTATGCCATGGTCGATCGCGATGCGTTGCGACTGGCGTCGCAGGAGATCGCGCTCCGCGCATTGGCGCAGTTGATCGGCGCCGTGGGCGGCGGTGAGAACCCGTTGCAGCTTGCCAAGCTCGAAGCGCTGCTCGTCGTTTTGCAGGCGCAACCGGACAAGGCGCACACGCTCGGCCGCTGCCGGATCGCGCCGAACGCGGGGCGTCTCGGGGTCTTCCGCGAGCTGCGCGGAAGCGGGCTTCCCGAGGCGCGGCTTAGGCCCGGCGAGTGGACCCTGTGGGACAATCGCTTCCGCATCGAGCTTGGCGCCAATGAGCAGGCGCCCATCGTCGTGCGGGCGCTCGGTGAAGCCGGCTTGCTCGCGCTGCGCGAGCGTTCGTCGCTGCTCGCCGCGCTGCCGCTGCTGGCGGGCAGGACTTTGCCCGCGTGCTGGCGGGGAGAGGTTCTGCTGGGATTGCCGCGCCTCAGCCGGACGGAGACCGGCAAGCCGCCCGATCTCGATTGCCGCGCCATTTTTGTCGGCGGCGGACAGCTTAGCGATGCAAGGGGAATGGCCGCGATCACGGCCACGACTTAGACCGTTGAGAAAGCGTGCACCTCTTTGCGGTAGCGTAACTTGGCAAAAGCGATGCATGTTCCTATGTTAACGAGGCTTAGCCTCAATTCGCGCCTTAAATTGGACGAGGCTGCCCGCTGGGCGCCGCGATAAAATCAAGCCGTCAGGTCAGTACATGAATTCGAACTTCCGTAACTTTGCCATCTGGGTGTTCATCGGCCTCCTCCTGGTCGCGCTGTTCAACCTGTTCCAGAGCCCGGGCGTGCAGGTCCGCGGCAACGAGATCAGCTTCTCGCAGCTTCTCTCCGAGGTGGAGGGCGGCAATGTGCAAGATGTGACCATCGCCGGGAACACGATCACGGGACACTTCACCGACGGCCGCAATTTCCAGACCTACGCGCCGAACGATCCGAACCTGGTCGACAAGCTGAACACGAAAGGTGTGAAGATCACCGCCAAGCCGTCCGAGGACGACGTTCCGTCGCTGCTCGGCGTGCTGGTGTCGTGGTTTCCCATGCTGCTCTTGATCGCGGTGTGGATTTTCTTCATGCGCCAGATGCAGTCGGGTGGCGGCCGCGCCATGGGCTTCGGCAAGTCCAAGGCGAAGCTGCTCACCGAGCGGCACGGCCGCGTCACCTTCGACGATGTCGCCGGCGTCGATGAGGCCAAGGAGGATCTACAGGAGATCGTCGAATTTCTGCGCGACCCGCAGAAATTCCAGAAGCTCGGCGGGCGCATCCCGCGCGGCGCGCTTCTTGTAGGCCCTCCGGGCACCGGCAAGACCTTGCTTGCACGCGCCATCGCCGGCGAGGCGAACGTGCCGTTCTTCACCATCTCCGGCTCCGACTTCGTCGAGATGTTCGTGGGCGTCGGCGCCTCGCGCGTGCGAGACATGTTCGACCAGGCGAAGAAGAACGCGCCCTGCATCATCTTCATCGACGAGATCGACGCGGTCGGCCGCCATCGCGGCGCGGGCCTCGGCGGCGGCAATGACGAGCGCGAGCAGACGCTGAATCAGCTGCTGGTCGAGATGGACGGCTTCGAGGCC
>DASQKJ010000081.1:0-54294 GCA_035630595.1 Methyloceanibacter sp.
GCCGACCTGATCGCCCATCGCCTGCGCTACGATCATCTGGTCAAGGTGGTGGCGGAAACCCAGGTCAACAGCGCCTATGGCGGCGCGTTCGATCTCAAGGTCTATGCAACTACGGTCGATCCGGCCGAGCATGTTGCGCTGATCAAGGGCGACGTTGCCTCGGGCGGTCCTGTCCTCGTGCGGGTGCATGCGCTCAACACCATCGACGACGTGATCTCGACCGGCGCGCGCCGCGAGACCCTGGTGCACAAGGCCATGGAGATCATCGGCCGCGAAGGGCGCGGCGTCGTCGTGCTCATCCGGGAGTCGCGGCCCGACGCGATCTCCGCCCGCGTCAACCATAAACAAGGCAGCGGCGGGCAGCAGCGGCTGATCGAATACGGCATCGGCGCCCAGATCCTGCTCGATCTCGGCGTGCGCGAGATGATGCTGCTGTCGAACTCCCCGGCCCGTAAGATCGTTGGTCTCGAAGGCTATGGGCTTGCGGTGGCCGGCCACCGGGGCCTGGAGTAACCCCGGATGACCCGCAAAGGCCCACGGTCGGTTTTCATCATCGAGGCGCGCTTCTACGAGGACATTGCCGACGAGCTTGCCCGTGGCGCGATCGAAGAGTTAGAAGCCAATAGCGTGGCCTATGAGCGGCTGGCGGTGCCGGGCTCGCTGGAGATCGCGCTGGCGCTGAGCCTCGCGCTGTCCAACGGCTTTGTCGGTCGCGCCGGACGGCACCGCGGCTGCGTGGCGCTTGGCTGCGTCATCCGCGGCGAGACCACCCATTACGATATCGTGGCGCGGGAATCGGCCGCCGGCTTGCATCAGTTGGCGGTGGAGCACGCCGTGCCGATCGGTTTCGGCATCCTAACTTGCGAGAGCCAAGAGCAGGCCTGGGAGCGGGCCAGCGTCGACGGCCGCAACAAAGGCGGCGACGCGGCGCGCGCCTGCCTCACACTGATGCGTCTCGAGCAGCATTTCTCCTCGGCGGCCAGGCGCTAGCAGCCATGGCCAAGCGAAGCGGGCCCGGCACCAGAGCATCCTCCCGCAGCGCGGCCCGGCTCGCCGCGGTACAGGCGCTCTACCAGATGGACATGACCGGCATCGATCTCAACGAGGTGGTCGCCGAGTTCGAGCTGCATCGCCTGGGCAAGGAGATCGAAGGCTGCCAAGTCGCCGAGGCGGAAGCAGCCTTCTTCCGCGACCTGGTCGAGGGCGTGGTGCGCGAGCAGTTGCAAATCGACCCTTTGGTCGACCAGCAGCTCGCCGAAGGCTGGCGCTTGACCCGCGTCGATTCCATCCTGCGCGCGATCCTGCGTGCCGGCGCGTTCGAACTCATCGCCCGCGCCGACGTGCCGGCGCGCGTGATCATCTCCGAATATGTCGATATCGCCCATGCTTTCTTCGCAGAGGATGAGCCGAAGGTGGTGAACGGCATTCTCGACAAGCTCGGCCACGGCGCGCGGCCGCGCGAATTCACCCGCGAAGGGACAAGCGATGGCTGATGCTGTCGATCGAGTCGGGGGCAAAGGCCTTGGCGAGTTCGAGATCATCGCCCGCTATTTCGCGCCGCTCGCCACCGACGCCGCGGCACTTGGCCTGCGCGACGACGCCGCCGTTCTCGTCGTTGCCGAAGGCTACGAGCTCGTCGCCACCTGCGACACGCTGATCGAAGGCGTGCATTTTCTCGCCGCCGACCCGCCGGATTCGATCGGCTACAAGGCCCTTGCCGTCAATCTCTCCGATCTTGCCGCCAAAGGGGCGCGCGGCCACGCCTATCTGCTGTCGCTTGCCGTTCCGCGCGCGACCCCCGGCTCCTGGTTCGAAGCCTTCGCCGCTGGGTTGGGCGAGCTTCAGCAGGCGGCAAAGATCGGCCTGGTCGGCGGCGATACCACCGCGAGCCCCGGGCCCATCACCATCACCATCACCGCGCTCGGTCTGGTGGCGCATGGCCACGCCGTGTTGCGGCACGGCGCCAAGAACGGCGACCGGCTCTATGTCAGCGGCACCATCGGCGATGCCTGTCTTGGCCTTCGCCTGCTCAAGCAGCCATCGCTCGCCCAGTTCTGGGGGCTTACCGACGTGGAGCGCGCATTTCTTGTCGAGCGGTACCGGCGCCCGACGCCGCGCATGAAGCTGGTGATCCCCGTGCGCAATTTCGCGCGCGGGGCAATCGACGTCTCGGACGGGCTGGTCGGCGACATCGATAAGCTCGCGCAAGCCTCCCATGTCGGCGCCGTGATCGAGGCAGGGGAGGTGCGGTTTTCCCCAGCCGCAAGGAAGGTGCTTGGCCGCGAGCCGGACCTGCTCGCAATCCTGCTCGCGGCGGGGGACGATTACGAGATCGTGGCGGCGGTGCCCGAGACCAGTGCCCCGGCCTTCGAGGCCGAAGCGGCCAATAAGGGGGTCGAGGTCACGGCTATCGGCCGGCTCACCGAAAGCGGCGCGGTCCTGGTGCTGCGTCCAGACGGAGAACCGTTGGCGCTGGACCGCACCGGATATGCCCATTTCTAGCCGTAAATCGCCTCCTGCCGATCAAATTGTCGCTCCTCCAGGCATTAGTTGCGTCCTGCCCGTAGTTTTGGCATTTTCCCGCGGGCTTCAGACGACTTCCGGGGGCTTCGGGCCGGCGCATGATCGCGTGCCGCCTTCGGACCTCGACCGTCCCGCCATACCCAAATTGACCGACTACGCACAGAGGCAGCACTCATGACCGTGGCTCTCTACCTGATTATCGCTTGTGGGGCGCTTTCGATCGTCTATGGCGTCTGGACGACCAAGGCCGTTCTCGCCGCCGACGCCGGCACGGCACGCATGCAGGAGATCGCCGCTGCCATTCAGGAAGGCGCGCAAGCCTATCTTGCCCGGCAATATCAGGCCATCGCCGTGGTTGGCGTGGTCATCTTCATCGTCCTCGCTTATTTGCTGGGCATCGCGCCAGCCATCGGCTTCGCCATTGGCGCGGTGTTGTCGGGCGCCGCCGGCTATATCGGCATGAATGTCTCGGTACGCGCCAATGTGCGGACCGCCCAGGCCGCGACCAAGAGCCTTGCCGACGGCTTGAGCATCGCCTTCCGCGCCGGCGCCGTCACCGGCCTGCTCGTCGCCGGCCTCGCGCTGCTCAGCGTGTCGGTCTATTTCCTCGTGCTGACCCAGATCCTCGGCTACGACCCCGCGTCACGCGACGTGATCGACGCCCTTGTCGCACTCGGCTTCGGCGCGTCGTTGATCTCCATCTTCGCCCGTCTCGGCGGCGGCATCTTCACCAAGGGCGCCGATGTCGGCGGTGATCTCGTCGGCAAGGTCGAGGCCGGCATCCCCGAAGACGATCCGCGCAACCCCGCCACCATTGCCGACAATGTCGGCGACAATGTCGGGGACTGCGCCGGCATGGCGGCCGATCTGTTCGAGACCTATGTGGTCACGATCGTGGCGACCATGGTGCTCGCCTCGATCTATTTCGCCGGCGGTGACGATCGGCTGATGCCGATGATGCTCTATCCGCTCGCCATCGGCGCCGCCTGTGTGCTCACCTCGATCGTGGGCACCTACTTCGTGCGCCTGGGCAAGAGCCAGTCGATCATGGGCGCGCTCTATAAGGGCGTGATCGCCACGGGCGTGCTGTCGCTCATTCTGCTCTGGCCTTTGACCGCCTGGCTGGTCGGCATGGATACCGCCATGAAGGTCGGCGAGGTGAGCTTCACCGGGCGCGACCTGTTTTATTGCGGCGCCGTCGGCCTCGTCGTGACCGCGCTGATCGTGGTCATCACCGAATATTACACCGGTACCAATTATCGCCCGGTGCAGTCGATCGCCAAGGCCTCCGTCACCGGCCACGGCACCAATGTCATCCAGGGCCTTGCCGTGTCGATGGAATCGACCGCGCTGCCCGCGCTCGTCATCATGGCGGGTATTGTCATCGCCTATGGCCTTGCCGGGCTGTTCGGTATCGCCATCGCCGTCACCACCATGCTCGCCCTTGCCGGGATGATCGTGGCGCTCGACGCCTTCGGTCCGGTCACCGACAATGCTGGCGGCATCGCCGAGATGGCCGGTCTCCCTAAGGAAACCCGCAAGACCACCGACGCGCTCGACGCCGTCGGCAACACCACCAAGGCGGTGACCAAGGGCTATGCCATCGGCTCCGCGGGCTTGGGCGCGCTGGTACTGTTTGCGGCCTATACCGAGGATCTGAAATTTTTTGCCGCCAACGCCGACAAGTTCCCTTACTTCCAGGGCGTCGATCCCACTTTCTCGCTGTCCAACCCTTATGTCGTGGTCGGCCTCCTGCTCGGCGGCCTGCTGCCCTATCTGTTCGGCGGCATTGCCATGACGGCGGTGGGGCGCGCGGCCTCTGCCATCGTCGAGGAGGTGCGCCGCCAATTCAAGGAGAAGCCCGGCATCATGAAGGGCACCGACCGTCCGGATTACGGCCGTGCCGTCGATCTCCTTACCCGCGCCGCGATCAAGGAGATGATCGTCCCGTCGCTGCTGCCGGTGCTGTCGCCGATTGCCTTCTACTTCATCATCAACGCGATTGCAGGCAAGAGCGCCGCCTTCTCCGCGCTCGGCGCCATGCTGCTCGGCGTGATCGTCACCGGCCTGTTCGTCGCCATCTCCATGACGGCGGGCGGAGGGGCCTGGGACAACGCCAAGAAATATATCGAGGACGGCAATTACGGCGGCAAGGGCTCAGAGGCGCACAAGGCGGCGGTCACCGGCGACACGGTTGGCGATCCCTACAAGGACACTGCCGGCCCCGCGGTGAACCCGATGATCAAGATCACCAATATCGTGGCATTGTTGCTGCTGGCGGTGCTCGCACACCAATAGGGTGAACTGAGCCGGACTAGATGCCGGGGATGCCGCTCGCGCCTGTCGGTCTCTGGTCCTTGAGCATGCCGCGATTGGCGAGATTGCCGAAGACCTGCTCGAGGAAGCCAAGATCCTTGCCGCGGGCCGGCGTCTCGCCCTTATAGTAATTGACGACGATGCCGTCCTTCAGACCATAATGGGCGACCTGCTCGACGGTCTGGTTCCGGTCGAAATAGACCGCGACGACCTGCCGGTCGATCTCGCGAGGCTTGAGAAAAGCGACGGTCTTTTGCGTGGTCGAGATGTAGTAGTATGCGTCGCCGGTGATCGCGCTCTTGGTGTCCGGCGAGCCGAGAATTTGTTCGACCTGTTCCTTGTTCATGCCGGGTTGGACCTGATTGATGTCGACATCGATGAACACATGGCCGTGCCGGTCGATCTGGGCCCCGCAGCCCGACAAGCAGGTCGCGCCAAGCATCAGCGCCGCCAGCGCGGGCCGTGCGGCCGTGACCGAGACGCGCTTGAGCTTGAGCAAATCCGGTGGTCCCCTCGATGCACCCGCCTGCGCGGGGCTTGACGTGAGAGAAGGCTAGACGAAACAGGCCGTCCTTTGAACCCTCTCCATCCCCTGAAAACATGGCATCGCAATGCTGCGAACGCGGCGAAACTCTATGGCGCGATTGTGGCGCAGGCGCGGCTTCCCGTGTTCTACCAGGACCTTGCCGTTCCCGACACGCTGGAAGGCCGGTTTCTCGTCTTGTCGCTGCACCTCTTTGCCGTGCTGCACCGGCTCAAAGCCGAGGGAGGCGCCGCTGTCGGCCTGGCCCAGGACCTGACCGACCGTTTCAGCGAGGATATGGAGACCGTGCACAGGGAGATCGGCGTCGGCGATCTCGCCATCCCGAAAAAGGTGAGGCGGCTGGCGAGCGCGAGCGCAGGCTTGTTGCAGGCCTATGGCGAGGCATTGGGCGAGGGGGAAGAGGCCCTTACCGCTGCGATCGCGAAGGCCTTCCCTGTGCAGGGCGCCGCGCCGGAAGCTGCAACGCGCCGCCTGGCGCACTACCTAACGCTCATGGTGCGTGCGCTCGAGGCGCAGAGCCTCGCTGCGCTTTCCACCGGCGAGGTGAGATTTCCCGAGATGACCCCCAGCGACAAGCTTGGAGACGATTTGGCATGAGGAGCGTTGCTGACGGCGCGGTGTTTTCACGGAAGCTGAAGGCCGATGAAATCAGAGACGGCACGAGCGGCGAGATCATCGCGACCGAAGCCGAGCTGCAAGCCATCGCCCGCCTGCTGGACCTGACGGCGCTCAGGAGCTTGGCCGTCGCTTATCGGCTGGCGCATGCGGGCGAGGGGCGTCTGCATCTCAGCGGCAGGCTCACCGCCGACCTCACGCAAACCTGCGTCGTCACGCTCGATCCAGTCGCGGCCAAGATCGAGCTTCCGATCGAGGTCGACTTCTGGCCGGCCACGCTGCTCGAGTCGCTGGCGCCGGGCACCGAGGAGCCACAAGCCTTGCTCGATTGGCCCGAGCCGATCGTCGACGGCACCATCGATCCCGGCCCGGTCATCTACGAGGTCCTCGCCACCTCGCTCGATCCTTATCCGAAGCGCGAGGGGGCAAGCTTCGAATGGTCGCAACCGCTGTCTCAAGGTGACGCGGCTGGACAAAGCGGGCCATTTGCGGCCCTGGCTCAACTCAAGCGGCGCTAACGGCCGGAAGACCCACGGCAAAATCCGGTTGTCACTGGCTTGCTTTTAAGTCTATTCGGGTCTCACTTCCGGGGGTTGCCGCGGCCTGGCCGCGGCATGGGCAAAAATCCTACCGAACGGCAGAAAATGGGTGCTCCAGTCACCATCGCGCTCGACGCCATGGGCGGGGACCACGGGCCTAGCGTGGTCATTCCGGCTGCCGCGATCGCGCTGATCCGCCATCCGGAAGCGCGCTTCCTGCTGGTCGGCGATCGCACGCGCATCGAGCCTGAGCTGAAGGCGCATCCGGCGCTCGCCACCAAGGCCGAGCTCATTCATACCGACGTGGCAATCGCAATGGACGCCAAGCCGAGCCAGGCGCTGCGCAAGGGCCGCTATCATTCCAGCATGTGGCTTGCGCTCGACGCTGTGAAAGACGGACGCGCCGACGCGGCCGTGTCGGCCGGCAATACCGGCGCTCTGATGGTGATGGCCAAGTTCTGCCTGAAGACAATCGAAGGCGTGGACCGTCCCGCCATCGCCGCGATCTGGCCGACCGTCGAGAGCGAATGCATCGTGCTCGACGTGGGCGCCAATGTCGGCGCCGATTCCCGTCAGCTTGTCGAGTTCACCTTGATGGGAGCGGCGATGGCGCGCGCTCTGTTCGGCATCGACAAGCCCTCGGTCGGGCTGCTCAATATCGGCGTCGAGGAGGTCAAGGGACTCGACGAGATCAGGAAGGCGGCCGCTGTCCTCAGGGAATCGCCGCTCCCCATCCGCTATCACGGCTTCGTGGAGGGTGACGATGTCGGGCACGGCGTGGTCGATGTGGTCGTCACCGACGGCTTCACCGGCAACATCGCCTTGAAGACCGCCGAGGGAACGGCTAAGCAGATCGGCGAATATTTGCGTGCCGCCATGGGGCGGTCGGTGCTGGCGCGCATCGGCGCCGTCCTGGCGCAGGGCGCCTTCCGCGCGCTCAAAGAGAAGATGGATCCGCGCCAGCTGAACGGCGGCATATTTCTTGGTTTGAATGGCATCGTCGTCAAGAGCCACGGCGGCACTGACGCGACCGGCTTCGCCAGCGCCGTCGACCTAGCCTACGACATGGCGTCGAACGGCGTGGTGAAACGGCTGGCGAACGACGTCGCTACCTTTCACACCAAATTGGAGCTCGAGGGGGCGGCGTAAGGCCGGGGAGTAGGTGACGTTGAGTACGGTTAGGACGGTCATCAGGGGATGCGGCGGCTATCTGCCGGCGCGGATTCTGACCAATGACGACCTCGCCAAGCTGATGGATACCTCCGACCGCTGGATCACCGAACGGACCGGCATCAAGGAGCGCCGGATCGCGGCCGAAGGCGAGCTGACCTCGTCGATGGGCGCCGCCGCGGCGCGGGCGGCGCTTGACGATGCGGGGCTCGCCCCCGAGGAGATCGACCTCATCATCCTCGCTACCTCCACCCCGGATCAGACCTTTCCCGCCTCTGCCGTCGCCATTCAGGCTGAGCTCGGCATCACCCACGGCGCGGCCTTCGACATCCAGGCGGTCTGCTCCGGCTTCGTGTTCGCGCTGGCGACGGCGGACAGCTACCTGAAGAGCGGGCTGTTCAAACGGGCTCTGGTGATCGGCTCCGAGGTTTTTTCCCGAATTCTCGACTGGGAGGACCGCTCGACGTGCGTGCTGTTCGGCGATGGCGCCGGCGCGGTGGTGGTCGAAGCGCAGAAGCTGAACGGCGCCTTGACCGACCGGGGCATTCTCGCCACCAGTCTCAGGTCCGACGGCCGCTACCGGGACAAGCTCTATGTCGATGGCGGACCGTCCTCCACCGGCACCGTCGGCCATGTCCGCATGGACGGCCCGGAGGTATTTCGCCACGCAGTGACCAAAATCAGCGAGGTGATCGACTCAACCCTTACCCAGGTTGGTTATAAAGCGTCTGATATTGACTGGTTTGTGCCGCACCAGGCCAATAAGCGTATCTTGGACGGTGCTGCCCGCAAACTTGGTTTGGACCCTGATCGCATCATTATTACGGTCGATAAGCATGCCAATACATCGGCAGCCTCGATTCCGCTGGCATTGAGCCAGGGTCGGGCCGACGGCCGGATTAAGACCGGCGATCTCGTCCTGCTCGAGGCCATGGGGGGAGGCTTTACCTGGGGGGCAGTGCTGCTGCGCTGGTAGCCGTCAAAAAACGCCGCAGTGCCGCGCGAATGCCACACCTCGATAGAAAATGTTGCAATATCAGCATTTTGATCGCTGGACAGATTGACCGCCTCGCACTCGCTCGATTAGCATCTTGAATAGTCCCGCGACTGGGGGAGCGTAGGCAATATGAGCGGGAAGACCCTGACGCGCGCCGATCTGGCGGAAGCCGTGTTTCAGAAGGTGGGTTTGCCGCGCAACGAGTCCGCGGAAATCGTGGAACTGGTGCTGCGCGAGATCGTGGCGAGCCTCGAACGCGGCGACACCGTAAAGTTGTCCTCGTTCGGATCGTTCGGCATCCGCGACAAGGGACAGCGCATCGGACGCAACCCAAAGACGGGCCAAGAAGTTCCCATCACGCCGCGGCGGGTGCTGGTGTTTCGCGCGAGCAATATTATGAAACAGTGCATCAACGATGCGCTCTCCCGGAAAAAGGCGGCGGAATAGTTTGGCCGGCGCTTGATCGGACAGGGAGGAGGCAGAGCGTTGGATAAGGCGCCAGAAGCGTTTCGCACCATCAGCGAGGTTGCCGACGAGCTTGAGGTCCCGAAGCACGTGCTTCGCTTCTGGGAGGCCAAATTCGCCCAGCTCAAACCAATGAAGCGGGGAGGCGGCCGGCGCTACTACCGGCCTGAGGACGTGGCGCTCCTGCGCGGCATACGTTTCCTGCTCTACAACGACGGCTACACCATCCGCGGAGTACAGAAGATCCTGCGCGAGAACGGCCCGCGCTTCGTGATGGACTACCGTGGCATCGCCGAGGACGACGCGCCGAACGAAGCCCTGAGACCACCCGATATTCCCGACATCGCCGCCGAGGCCGCTCAGAGCGGGGCTGCATCGCTCGCGCGCCCGTCCGACGGCGAAGGCGCCAGGCTCGACCGGCGGACACTCGGCAGCCTGCTCGAAGAGATCGAGGCCTGCCAGCTTCTATTGGCGGAGGCTCGGGATTAGCCGACCGGCAGATGGCTTGTTTCACCGGCCAGACCGTGTATATCCAGGGGTAGCCTGACGTCCAGGGAGCGTGGCGCAGTTCGGTTAGCTCACCGGTCTGGGGAGCGTCACCCGCCGTTTTCACTGTGCTTCGTCGTTCCCCCGCATTCCCTTATATTCCGCATTTCTGTCGTCTCGACGGAAGTACCGGGCATTTGCGTGGCTCGCGGCGTGACCATCTCTGTGACCAATTTCAGATCGCGTGAAGGCGCTCATGAAGCCGGTCACCCTTAAGGCGCTCAAGCACACAGGCAACTGGCAAGGACGCCCGTGTTTTTGTCCCTACACTTGACGGCCCCGGCCCCTAACTCGGGGCCGCTTCTTTTGCCTTAACGCCCATGCAAGATTCTAGCGATAGTCTCATGAGACCGTTCAACACTCCACTGAGCGGCCTTCCTGAAGTGGCCTCAGGCGAGCCCTTGAGACCGCTTCTCCTTGTGTGAATGGGGAACGTAATGGAAGAGGACACGATTATTCGGCAGGAGCTTGACCAATTCGCCGCGACGCTCCTAGCAAGGGGGCATTCCGCGGGCTGGGTCGGGCTTGAGCTGATGACCTTGGGTATGGGTATGCTCGCCCCGGCCATGGGCGCGCAGAAGATGTCTCAACACTTCCGGCGCATTGCCGAGGAGTTCGAGAAAAGCACCGCGCAAATAGACCACAATGGCTATTCTTCAATAGGGTAACGACCTTTCGCCCGCAATTCCCGACACGCAACCGGGCGTGGGGTCTCGCTTTAGGACCAGCGCGTATCAGGGTTGGCCGGTGATATTGCGCCGCACTACTGCCGTCTTGAAAGCTTCACGCGTCTTTGGAATCAATGATCGAGCGGGGGTGTGTGACGCAGGAGGCTCGGACGAATGGCGAGCACGCGCCAACGGTGCTTTCGGCTCGCAGACGAGACGACCAAACCCACTTTGAAGGAAAGTCTTACCGACATCGCTCAGAAGTGGATGGGCCTCGCTTCGGACTTGGAAGTCACCAAGAGGCTTCTCGATGGGTGGGGCCGATCCGGGCATTATCGACAAGCCGGGATGCTTAATCCCGCTTGGCCGCCGCAAGCGCGCCTAACGCGTAGATTTTCCGAACCAGAAAATGCGAGGGGCGTCGGCTTCTCAGTCGGCGCCCCCGACTTCTTCAGCTACATATTCTTCTTGCTCATATTTTCATTGGCCTTGGCGAGGTTGCCCGCCGGATCTTTCATGAACTCGGTCTTGGCGGCCTCGTTGCCGAAGCAATAGGTCTTGCCCTCGATTTTAGCGTTGATCGAGCAGTCGGTCTTTACTTCTTTGCCGTTGGCTACACCCAAAGCGCACATGTCATCAAATTCGCCGGTTGCGGCAAAAGCCCCTGTGCTCAGGCTAAACACGACCGCGCTAGCCATCGCGAATTTGAGTAAAGCCCTGTCCATCTCGTTTCCTCCTTGGGGTTAAAGCAGAGGGGCGAGATTAGGGCGGAAGCTTGAAGCAGCGAAAGCAACTCTTTGTGAGGATCGGGCATTCGTTAGGCATCGGGCTTCGGCCCGCGCGCTTTTGCTATCCGTCCGGGCGTTGCGCCCTCTCTGTGCTAGCCTGAGCTTTCATAATCGGACAACATGGACACCACCACTCTGCTAGTCATCCTGGTACTGGCTCGTATGCTCTTTGGCGGCGGCCTCTACGGCCGAGGGCGCTGGTGGTAGCTATCGCTGCCATGAGTAGCGCAGTCGAGTATCTGTTCGTTTCCAAAATCACCATCGCCAATCAAGCCGCCCGCAATTGCCCGGCCGAGCCGATACGCATTGACCGCTTCTCTCGTGACGCGCCGTTGCAAGGCGCGCTGGATGGGGATGCGCTTAGTCGCCCTAGTCGATGCCTCTGCCCGGCCTGCCGACCGGCGTCACCGCCTCGACGTCGAGCCCGAGCCGATGCAGCGTGCGGACCACGAACGCCCGCGCCGCCAGTTCATGCTTCAGCGCCGGATGCTGCTTGACGTCGGTCTTCGTCCTGATGATTTCGCCGTCCTCGTCGACTTGTTCACTATTTCCCGCAGGCTAGGTCACAATTCGGCCAGCATGACGCCGGACGTTGATGGGCACGTGTGGGAAGGCGCCGACGCCGCGGCGAAGGCAATCGAAGGGGTGCTGAAATAGTTGCGCCGTGAGCATTCCGTGACCATTCCTTCCTTTGTGCTTGCGCGCCCCAAATGCAAGTGCTTGTTTCCCAACGTCGGAGCGTAGCGCAGTTCGGTTAGCGCACCGGTCTGGGGGACCGGGGGTCGGGAGTTCAAATCTCCCCGCTCCGACCATTTCCTTCGAACTGAAAATGGGTGCGCCCAACGAGCGAAAGAGGCTGTCGCCGTTGAGCCCTACTGCTCAAGCTTTTCGGTAGACGAAGACGTCCTGGTGTCCCTCGAGCTCAGCTGGAGCATAGGACACAAATCGTAGCCCCGGATCGGGAGACTCAGCCCGCTCGAGCATCCGGGCTTTGCTGAACCAGGTCGTCATGCCCAGGCGGCGTGAAGCAGTGCGTTAAGGGCCCGGCCGTAACCGGGGCTGGCGGGCGCTATTTAACGCCTGCTCCCATGTCCGAAATGTAAAAGTTCACGATGTCGTTCGTCATGTTCTCAATTGTGAACCGCTCCGCGACATATTTCTGAAGGGTGGCGGCGCGCTCCAGAAAAGGCTTCGGATTGGAGAGGAAAGCGCGCAATTGGGCCGCAAGCGCCTCTGGATCCCCGGGCGGGATGAGCGGTACGCCGGTGTCGCCGACGATCTCCGGAATACCCCCAACGTTGGTGAGGATCATGGGCATGCGGGCCGCTGCCGCCTCGAGCGCGATATAGGGAAACGATTCGGCGCGCGAAGGTATGACCACGCATCGCGCCCTGGCGAAGGCGGTTCGCGCCGAGCGAGGTCCCACGAATGACACTCTACCGTTGAGGCCGAGCTTGCGTGCCAGGCGCTTCAGTGCTGCTTCCTCGGGGCCGCTGCCGACGATTATGGCGCGCCCGGGAAAGATCGCCTGGTGGATGGCAAGTGCCTCCAGCAGGACATCGATGCCTTTCGACTTCCTGAACTCGCCGATGAAAACGAAATCCGCCGCATCGTCGGCAAGCATAGGCTCGTAAAACTCGTGCGGGTAAAGTCCGTTCGGCACGACCCTGACCGGACAGCGCGGCTCCCCCACCAGCTCGATATAGCGCCGGGCGGCATAGACGCTTTCAAAAAGCAGCCCATCGCTGAGTGGCAGCAGCCTCCGTTCGGCCATGATGTGGAACCGGCTCATCACGCGCGATGCGGAGTAGAGTTGGCTGCCGCCATGCGGCGTGTAGGTGGCCTTTACCGGCATCCCTTTGCGCTTGAGCCTGCCCGCCGCCAGCCGGGCATAAGCCCCGCCCTTGGCGCCGTGCCCGTGCAGCACGTCGACACCGAGCTTCGCGGCGAGCTGCGTGATTTTGCCGGTGATGTGCCAGTCGCCAAGCCCAGCATGGCGCGACATGGGAAAGCGCGTGAGCCCCAGGGCGCAGTTGTCGCCGAGGCGTCCCAACACCGCGGCATCCCCCTGCAAACGGGAATCGAAGATAATTCCAACCTCAGCCCCGAGTTGTGCTTGCCCGAGCGCCAGATCGTGGACATGCCGGAAGAGACCCCCCGAAGGCGCGCGCAGGCAATGCAGAATGCGAAGCGTTGAGCTCACTCGGGACGATCTCAGGGAATCGTGTTGGAGGTCCCTCTAGCTTTAGAAGAAGCGTTCGAGAACGTAAATAGTGTCCCCGGGGCGCACGGGATAATCGGTGGGCACCATCACCGTGCTGTTCACGCCGTTGCACCTGCGGGTGAGACGCACCATCCGCTTCTTTGGCCCGCTTGGTATATCCCTCGGCAAGCGCCACTGCAGCCTCGACCGTCATGGCGTTGACGAATGGATAGCCGCTAGGGCGCCTGACTTCGCCGAGAATGAAGAACGGCCGATAGGCCTCGACCTCGACGCTGACTTTCGGATCTTTAATGTAGGAGCGCCTCAGGCGGCGATGTCGTTGGAGAGCTCGAAGGTCGTGAGCCCTCGCGCTCTGACCGCGCCGATCAAGGGCAGCGAGACGAAGCCCGCTCGCATCGACTTTGTAGCTTGCGACAACAGCACCAGCAACAGCACGCTCGGGACTCGAACTTTGTGGCTCACTTGCATGGTTTTCTTCTATCCCGCTATGGTTAAAGAATGCTGGGCAACCGTATCGATGCGGGCCGCGTCTTAAGCTTTTGGTTACAAGCCGGCGCTCTAATGCACTCTGCGGGATCTTAGGAGTTCAGTTGGTTGGCCACGTCGCACGAGCATCGTTCGGACGCGGACGATATCGATTTGCAAACCCTCGGCCGTGCAGTGTGGCGCACCAAGGGCTGGATTTTCGGATTGGTTATCGCCGCTGGACTGGCTACCTTTATCGGCCTGTCGATGGTGCGGCCGCTCTACTCGTCTGGAGCCCGCATCCTCATCCAGAACGATGAGTCCGCCTTTACTAGGCCGACCGGCGATCAAGGCCGCGACCCTCAACAGCGCGCGCTCGACGAGCAAGCGGTGCAGAGCCAGGTGCAGGTGCTCACCTCCCGTGACCTGGCGGCCGAGGTGATCAAGGCGCTCGACTCAACAACATCGACTCCTTCACCAATGGACGCCAGTACCAACGAGCTGGTGCGTTTCTTGAACCGCATGGGCATCGCCCGGCCGTCGCCGAGGTCGGAGGAAGAGAACGCGGCCAACACCTTTGCCGAGCACCTCTCCGTGTTCCAGCTCGCCAAGTCGAGCGTGATCGTAGTGGAATGTACCTCGGGCGCTTCGGTCCTCGCTGCCGAGATCGCCAACAAGCTGGCCGACGCCTATATCGACTGGCGGCGCGCCGCGAAGCTCGAACAGACCAAAGACGCCACGGTTTGGTTCAGCACGCAGATCGACGTGCTGCGCGCGAAGGAGGAAGAAGCCGAGGCCGCCGTCGAGCAGTTCAAGTCGAGCGAGGGCCTGTTCTCCGGCAGCAACAACATCACGCTCAGCGCCCAGCAGCTCTCCGATCTCAATAGCCAGCTGATTTTCGCCAAGGTGCAGCGATCGGAGGCCGAGGCCCGCGCGCGCCTGATCAAGAAGATGCTCGCCGACAAGAGCGATATCGATGCGACCTCGGAGGTGCTGAAGTCAGGTGATCGGCAGACTGGTCGACCAGCGTGTCCAGGTGCAGCGTCAGCTGGCCGAGCTGTCGGCGACGCTCCTGCCGTCTCATCTCCGGATCAAGCAGCTGACCTCAGAGCTCGCCGGCGTCAGGGCGCAGATCCGCGCCGAGGCCGCCAAGATCGTCAAAACCTTGAGAACGAGGCCGAGGTGGTGGCGGCGCGCGAGACCTCGCTGCGCGACAGCCTCAACGACCTGCAGAGCCCTCCGGCATGAGCGAAGCCGAGGTCAAGCTTCGCGCGCTCGAGCGCGAGGCCAAGGCTCAGCGCGACCTGCTGGAATCCTATCTGGCGCGCTTCCGCGACGCGAGCGCCCGTCACGACATGGGCGCGGTGCCGGCGCAGGCCACGATCGTCAGCTGGGCGCACGCATCGATCAAGCCCTCCTTCCCGCAGCGTGGTCCCATGAGCCTGCTCGCCGGCGCGGCAACCGCCTTGCTGGCGCTCGCTTATTCGCTGGCGCGCGCGTTGGTCGGCACGCCGGCGGGCCCGCGCCTGACCCACGGGTCCGGCGGCGGCCAAGGCTGCCGCCACAGCCATCGCACTCTGCGCGCCCCGCGAGAGGCTGCCGGCGAGCACGGATTCAGGCCGCCGGGCGCCATGGCGCCTTCGCCAAGAGTCGAGTCGAGGCCTTTGCGGGCAGAAGCCGAAACCGCCGCCGCGGGCTTCCTCGCGCGGTTGCGGCGTAGTGTCTCGGCTAGTGCGGCCGAACCGCCTTCTGCCGCCAAGGCCGCGCCTGAAGGACTGCTTGCCCGCTTCCGCAAGCGCGGCTCGGAAGACCACGCCCCCGCCATCAAGCAGGAGCCGACGGCTGAACCGAAGGGTGGAACCATGCCAGTGCTCAAGACCAACGATCTCCGCCACTATCTCAATCAGCGGCTTGCCGTTGCCGCCGAGGCGGCCGGCGACCAAACCCGCAAGGAGCAGGCCGCGACGCGGAAATGCGACGACGAAAAGATCGGCCCGGTGCTGAAATCGCTCGACGCCGTCGTCAACCACGTGGTGGCGGCGGGGAGGGGCGGAGCACCGCGGGCTTTGCTCGTGGCAGGCGTTTCGGCCAAGGTCGATGCCACACGCGACGCCATCGCCATCGCCCGCGCCCTGGTCGACCGGCGCGAGCAGGTCGTTCTCGTCGACCTCGCGCGCGGGCCGGCGGCGATTTCCGGTCCGCTTGAGTTGCCCCGAGCGCCGGGTCTCATTGACGTTACGGCCGGCCGCAGCGGGTTCGAGGATGTGGTCAAGATCGATGCCACCACGGCGTTGCAAGTGATCCCCGCAGGCAATCCCAAGCTTGCCGTTGCCAGCGACGAGAATGAACGCTTCACCCCGGTCTTCGAGGCGCTCACGCAGGCTTATGATTGCGTCGTCCTGCATGCCGATCTCGAAGCGGTGCGCAAGCTCGGGCCGGCCTTGAAATTCGAGCTGCCCCTGGCAATCGCCGTCCTCGAAGCTGGAACAAGTCCGGGCAGCGCCAAGACCGGCCTTCAGGATCTCTCTACGCTCGGCTGCCCGGTCGTCGTCTATGAGCAGGGCGGCAAGCAGCCACGCGCCGGTCTATTTAGTCGATTGGCTGCCGGCTGAGGTCGCAACCGCCGCTCGATCAGGTCTTGCCGAACAGTCACGCGCGCCAAGTCTGCGCCAATGACCACAGGCGTGGATCGGATTTGATCGCGCGCTTGAGACGCGACAGGGTTGCCAGCGGCACG
Organism: Methyloceanibacter sp.; assembly: GCA_035630595.1. Classification (GTDB taxonomy): domain Bacteria; phylum Pseudomonadota; class Alphaproteobacteria; order Rhizobiales; family Methyloligellaceae; genus Methyloceanibacter. Next base: position 16,598 of record DASQKJ010000081.1, read on the forward strand.
TCACATCTCTCGGCGTTGCCGCGCGTATCGCTGAACGGCGAATATCAGTCGCTCATTTATACCGCGGTCTTTCTGTCCGGGGCGCCCTTCGCCTTGTCGAACCGCTTCCGGCAGGTCAATGCCGCGTAGTCTCTAATCCGGGCGCTGCATCCAGCGGATCAGCAGGCCGGCGGGCACGACCCAGGCAAGGCCGGCCGTCACGAAATAGGCGAATTGCGCCCAGGCCGGCGCGAGCGTGATGCGGCCTGCGCCGATCACCCCGGCGACCCATGCATAGAGCCCGAGGAACACGAGGAGCAGAATCGTGCCGACCAACTTGCGGCTGCGCGCTGGCATCATTCGATTCGCCTTAGGAAATTCGTCATGGGCTTGTCCCAGTCCTCAAGAGGGGGACATGGATTATCATGCCTGAAGCGGATATGCGGCAACGGGGCAGGGGAGGCGGAGTTGAGTTCGGGCGTCTCCCCCGCTATCAGACTCCATGGCTTCGACCGCAGCCCTCGCCGCCTCTGACCGGGAGGCCGCGCGCCCCGAACGTGGGCTTCGCGCGCGGCGCATCTGGCTTGGCGCGCTCGCGGCCTTGATCGTCGTCATGATCCTGGTCGGCGGCGCCACGCGGCTTACCGAGTCGGGCCTCTCGATCACCGAGTGGAAGCCGGTCATGGGCGCGATCCCGCCGCTGACTGAGGAGCACTGGCGGGAGGCATTCGAGGCCTACCGCCAGATCCCGCAATATACCGAGCTCAATCGCGGCATGAGCCTCGATCAGTTCAAGACGATCTATTGGTGGGAGTGGACGCATCGCTTCCTCGGCCGGCTGATCGGCGTAGTGTTCTTGGTGCCGTTCGTCGTGTTCTGGGCGCTGGGTTATATCCCGCGCCGGCTTCTGCCGCGGCTCATCTTCCTGTTCGTGCTCGGAGGCCTGCAAGGCGCGGTCGGCTGGTATATGGTGCAAAGCGGGCTGGTCGATCGGACTTCGGTGAGCCAGTATCGGCTGATGGTGCATTTCGGCATCGCGCTGCTGATCCTCGGCTACATACTGTGGCTCTTGTTCGGCCTTGGCGGCGACAAACGCATCGCGCGAGGAAGCAGCGCCGCCTGGCTCGCCGGCTTCGTGCTGGCGCTGATCTTCGTACAGATGCTTGCCGGCGCGCTGGTGGCCGGCCTCGATGCCGGCTTGGGCTTCAACACCTGGCCGCTGATCAACGGCGCGTTCGTGCCCGTAGGCCTCGACGCGGCCGAGCCCTGGTATCTCAACCTATTCGAGAATCCGCTCGCGGTGCAGTTCAATCACCGCATGCTCGGCTATGCCGTGGTCGTCGCGACCTTGCTGCAGCTTGTCTGGCTTCACTGGAAACGCGCCGCGCCTCCGGTGATGGGCAGCGCCCTGACCTTGGCGCTGCTCGCGGTGCTGCAAGCCGTCATCGGCGTCTGGACCTTGCTGCTCGCCGTCCCCATCACGCTTGGCCTCGCCCATCAGGCCGGTGCCGTCGCCGTGTTCGCGGTCGCGCTCTATCACTATTGGCTGGCGGGGGACCCGCGGACGGCGCGCTCCGCCGCTCAGACACTGGCCAGCGCCTGATCAAGATCGGCGATGATGTCGTCGACGTCCTCGAGCCCCACTGATAGCCGCACCACTTCGGCGCCTGCGCCTGCACGCTCACGCTGCTCGTCAGTGAGCTGGCGATGCGTGGTCGACGCCGGATGGATGATCAGGCTCCGCGTGTCGCCGATATTGGCGAGATGGCTGAACAGCTTGACATTGCTGACCAGCGCGATGCCCGCGTCGTAGCCGCCCTTCAAGCCGAAGGTGAACACGGCACCCGCGCCGTTCGGGCAATAGCGCTTGCCGAGCGCGTTGAATTCATTCCCGGGGAGCCCGGCATAATTCACCCAGGCAATCTTGTCGTGACGCGCGAGCCAGGTGGTGACGACGAGCGCGTTGTCGCAATGGCGCTGCATGCGAAGCGGCAAGGTCTCGATCCCGGTCAAGATTAGAAAGGCGTTGAACGGCGAGATCGCCGGTCCGAGATCGCGCAAGCCGAGCACGCGGGCGGCGATGGCGAAGGCGAAATCGCCGAATGTCTCCGCCAGGGTGATGCCATGATAGGAGGCGCAAGGCTCAGACAAGGTCGGATAGCGCTTGCTGGCGAGCCAGTCGAACGTGCCGCAATCGACGATCGCCCCGCCGATCGAGTTGCCGTGCCCACCCAGGAACTTGGTCAGCGAATGCACGATGATATCCGCGCCATGCTCGACCGGGCGCATGAGGTAGGGCGTTGCGAGCGTATTGTCGACGATCAGCGGTACGCCGGCCTCCTTGGCCACGGCGGAGATGGCCGCGATATCGGTGATGATGCCGCCGGGATTGGCGATCGATTCGATGAAGATCGCCTTGGTTTTAGGCGTGAGCGCCGCGCGGAACGACGCCGCGTCGGTGGTGTCGGCCCAACGCACGTGCCAGTCGAATTTCTTGAAGGAATGGGTGAATTGGTTGATCGATCCGCCATAGAGCTGGCGCGCGGCAACGAATTCGTCGCCCGGCTGCAGCAGCGTGTGGAATACGAGCGCCTGCGCCGCGTGGCCCGAAGCGACGGCCAGTCCCGCCGTACCGCCTTCGAGAGCCGCGACCCGCTCCTCCAACACCGCCTGGGTGGGATTGGTAATGCGCGTGTAGATATTGCCAAACGCCTCTAGATTGAACAAAGCCGCGGCGTGCTCGACATTATCGAACACAAACGACGTAGTCTGATAGATCGGCGTGGCGCGGGCCCCCGTCGCAGGATCGGGTTGCGCGCCGGCATGGATAGCCAGCGTGTTGAAGCCCGGCTTTCGATCGGCGCTCATTCGACTTCCCCTATTGGCTAATGGTCAACGAGACTATAGCAAAGAAGAGGCTCAGGCTTTCACGCCAAGCACGCGATGCTGCACGCCTTTCGGCGCGAGCAGCGGCCGCTTGGCCGACAGCCTGCGCGAGTTCACGCCCGCCCAGCCGAGCTCGCCGGAGAGCCTGCCATATTCGATCTTCGGGCAGCGATTCATCACCACCTGCAATCCCGCCTCCTCGGCAAGCCGCGCCGCTTCGACATTGCGCACGCCGAGCTGCATCCACACGACCTTGGCGCCGATCTTGATGGCGTCGCGAGTGACGTCGAGCGCGGAATCGGAAGCGCGAAAGATGTCGACGATATCGACCTTCTCGCCGATCGCGTCGAGCGAGGCGTAGACCTTCTCGCCGAGGATCTCCTTGCCCGCCTGTCCCGGATTGACCGGGATCACGCGAAAGCCCTTTTGCCTGAGATATTTCATGGCGAAATAGCTCGGTCGCGACGGGTTGGCGCTGGCGCCTACCATGGCGATGGTGCGAGAGCGCGCGAGAATGTCGCCGATATAAGCATCGCTATAGCTGTCGTGGTTCATCGCGGGCAAATGGGGGCGGGGAGGCTTGGCGCAAGGTCCTCAGCCTGGCCAATTGGGCTTGCGCTTGTCGATGAAGGCGCCGATCCCTTCCTCGGCCTCGGCGTCGAGCATGTTCTCGACCATGACCTCCGACGTGTAACGGTAAGCGCCCTCCAGCTTCATGTCGAGCTGACGGTAGAACGCCTCCTTGCCGATCTTCAGCGTGCGCTTCGGCTTCAGCGCGATCTGTCGGCCGAGCTCGACCGCCTCATTGACCACGCGATCCGGCACGACGACGCGATTGACCAGGCCGAGCGCGAGCGCGTCCTCGGCGCCGACCATTTCGCCGAGCAGCAGCATTTCCATGGCGGCTTTGCGTGAGATGTTGCGCGACAAGGCCACCATCGGTGTCGAGCAGAACAGGCCGATATTCACCCCGGGCGTGGCGAAGCGCGCATCGTCGGCAGCGACCGCGAGATCGCAGCTTGCCACCAGCTGGCAGCCGGCAGCGGTCGCGATGCCGTTCACCGCGGCGATCACCGGTCTGGGGCAGCGCGTGATGGAGAGCATCATCTCCGAGCAAGCCGCCATGGTCTTGGCGAAGAAGGCGCGGCCACGGTCAGGATCGTTGCGATGGGCGGTGAGCTCCTTGAGATCGTGGCCTGAGGAGAAGGCGGAGCCTGCGCCGGTGATGACCACGGCGCGCACATGGTCGGCAGCACCGATGTCGCTCACGGCACCTGTCAGCGCGGCCATTAGCGCCTCGGAGAGCGAATTGCGCGCCTCTGGCCGGTTGAGCGTGAGCACCGTAACGGGACCAACATCTTCGCGCAGCAACACGCGGGCGTCGCTCGCTTCTCGAGGTGCGGTTCCGGCCATGCGCGTGCCTTATCATTTGGAAGAGGCGCCTTAAAGCTCAGATCGTGACGATAACTTTTGCCTTCAGCCCTGTTCGGCTGACCACCCCATGCACCGGTATGATAATACCACATCACTAGCGGTCTGGATTTGCTACCTATTCTGTTTCGTCTTGACGCCGGAAGAGGCACCCGCTAGAAGCGCCGATCGTTCGACCCGAGATTGCGAGCCATGAAGACTTTTTCCGCCACGCCGAAGGACATCGAGAAGTCCTGGATTCTGATCGACGCAAACGGCCTCGTGGTCGGCAGGCTCGCCGCGCTGATCGCCACGCGGCTCCGGGGCAAGCACAAGGCGAGCTACACCCCGCACATGGATTGCGGCGACAATATCGTCGTCATCAATGCGGGCAATGTCGTGCTTACGGGCAACAAGCGCGCCGACAAGGTCTATCACTGGCATACCGGTTATCCGGGCGGGATCAAGGATCGCAGCGCGGAAAAGATTCTCGAAGGCAAGCATCCCGAGCGGGTGTTGGAGAAGGCGGTGGAGCGCATGCTGCCGCGCGGCCCGCTCGGCCGGCAGCAGCTGAAGAATTTGCGCATCTATGCCGGCGCCGAGCACCCGCACGAGTCGCAAAGCCCGGCAAAGCTCGACGTCGCCGCCCTCAATCCGAAGAATGCAAGGAGCGCTTAGGCCCATGAGCGAGACCATGACGCTTGAAGATCTTGCTCCGCTGAAGGGCGACGCCCCAACGCCGCAGGCGCGCGTCTACGAGAAGAAGGTCGACGCGCAAGGCCGCGCCTATGCCACCGGCAAGCGCAAGGACGCGGTCGCCCGCGTCTGGGTGAAGCAGGGCCCCGGCAAGATCACCATCAACGGCAAGGACCACGTCGCCTATTTCGCCCGGCCGGTCCTGCAGATGATCCTGATGCAGCCGCTGGTCGCCTCCAAGCGCGAAGGCCAGTTCGACGTCGTCTGCACGGTCAGCGGCGGCGGGCTCTCCGGCCAGGCCGGGGCCGTCCGGCACGGTATCTCCAAGGCGCTCACGCGCTACGAGCCCGAGCTTCGCTCCGTGCTCAAGAAGGGCGGCTTCCTGACCCGCGACGCCCGCACGGTCGAGCGTAAAAAATACGGCAAGGCCAAAGCGCGACGAAGCTTCCAGTTCTCCAAGCGCTAGAGCATCATCCGTTTCAATTGATTCGTCATGCTCGGGCTTGACCCGCGCATCCAGAGCGACGGCCGCCACACAAGCGGTCCTGGATTGCCGCGCGGAGCCCGGCGATGACGTGGAGTACGTGAACCACGATGGCCAAGGACAAAACCGTCAGAGCCGCAGTGCTCGGCGCCTCCGGCTATACCGGCGCCGACATGATCCGGCTCGCCGCGCCTCACCCCGGCATCAGGCTCACCGCGTTGATCGCCAAGGGCCATGCCGGGCAGAGCCTGGCGCAAGTCTTCCCGCATCTCGCTGGCCTCGATGCGCCGGAGCTGGTCACTTCGGACGAGGTCGATTGGGATGCGGTCGCCGTCGTGTTTTGCGGGTTGCCGCACGGCACCGCCCATAGCGAGATCGGCAAGCTGCCGCAGCGCATCAAGATCATCGACATGTCGGCCGACTTCCGGCTGCGCGATCCGAACACCTACGCCGCGTGGTACGCGAACGAGCACAGCGCGCCAAAGCTGATCAAGAATGCCATTTACGGGCTCACCGAACATTATCGGGACCAGATCAAAAGCGCGCGGCTGGTTGCCTGTCCCGGTTGCTATCCGACCGCCGTGCTGCTGGCGCTGCTGCCGCTCGTCAAAGCGAAGCTGATCGAGACCTCCGACATCATCATCGACGCGAAGTCGGGCGTGTCGGGCGCCGGCCGCAGCTTGAAGCAGAACATTCTCTTCGCGGAGGCCGGCGAGGGGCTTTCTCCTTACGGCATCGGCAATCACCGGCATGTGCCTGAGATCGAGCAGGAATTGGCCGCGGCCTCGGGGGCTGCGGTGACCGTCAACTTCACGCCGCATCTCGTGCCGATGTCGCGCGGCGAGCTTTGCACCTGCTATGTGCGGCTGGCCGGCAAGACGAGCGCCGCCGATCTCCGCAAGGTGCTGACCAACGCCTATGCCGACAGCCCCTTCCTGCGCATCGTCGCGGAGGGCGCGATTCCGGCTACGCAGCACGTGCGCGGCTCGAATTTCTGCCATATCGGTGTATTCGCCGACCGGCTCCCCGGCCGCGCCATCGTCGTGTCGGCGATCGACAATCTGGTGAAGGGCTCGGCCGGGCAGGCCTTGCAGAATTTCAACCTGATGTACGGATTCGACGAGACCACCGGGCTCGAGCAACTGCCCCTGTTCCCGTGAGCATGACTAGTCCCGGGCCTTCACGTAAGAGCCCGGCGCGTCCTCGATCGCCCCGAGCGGGCCGTTCGAGGGATTGCGGGAAGGGATGTTGGGTCCCGAATATTGCGCAAGCCACGCGCCCCAGTCAGGCCACCAAGAGCCTGCCGTCTCGCGTGCCGATGCCGTCCACTCTTCGAGCGTGCCCGCCGTCCCGTCGCTCCAGAACTGGTATTTCTTCTTGGCCGTCGGATTGACCACGCCAGCAATATGGCCCGACCCGGCCATCACATGCCGCACCTTCCCGCCGAACAGCTCGCTGCCGCGATAGACCGACAGCGCCGGGGCGATGTGGTCCTCCTTGGTGAAAAGCTCGTAGATCGGGATCTTCACCCGCGACAGGTCGAGCCTCACCCCGCCGAGCTGCATCTCACCCTTCGCCAGCCGGTTCAGATGATAGAACTCGCGCAAATAGAAGGCGTGGTTGGCGGCGGGAAGCCTGGTCGAGTCGGCGTTCCAGAACAGAAGGTCGAACGGGAAGGGCTTCTTGCCGAGCAAATAATTATTGATCACATAGGGCCAGATCAGGTCGCGCGGGCGCAGCATGTTGAACACCGCCGCCATGCGCGAGCCGTCGAGGTAGCCGTGCTCGGCCATCATCTCCTCGAGCGCCTTAATCTGGGTATCGTCGATGAACACGAGCAGGTCGCCCGCCGCGCTGAAATCGACCTGCGCCGCCAGAAAGCTCGCCGAGGCCACGCGGTCGTCGCCCTTGGCCGCCATATAGGCGAGGGTGGACGCGAGCAATGTTCCGCCGACGCAATAGCCGAGCGCGTTGATCTTCGGCACGCCGGTCTGACGGATCACGGCATCGATCGCGGCCAGGATGCCTTCGTGCATGTAATCCTCGAAGGTCTTCTGCGCGAGCCGCCCGTCCGGATTGACCCAGGACACCAGGAACACGGTGAAGCCCTGCTCGACCGCCCATCTCACGAACGACTTCTCCGGCGTGAGATCGAGGATGTAATATTTGTTGATCCAGGGCGGCACGACCAGCAGCGGCCGCTCATAGACCTCTTCGGTCACGGGCGCATATTGAATGAGCTGGATGAGCTCGTTCTGGAAGATCACCTTGCCCGGCGTCATTGCCAGGTTCCGCCCGATCTCGAAGGCGGAGAGGTCGGTCTGGCTGATGCGCAGCAGGTCCTTCGACTTCTCCAGATCCTGGACGAAATGCGCCATGCCCTGCACGAGGTTCTCGGCGTTGGTCGCGAGCGTGGTGCGGATCACTTCCGGGTTGGTGAGCGCGAAGTTCGACGGCGACAGCGCCGCCAGCATCTGGTTCAGATAGAACAGCGCCCTTTGCCGCGTCTTTTCGTCGACGCCTTCGGTGCTGCGGGTCAGGTCCTCCGCCCAGCGCGAGGTGATGAGATAAGCCTGCTTCCAGAAATCGAAATATTGTCCCTCTGACCACTCCGGGTCCTTGAAGCGGTTGTCGCCGGGCTCGGGCTCGACCACGGGCTCGACCGTCTCGCCGAGAAAGCGGCGGACCGAGCGGCCCCACAGGTCGGCATAGCTGCGGAACAGTTCGCCTTGCGCCGCGGCGAACTTGCCTGGCTCAGCCACCCAATGCCGCGCGACCTCGCCAAGCGACTTCGCCGCCTCACCGACTTCCGAAGCCATGCCATACGGACCTTGTCCGTTCGCACTCGAACGCTCGGCTAGCGCAGTGAAGGCCTTGGCGCCTTGGTCGAAGAGACGCACCATGTTGGTGGCTAGGGCTTCGATTTGATTGGGACGCTCTTCTTCTGCCGCGCCTTCGTCGCGGCTCTTATTGGTCTCCTGCATCTTATGTCCTTGTTTTAACCCCCGTTTCACCTTGCTGCCGCCGCCTTGGGAGGAGAGCGTCTTCGCTCGCGGCTTCCGCGCAAAGGGTCATTGTGCTATGCAATATAGCAAGTGGGAGACGATTGCCAATCGTCACGGGGAACGAGCTCGAACAGCCATCATGCCGCACGCGCCGTCCGGACTCTGCTTGCGCCTTCTCGCCATCCTGATCCCGCTCGGACTCAGCGCCTGCGCCGACACGCTGACATCCCAGGAGACCACGTCCTCGGCAACCCTTCAGCGCCAATATGACAAGACCCTGACCAAGTCGGAGCAGAAGGCCGTGATCAGCGACCTTCAGAGCGCCACGGACAAGAAGCAAGCCGCAGAATCCGGGAATTAGCCCGAGCTTCGGACCCAAATCGGCCAAAAAAAGGAAGCGTAAAGACTGACCCCGGGAGCTTCTTGCTCCACAAGGTCGTTCTATGGTTCAAGTGAGTTCTCCCTAGGGGCCAGATCGGGGTGGGGACCCCTCTCGTCCGTGAACAACGATTTTCATCGAATCAAGCGGCTACCGCCTTACGTCTTCGAGCAGGTCAACCGGCTCAAGGCCGAGGCCCGGGCGCGCGGTGACGACATTATCGATTTCGGCATGGGCAACCCGGACATGCCGACGCCCGAGCATATCGTCGCCAAGCTGGTCGAGACCGTGCGCGACCCGCGCACGAATCGCTATTCCTCGTCGCGCGGCATCCACGGCTTGCGCAAGGCGCAGGCCGCCTATTATGGGCGCCGCTTTGGGGTGAAGCTCAATCCCGACGCCCAAATCATCGCCACGCTCGGCTCGAAAGAAGGCTTTGCCAATGTCGCCCAGGCGATCACCGCCCCGGGCGACGTGATCCTGGTGCCGAACCCGACCTATCCGATCCACGAATTCGGCTTCATCATGTCCGGCGGCGTGATCCGGCATTTGCCGGCCCGCACCGATTCCCAGTTCATGACCTCGCTCGACAAGGCGGTGCGCCACTCGGTGCCGAAGCCGTCGGCGCTGGTGCTCAACTACCCGGCCAATCCCACTGCCGTTGTCGCCGATCTCGACTTCTACAAGGAGATTGTCGCCTTCGCCAAGAAGCACGACCTGATCGTGCTGTCGGACCTCGCTTATGCCGAGATCTATTTTGAGGGCGTGCCGCCGCCCTCGATCCTACAGGTCCCGGGCGCGATGGACATCGCCGTGGAGTTCACCACCCTGTCGAAGACTTATGCCATGCCGGGCTGGCGCGTCGGCTTCGCCGTCGGCAATGAGCGGCTGATCCACGCGCTCTCCCGGGTGAAGTCCTATCTCGACTACGGCGCCTACACGCCGATCCAGGTGGCGGCCGCAGCGGCCTTGAACGGACCGCAGGATTGCATCGACGAGATTCGCACCATCTACCGCCGCCGCCGCGACTGCCTGGTCGACGCCCTTACGCGGGCCGGCTGGCCGATTCCGTCGCCGTCGGCCACCATGTTCGCCTGGGCGCCGATTCCGGAGATGTTCGCCCATCTCGGCAGCCTCGAATTCTCCAAGCTGCTGCTGGAGAAGGCGGGTGTCGCGGTCTCCCCCGGCGTCGGTTTCGGCGAGTATGGCGAGGGCCATGTGCGCATCGCTCTGGTCGAGAACGAGCAGCGCATCCGCCAAGCCGCGCGCAATATCCGGCGCTTCCTCTCCGACTCGGCTAAGACGATGCACAACGTCATTCCCATTGCGTCGAAGGCGAATCGGTCGTTCTGATCCCCTCCATGGCTGATGCATTGAAGCTTGGACTGGCCGGAGTCGGCACCGTCGGAGGCGGGCTGTTACAGCTCCTGGCCGCGCGGGGCGATTCCCTCGCTGCGCGCGCCGGCAGACCGATCGAGGTGGTGGCCGTATCGACGCTCGAGCATCGCCGGAACAAGGACGTCGACATCTCGGCTTTCCGGCGCGTGCAAGACCCGGTGGCGCTGGCGACCGATCCCGGTATCGATGTCTTCGTCGAATTGATGGGCGGCGAGGGCGGGATCGCGAAAGAGTCCGTCGAAGCTGCGCTGCGTGCCGGCAAGCATGTGGTTACGGCCAACAAGGCGCTCCTGGCCCATCACGGTGCGAGCCTCGCCGCGCTCGCCGAGAAGAACGGCGTGGCGCTGAATTTCGAAGCCGCCGTCGCCGGGGGCATTCCCATCGTCAAGGTCATGCGCGAGAGCTTGCAGGGCAATGACATCTCCCGCGTCTACGGCATCCTCAACGGCACCTGCAATTACATCCTGACGCGGATGGAACGTGAGGGGCGGAGTTTTGCCGAGGTCCTCAAGGAGGCGCAGGCGCAGGGTTACGCCGAGGCCGATCCGACCTTCGACATCGGCGGCTTCGACACCGCGCACAAGCTTGCCCTGCTCACGAGCCTTGCCTTTGGCACCCGCGTGAGCTTCGAGTCCGTCTATATCGAGGGCATCGAGCAGGTCACGCCTGCCGACATCGAGGCAGCCGACGAGCTCGGCTACCGCATCAAGCTGCTCGGCGTCGCGCTGCGGACCGACAGCGGCATCGAGCAACGCGTGCATCCGACCATGGTGCCGAAGCACACCGCGATCGCCGAGGTCGACGGCGTATTGAACAGCGTCGCGGTCAGCGGCGATTTCGTGGGGGACGTCGTTTTGGTCGGACGGGGCGCCGGAGGGGCTGCTACGGCATCTGCCGTGACCGGCGACCTCATCGACATCGCCCGCGGGCATATCCTTCCGCCCTTCGGCACCAAGGACAAACGCCTCAAGCCTTACAAGAAGGCGCAGATGCAGGCGCATGAAGGCGGCTACTATATCAGGCTCTCGGTCTACGACCGGACCGGCGCGTTCGCTGCCATTGCCGGGCGCATGGCGGATCAGGGCATCTCCATCGATAGCATCGTGCAACGGCGGGCACCCGCCGAGCTGCCGGGCTTCGACCGCCCGCACAAGGGCTCGCCAGCTGCCGTCGTCATGATCACTCATCAGACCACCGAAGCCGCCATCCGCAAGGCGCTGGCGGCAATCGAGCGCGACGGCCATGTCGATCAAAAGCCGCAGATGATCCGTATCGAAAAACTGTGATAGTGAGTGTGGTATCCCTACGGGCGGCGAAGATCGCCTGAGGGCAGGGAGGAACGTGACGTGTCGAAGGCTCAGGCCAAGTCCGAGCTCGACCGCGCTTTGGCGCTCGACATCGTTCGCGTCACCGAGGCTACCGCCGTTGCCGCGGCGCTGTGGCGGGGCCGCGGCAACGAGGCTGCCGCCGACGAGGCCGCCGCCACCGCCATGTACCGGGAACTAGCGCGGCTGCCGATCGAGGGCGTCGTGGTGGTCGGCGAGGGCGAGGAGAACGAGACGCCTCTCCTCTATATCGGCGAGACGGTCGGCGCCGGGGGGGCGGACGGCACCAAGATCGATCTTGCCGTCGATCCGGTGGAAGGCTCGACCCTATGCGCCAAGGCGCTGCCCAACGCGCTCTCGGTGCTTGCCGTTGCCGAGCGTGGCAGCCTGCTCAAGGTGCCCACCATCTATATGGAGAAGATCGCCGTCGGCCCCGGCTTTCCCGAGGGGCTGGTCGATCTCGATGCGTCCGCCTCCGACAATCTCAAGGCGCTCGCCGAGGCCAAGAATGTCGGGATCGGCGAGATCACCGTTTGCATCCTCGATCGCCCGCGTCATGCCAGGCTGATCGAGGAGGTGCGTGCCGCAGGCGCAACGCTTCGCCTCATCAGCGATGGAGACATCGCTGGCGTGATCCACGTCACGGAACCGCTGGAGACCGGAATCGACATCTATATGGGCACCGGCGGCGCGCCCGAAGGCGTGCTCGCTGCCGCGGCCCTTGCCTGCATCGGCGGCCAGATGCAGGCTAGGCTGGTTGCCACCAACGAGCAGCAGCGGGCCCGGGCGCGCGCCGCCGGCATCCACGATATCGGGCGTAAATACCAGATGCGCGACATGGTCACAGGCGATCTGTCGTTTGCCGCCACCGGCATCACCGACGGCTCGCTGCTCGAAGGCGTGCGCTTCACCAAGGAGGCAATCTTTACCCACACGTTGGTGATGCGCGCCTCGACCCGAACCGTCCGCTGGATCAAGACCGAGCATCCGGATATCAGCAAGTTCGACTGACGGCCCGAAGGGCCGGGAACGCGAATCACCTTACACTCGCTGCTCCAAAGATAGCGCGTTGGATGGCGTGGCGTGACAGCGGCCCTTAAGTTCAGACCTGCGGAAAGCGACTCTGCGCCGGCTTTGCTCGACGTCGAACGTTCTGCGCGTGGGCTGCGCTGGGTCGAACGGCTCGATCCGTCGCGCGCGCATGCGGCTACCGCAATCACCCAGGCGCACGGTCTGCCGGAGCTGCTCGGGCGCGTACTTGCCGCCCGCGGCGCCGAAACCCAAACCGCCGACCGCTTTCTCGATCCGTCGCTGCGCACGCTGCTGCCCGACCCTTCACGGCTGCAAGACATGGAGAAGGGCGCGGAGCGCTTTGCCTCCGCAATCAGGGCCGCGGAGCCAATTGCCGTGTTCGGCGACTACGATGTCGATGGCGCGGCCTCCACCGCGCTGATCGAGCGGTTCCTGCGCGCACATGGGCAGCGCGCCGCGACCTACATCCCCGATCGCCTGACCGAGGGCTATGGGCCATCACCGCACGCACTTGCCGGGCTTGCGCAAGAAGGCGCCATGCTGATCCTCACCGTGGACTGCGGCACCGCCTCCGCAGCCGCCATCGCCGCCGCCAATGAAGCCGGCGCAGAGGTGATCGTCATCGACCATCACCAGGCCGACGAGGCCCTGCCGCCGGCCTTCGCCGTGATCAACCCGAACCGGCAGGACGATCTCTCCGGCCAGGGGCACCTTGCCGCCGCCGGCGTGGTGTTCCTGTTCCTGGTCGCGACGACGCGCGCTCTGCGCCGCGAACGCTTCTACCGCGATCGGCCCGAGCCCGACCTGCTTGGCCTGCTCGACCTCGTGGCGCTTGCCACGGTCTGCGACGTGGTGCCGCTGAGAGAGGCGAATCGTGCCTTCGTGGCCCAGGGGCTCAAGGTTCTGCGCCTCCGGCACAATCCGGGTTTGCGCGCGCTGGCCGATGCCGCTCGGATCGACGAGGCGCCGACCCCCTACACGCTAGGGTTCATCCTGGGGCCGCGCATCAATGCCGGGGGGCGCGTGGGGGCTTCCTCGCTGGGCGCCAGGCTGTTGGCGTCGGACGACGCGATCGAGGCACGCGCCATCGCCGACCGGCTCGAAGCGGCGAACGCCGAACGCAAGGCGATCGAGGCGCGCATGCTCGAAGAAGCATTCGCCCTTGCCGAGGGCTTGCTGGAAGCGGACGCTGGCCGGCCTCTGCTCTTCCTCGCCGCGGAAGGCTGGCACAGGGGCCTGCTCGGCCTGATCGCCGGCCGCGTCGCGGAACGCTTGCGGCTGCCGACATTCGTCTCGGCGCTCGAGCCCGACGGATTTGCCACCGGCTCGGCGCGCTCGATCGCAACCGTCGATCTTGGCACCGTGGTGCGAGCGGCGGTGCATGAAGGGCTGCTCGTCAAGGGCGGAGGCCACGCCATGGCGGCAGGCTTCAGGCTCGAGCGGCGGCGGCAGGACGCCCTGCTTGCGTTTTTGTCGCAGCGTCTCGCAGCACCGGTCACGGCAGCGACTTGCGTCCGGCAGTTTCCCATCGACGGCGCACTCTCGGCCGGGGGCGCCAACCAGGCGCTCATGGCTTTGCTTGACCGCGCTGGCCCCTATGGGACCGGCCATCCCGAGCCGCGCTTCGTGTTCCCGGCGCATCGCCTAGCGCGCGCGCGACAAATCAAAGACCTGCATATCCGCTGCACGCTGCAAGCGCCGGACGGGGCGCGCATCGAGGCGTGCGCGTTCCGCGTGGCCGACACGCCGCTCGGCAAGCTCCTGCTGCAAGGGGAGGGGCTGGCGCTTCACGTCGCGGGACGCCTGCGCCGCACCAGCTGGCAGGGCCGCCACAGCGTCGAGCTGCTGATCGAGGACGCCGCCGACCCGCGCGCAGGGAGACCCTAACGCCCGTTGCTTGCGGCGACCGGGAAACCTTTCTATATGACCAGGCTCTTGCGCCGCCCCCTTCGTCTAATGGTCAGGACGTCAGGTTTTCAACCTGAAAACAGGGGTTCGATCCCCCTAGGGGGCGCCACTTCGAGCCGATTCGCCTACCACTTGCCGGTATTCGGCATCGAGGCCCACGGCTCCTGCTTGGGCTTCGGGCCGCCCTTCTGCAGGAACTCGATCGAGATATTGTCGGGCGAGCGGATGAAGGCCATGTAGCCGTCGCGCGGCGGCCGGTTGATGGTCACGCCTTGCTGGATCAGGCGGTCGCACAGCGCGTAGATGTCGTCGACCTCGTAGGCGAGGTGGCCAAAATTGCGCGCCTCGCCGTAGGCCTCCGGATCCCAATTATAGGTCAGCTCGACCTGGGCATCCTCGTCGCCCGGCGCCACCAGATAGACCAGCGTGAACCGGCCTTGCTGGCTCTCCATGCGCCGTACCTCTTTCAGACCGAGCTTGTTGCAATAGAAGTCGAGCGATTGATCGAGATCGGAAACGCGCACCATCGTGTGCAGATATTTCATCGCTAGTCGTCTCCTCACGCAGACCCCCAGGGCGAGCGCTCCATTAGCGCGGAGCCCTCATGTGTGGCAAGCGCGTCACGCTGGCCTTTCTTTTCACCGAGAAGACATGCCGTTTGCCTTGCCATTGTTGCAGCAGGTCCACAGCACGCTGCGAGCGCCGCTTCCGCGTGCCGCGAAGCTAAAATTCTCTCGGCATCAGAAATATTTGCGCGCTCCGAGCACCAGATTGTTCCGCTTCCGAGCGGCAACGCCGTTCTCTCCCGTCATCGTCTGAGATTCGCTTGCCGATCAGAGGTTTGCGCGCATGTCCTCCCGAAACTCTGCGGACCGAGCCGACCATTGTGGAGAAGGCGGAAGCTTCAGGAAAATTCCCGTGGCCTCACTAGGCGGCAATGCTATGTTCGCAACGAGTGTATTTCAGCCGATTCGTGTGTGGGGCGTCGGTCGGCTGCGGCGGGATGTATAGCGGGGGAATGCGGCAATGGGGGCGAAAGAACCGCCACTGGTAGAGGGCCATACCCAACGCGACGAGGAAGTCACAGTTGATGTCTTCGAAGTGTCAGGATCGATCAAGTGGTTCGATGCGTCAAAGGGTTATGGATTTATTGTTCCGGACGAAGATCTACCCGACGTTCTCCTGCACGTAACGTGCTTGCGCCGCGACGGGTTTCAGACGGCCTACGAAGGCGCGCGCGTGGTGTGCGAGGTGTTGCGTCGGCCGAAGGGCCTGCAGGCGTTTCGCATCCGCGCCATGGACGATTCGACGGCGATTCACCCGTCGCAATTGCCACAGCGGACCCATGTCATCGTCATCCCCGAGAGCGATTGGGAGCGGGCCACGGTCAAATGGTTCAACCGCTTGCGGGGCTTCGGCTTCGTCACCCGGGGCGACCAGACCCTCGACATTTTCGTGCATATGGAGACGCTCCGGCGCTGCGGCTTTACCGAGCTCCGGCCCGGCCAATCGCTCCTGGTGCGCTACGGCAGAGGGCCGAAGGGGCTGATGGCCGCCGAGCTCAAGCCGGACGGCTCGCAAGGTCCGTCCTCGCACTGACATTTCGCGCGATGGCTCGGCTCGCCCGCACAGGCGCCGCCGGGTTTTTTGCGCTTATGCTCCTGGCCCAGACCAGCCTTGCTATGGGACCCGGCACGCTCGTGCTCAAGACCGGCACCGGCGACCACAATTTCGCTATCGAGGTGGCAAGGACCGACGTCGAGAAGGCGCGCGGTCTGATGTTTCGCCGGTCGCTGCCCGAGAATGCCGGCATGCTGTTCCTCTACGACCGGCCACAGCCGGCCGGCATGTGGATGAAGAATACCTACATCCCACTCGACATGGTGTTCATCTCGGCGGACGGCCGCGTGCACCGGATCGAGAGCTACACGGAGCCGTTCTCGACCAAGGTGATCCACTCCGAGGGCAACGTCGTTGCCGTGCTCGAGCTGAATGCCGGCCTGGCCGACAAGATCGGGCTCCGACGGGGAGATAAGGTCGTCTATCCCGGCCTCGGCCAAAATTAGCCGCAGCCGCCAACCACACGATCAGGGCTTTGCGTGTGGGTGGACACTAGCCTCGGGCGCCGGCGCGAACTATGTATCTGACAGCGATTGATCGGGGCATAGCGCAGTCTGGTAGCGCACCTGCTTTGGGAGCAGGGGGTCGCAAGTTCGAATCTTGCTGCCCCGACCATCGCTTACAACGATCGACGAGGAAGGCTGATGGCCGCCCGCATCTTCAAGCCCGCCAGGACCGCCATGCAGCAAGGTCTGGCGGCAACGCGCGACTGGGTCCTGGAGTTCGAGCCGCAGGAGGCGCTGCAGATCGAGCCGCTAATGGGCTGGACCAGCTCGGCCGAGACCAGGCGGCAAGTGCGGCTGAGCTTCGCCAGCAGGGACGAGGCGGTGGCTTTCGCCGTCCGGCACGGCATTGCCTTTCGCCTCGAAGAGCCGCAAAAGACGGCGCCGAGACCGAAATCCTATGCCGAGAACTTCAAGTTCGGGCGTCCCGACCGCTGGACGCACTGATCGTCACTTTCGCGCTATAGTTTGTAAGCGTCGTCGCGGTCCCGTAGCTCAAGGGATAGAGCATCTGCCTTCTAAGCAGAGGGTTGAAGGTTCGAATCCTTCCGGGACCGCCAATACCTTCGGCCGCTTGTCCGAGCCCATTCACCGTCGAGGAAAAATCATGCGCCTAGTCGTCGGAGTCCTTCTTGCTCTCATCGGCTGTACGGCCGCCGCCGCTGCGCCCAAAGTGCTGTTCGAGGTCAAGGGCCTGGAGCAGCCTGAATCGGTCGTCCAGGACCCGTCGACGGGCGCGCTCTATGTCAGCAACATCGCCGGCGCCGTCATGCAGAAGGACGGCAACGGCTTCATCGCCAAGCTCAAGCCCGATGGCAGCTTCATCAACCGCGAGTGGATCAAAGGGCTGAACGCCCCGACGGGCATGGTGCTGCACGATCGCACACTCTACGTGGCTGACATTGACGAGCTGATCGAGATCAACGTGGCCTCCGGCGAGATCGTGAAGCGCTATCCGGCGAAAGGGGCGGTCTTCCTGAACGATGTCGCGGCGGGCGAGGACGGAACCGTCTACGTTTCCGACACACCGATGAACACGATCTGGCGGCTGGAGGATGGCAACTTCGAGCCGTGGTTCGCCAACGATACGCTGAACGGACCGAACGGCCTGCTCGTGCAGGGCGACAAGCTCATCGTCGCATCGTTCGGCAAATTGCCGGGCGAGGGGCAGAAGCAGGAGCCGGGCGGCCTGCTCGTCGTCGATTTTGAGAAACAGGCGGTGAGCAAGATCGGCAGCAACGACAAGCTCGGCAATCTCGACGGCCTCCAGGCGCTCCAGCCTGGCGCCTATCTGGTGACGGATTGGGACGCGGGTGGGCTCTACCGCATCGACGCCAAAGGCAAGTTCGAGCGCCTGATCAAGCTCGGAAAGGGGAGCGCGGACTTCGTCTATTTTCCCGACACCAAGCTTGCGCTGATCCCGATCATGCTGAGCAACTCGCTGGTCGCCTACACGCTGGACTAGCAACCGCGCAGCACGATCTCCCGGCTAGGCGATGCTGCGCACCACCCCGCCATCCACGCGGATCGCAGCGCCGGTCGTCGCCGAGGCCGCCTCGCTGCAAAGATAGACGACCGGGTTCGCCACCTCCTCAGCCGTCGCCCAGCGCCTGATCAGCGAGGAGGGGCGAAGCGTCTTAATCAACTCGTCGGCCATCTCATCGATGCCGATGCCCCGATCCTTGGCCAAGGTTTCCAGGAACACGTTTACGCCTTCCGTCAAGGTCGGTCCGGGCAACACCGCGTTCACCGTGACGCCGGTCCCCGGAACGGTCTCGGCGATGCCACGCGAAACCGCGAGCTGCGCCGTCTTGGTCATCCCGTATTGCACCATCTCCGGTGGGATGTTCAGCCCCGACTCCGAGGAGATGAAGACGATGCGGCCCCAATTCTGCTTCAACATATGCGGCAGCAGCGCCCGCGACAGGCGCACGCCGCTCATCACGTTCACCTCGAAATGGCGAAGCCAGTCGCTGTCGGGGATTTCGAGGAACGGCTTCGGCTCGAAGATGCCGGCATTGTTGATGAGAATGTCGACCGGCCCGAGCTGCCGCACCAGGCGATCCACCTCGGCGGCGCTGCCGACATCGCCGACGATGCCGCTCACCGGCGCTTTCGTCTCGCTTGCGATGCGTTTCACCGCCTCGCCCACCTTGGCCTCGCCGCGCCCGTTGATGACCACCGCCGCGCCTTCACGTGCGAGACCTTGGGCGATGGCGAAACCGATGCCTTGCGTCGAGCCGGTGACAAGCGCGCGCTTGCCGCGGAGCTTGAAATCCATGGCCAGCCTCCTTGGTTGCTGAGCGACTAGTCGCGCGCGGCGAGCCGCGCAAACCCGGCTTCGAGATCGACTTTCAAATCGTCGACATCCTCAAGCCCGATATGCAAACGCAGCGCCGGGCCCTCGACCTGCCACTGTGTCGCAGTGCGATAGGCGCTCGGATCGAAGGGCACGATCAGGCTCTCGAAGCCGCCCCAGGAATAGCCCATGCCGAACAGTCTGAGCCCGTCGAGCATGGCGGCAAGCCGCTCGCGCGGGACCGGTTTCAGCAGGATCGAGAACAGGCCAGAGGCCCCGCTGAAATCGCGCTTCCACAGCGCGTGCCCGGGATCCGACGGAAGCCCCGGGTGGATCACCCGCGCGACTTCGGACCGCTCGGCAAGCCAGCGTGCGATTTCGAGCGCCGAGCGCTGATGCCGCTCCAGCCGCACGCCGAGGCTGCGCAGGCCCCTCAGACCGAGATAAACGTCCTCCGGGCCCGGACAGAGCCCGAGGTCCTCATGCGTCTTCTGCACTGCGCCTGAGGCCTGCTCAGAGGCGGTAACGGCGCCGAGCATCGCGTCGGCATGGCCGACGATATATTTGGTGGCTGCCTGGATCGAAACGTCGACCCCATGGGCGAAGGCCTTGAAGTAGAGCGGCGTCGCCCAGGTATTGTCGAGAATGACCACCGCGCCGGCCGCATGGGCCGCTTGCACGATGGCTGGAATGTCCTGCACCTCGAAGGTCTGCGAGCCGGGCGATTCAGCGAACACCACGCGGGTCTTTCCGGTGATGAGCTGCGCGATGCGGGCGCCGATCAACGGGTCGTAATAGGTGACTTTCACCCCGAGCCGGCTCAGCAAATTGTCGCAGAAGCGGCGAGCCGGGCGATAAATCGAGTCCACCACCAGGACCTCGTCCCCGGCCGAGACAAACGCCAGAAGCGCCGTGGCGATGGCCGAAAGACCAGACGGTGTCAGCAGCGTGCGATGCCCGCCCTCAAGCTCGGCGATCGCCTCTTCGAGCGCCTTGACCGTTGGCGTCCCCACCCGCCCATAGGTGAAGGCCTGATCGTTCGCCTCGATCGCCGCCATGGTGGGGAACAGCACGGTGGAGCCGCGATAGATCGGCGTATTGACGAAGCCGTGCTGGCGCGCGGGTTCGCGTCCCGCATGGACCAGCCGCGTCGCGTCCTTTTCTTTCCGGGTCCGTTTGCTCATCTAGTCCCGCTCGGGCGAGGGGAGGTGCATCAGTTAATCCTAGCCGGTCTCGATGGGAAGGCTCTGATCGGCGCCCCATTCCGACCAAGAGCCGTCATAGACGGCGGTCTTGCGATGGCCGATCTGGGCAAGCCCGAGCGCCAGCACGCTCGCCGTGATGCCCGAGCCGCAACTCGCCACCACCGGCTTGCTGAGATCGACGCCGGCCTCCTCGAACAGGCGCTCGATCTCGGGACCGGACTTCAGCGTGCCATCCTTGTTGAGCAGATTGCCGAACGGAACATTGTGCGCGCCGGGGATGTGCCCTGAACGCAACCCCGGCCTCGGCTCCGGCGCCTTTCCGGCGAAGCGCTCCGGCGCACGCGCATCGACGAGTTCGGCCGATTGGTCTTTGAGCAGCTTTTTCACGTCGGAGACGTCCCGCACCAGATCGGCGTTGCGCCTTGCGGTGAAATGGCGAGTCGTACGCGGCCGCGGCGGCCCGCTCTCGACGGGGCGCCCTTCCTGCTTCCACTTCGGCAGGCCGCCGTTCAGCACCGTCACATCGTCGACGCCCATAACCCGGAACGTCCACCACACGCGCGCGGCGCTGAACAACCCGCTCTTATCGTAAATGACGATGCGCGAGCCGTCGCCGATGCCCATGCTACGCATCCGCGAGGAGAATTTCTCGGGTGGCGGCAACATATGCGGTAGATCGCTCCTGGTGTCGGCGATCTCGTCGATGTCGAAGAAGATCGCGCCTGGGATATGCTCTTGCAGATATTCCGCATGTGCATCACGGCCTTCGGCCGGCATGTGCCAGGACGCGTCGATGATGACGAGGTCGGGGGCGTTGAGCTCGCGGGCGAGCTCGTCGGTTTCGGTCAGCCAGGTCTTCGTCTGCAACAAATCAGATCTCCGGTTCCAGGTTAGACAAATACGCGCGGCGCCGCCGCCTGTCCCCGATCGAGCCAATCGGGGACCGGCAACCCCTTCTCACGCAGGAATTTGGGGTTGAACAGCCGACTTTGGTAGCGGGTCCCGTAATCGCAAAGCACGGTGACAATGGTGTGACCCGGGCCCAGGTCGCGGGCGAGGCGCATCGCGCCAGCGACATTGATGCCGCTCGACCCCCCAAGGCACAGACCTTCCTCGCTGAGGAGATCAAAGACGATGGGCAGCGCCTCGGCATCGTGGATCTGGTAAGCCTCGTCGATCTTGGCCCCTTCGAGATTTGCGGTGATGCGGCCCTGGCCGATCCCTTCGGTGATCGAGCTGCCTTCGGCTTTCAGCACGCCGTGCTTGTAGAAACTATAGAGCGCGGCGCCCATCGGGTCGGCAAGCCCGATGACCACGTCCGGATTGTGCTGCTTTAGGCCCATCGACACGCCGGCCAGCGTGCCGCCGGTCCCGACCGCGCAGACGAAGCCGTCGACCTTGCCTTGCGTGTCGTTCCAGATCTCCTCCGCCGTCGTCTCGATGTGCCCTTGGCGGTTTGCCACATTGTCGAACTGGTTGGCCCAGATGGCGCCATTGGGCTCGCTCACGGCGAGTTCCTCGGCTAGCCGGCCGGAATACTTGACGTAGTTGTTGGGGTCCTTGTAGGGGACCGCCGGCACCTCGATGAGCTTGGCGCCGGTGAGCCGCAGCATCTGCTTCTTCTCTTCCGACTGCGTGTCGGGGATGACGATGACGGTCTTGAGGCCGAGCGCGTTGCCGACCAGCGCCAAGCCGATCCCCGTGTTCCCCGCGGTACCTTCGACCACCGTGCCACCTGGCTGGAGGCGGCCGGAGTTGAGCGCATCGCGAATGATGAACAGCGCCGCGCGGTCCTTGACCGACTGGCCCGGATTCATGAACTCGGCCTTGCCGAGGATCCGGCAACCCGTCTCCTCCGAGGCGCGCTTGAGCTTGATCAGCGGCGTATTGCCGATCGCCTCGATGATGCCATTGCGGTAGGACACGGAGGGTGCCTCAAACTCTCGACCGTTCGCGGCAACCTAATGAGCAGAATAGCCTCCGGCAAGGCAGGGAGGTCGCAATAATGTCTGCATCAAGAGCATGCCATTCCGAGTAAAACGCCGTGTAGAGATAGACTCAAGGTCCTGCGAGCGCTTGGGGCGATGGCATCCGCGACATAGGTCCAGCCGAGCCAAATAAGGGGGACGATTAAGAACTGCGAACAGACAATCGACCAAACTCTCTTCATCGGCGGCTTGCCTGTCCTATCTAGTGACTGCATGGGATTCAAGTCTGGCGGCGGGGAGGGGATCATAGACGAGGGGATCCTGGGCAGTAGAGGGCGAAAAGGCGCAGGAAGCTCCGCTGGCATAAGGGAAAGGCTGTGATATAGACCCTCGCAGCCGAGGCGGGGCCGGACGCATTTCGCGACCCTTAAAGCGGGCGTGGTGGAACTGGTAGACACGCCAGATTTAGGTTCTGGTGGCTTCGGCCGTGGGGGTTCAACTCCCTCCGCCCGCACCATCCATCTCTCTCGAGGTTGGATGGGCCAAACATATCTCGGCGCCTTCCGGCGCTTAAACGATGGATTGACCTCGCATGAATGTCACGGAAACGAGTGCTGAAGGTTTGCGCCGCCAATTGAAGGTCGTGATCGGCGCCGAGGAGCTGGAGCAGCGTCTGTCTGTTCGGCTCGACGAGCTCAAGGGCAAGGCCCGGTTGAAAGGCTTCCGTCCCGGCCGCGTGCCGAAAGAGCATCTACGCAAGGTCTATGGCCGCTCGGTCATGGCCGAGGTAGTGCAGCAGGCGGTCACCGAGACGAGCCGCGAGGCACTGTCGCAGCGCGAGGAGCGGCCGGCGTTCCAGCCAACCGTCGGTCTGCCGGAGGACGAAGCCGAGATCGAAAAGATTTTCGCCGGTACGAGCGATCTCGCCTACACGCTCTCCTTCGAGGTGCTTCCCAAATTCGAACTGATGGATTTCGGCACGCTGGCGCTGGAGAAGCCCGTGGCCGAGGTCGCCGACGCAGACATCGACAGCTCGCTCGACCGCATCCGCGCGGCCAATCTGCGCTACCCGCCGAAGGACGGCGCGGCGGAGCAGGGCGACCGCCTGATCATAGACTTCACCGGCACGATCGACGGCAAGCCATTCGAAGGGGGTTCGACCGACGATGCGCCGGTTATTCTCGGCGGCGGCAACTTCATTCCCGGCTTCGAGGAGGGTTTGACCGGCGCGCGTACCGGTGACGAGCGCGAGATCGACGCGACCTTCCCCGACAACTACCCGGAGGCGAGCCTTGCCGGCCAACAAGCGCGCTTTGCGGTGAAGGTGAAGGAGGTGGGGGCGCCCGAAACCCCGCCGGTCGACGATGATTTCGCCAAGAGCCTCGGCCTAGAATCAGTCGAGAAGCTGCGCGAGACCATCAAGCAGCGGCTGGAGCAGGATCGGGCGGGCGCCTCGCGGCTGAAGTTGAAGCGCACGCTGCTCGATGCCCTCAACGAAGCGCACGATTTCGACCTCCCGCCGACGCTGGTCGACAACGAGTTCCAGTCGATCTGGCAACAGGTGACCGCCGACCTCGAACGCTCCAAGCGAAGCTTCGAGGACGAGGGCACGACCGAAGAGAAGGCGAGAGCGGACTACCGCGACATCGCCGCGCGCCGGGTCCGGCTCGGACTGATCCTATCGGAGGTCGGCACGCGCAAGGAGATCAAGATCTCCGACGAGGAGGTGAGCCGCGCCCTGCTCGAGCGCGTCCGGCAGTTCCCGGGTCAAGAGCGCAAGGTCTACGACTATTATCGCAGCAATCCTCAGCTCCTCGCCGAACTCAGGGCGCCGATCTTCGAGGACAAGGCGGTGGACTACATCCTGGAGCTTGCGAAGGTGACGGAGAAGGCCGTCACGCCGGAAGAGCTCTATGCAGACCACGATCACCACGACCATGACCACCACCATGATCATGACCACCATCACGATCATGACCACGACCATGACCATGACCATGGGCACGACCATGGTCACGGCAAGAAGCGCGGCAAGAAGAAAGGCTGAGCGTTAGCCATCCGCGGCGCGCCTGCTTCATGCCCCTTCCGTTTCGGTCTATGACCCCATATGTAGTAGGCGAGGCGGACGAGATTCGCGAGGGGCCCGGCGGGCCCCGCTACCCCTTAGGACAGCAATGAAAGATCCTGCCGACACCTATTTGAATACGCTTGTACCCATGGTGGTCGAGCAGACCAACCGCGGCGAGCGGGCCTATGACATTTACTCGCGCCTGTTGAAGGAGCGGATCGTCTTCGTCACCGGGCCGATCGAGGACCACGTCGCTTCGCTTATCACCGCCCAGCTCCTGTTCTTGGAGGCCGAGAACCCCAAGAAGGAGATCTCGATGTATATCAACTCGCCCGGCGGCATCGTCACCTCGGGTATGGCGATCTACGACACCATGCAGTTCATCCGACCGGCGGTTGCCACGCTTTGCATCGGCCAGGCCGCCTCGATGGGCTCGCTCCTGCTCGCCGCCGGCGAGAAGGGCATGCGCTACGCTCTGCCCAATGCGCGCATCCTGCTGCATCAGCCTTCGGGCGGCTTTCAGGGCCAGGCCAGCGACATCGAGCGCCACGCCGAGGACATCATCAAGATGAAGCGCCGGCTCAACGAGATCTACGTCCATCACACCGGGCAGGACTACGAGACCATCGATCGCACTCTCGATCGCGACTATTTCCTCTCCGCCGAGGACGCGCGGAAGTTCGGCATCGTCGACGAGGTGATCACCAAGCGCCACCCGCTGGAAGAGAAAGTGGAAAAACTCGTTCCGGTATCGTAGCGAATCGCCGTCACCCGGAAGATCGGAAACCGCGCCCATTAGGGCTAATCGGCGAATTTTAGTCACGCCGGCCGTTGCATCGGCGTAAGGCACGCAGCCTGCATATTCAATTGTCGGGGATTACTACCCGGCCTGGAAAACCGGGGATTAATCAATCCTTGATCAGTGCCGCCATAGCATGCTGAGATCGCTCCTCGAGCAGCTATCGCCGAGGAGGGGTCACACTTGCGAGGCGGCAAGAAGCAACAATGGCGCTAGGGCGGACGATTGCCCGTGCCGCAATAACGATTGATTGGATGAACGAATGAGCAAGGTGAGCGGAGCCGACTCCAAAAACACCCTCTACTGCTCCTTCTGCGGCAAGAGCCAGCACGAGGTGCGCAAGCTGATCGCCGGGCCGACCGTGTTCATCTGCGATGAATGCGTCGAGCTTTGCATGGATATCATCCGCGAGGAGAATAAGAGCTCGCTGGTGAAGTCGCGCGACGGCGTACCGACGCCGATGGAGATCTGCGCCGTCCTCGACGATTACGTGATCGGCCAGGATTACGCCAAGCGCGTGCTCTCGGTTGCCGTGCACAACCACTACAAACGGCTCAACCATTCGAGCAAGAATTCCGATGTCGAGCTCGCCAAGTCCAACATTCTGTTGATCGGCCCGACCGGCTGCGGCAAGACACTGCTCGCGCAGACGCTCGCCCGTATCCTCGACGTGCCTTTCACCATGGCCGACGCCACCACGCTGACCGAGGCGGGCTATGTCGGCGAGGACGTCGAGAACATCATCCTCAAGCTGCTCCAAGCTGCCGACTACAATGTCGAGCGGGCGCAGCGCGGCATCGTCTATATCGACGAGGTCGACAAGATCAGCCGCAAATCCGACAATCCGTCGATCACCCGCGACGTGTCGGGCGAGGGCGTGCAGCAGGCCCTGCTCAAGATCATGGAAGGCACCGTTGCTTCGGTGCCCCCCCAGGGCGGCCGCAAGCACCCGCAGCAGGAGTTCCTGCAGGTCGACACCACGAATATCCTGTTCGTCTGCGGCGGTGCGTTCGCCGGTCTCGAGAAGATCATCGCGGCCCGCGGCCGCTCGACCTCGATCGGCTTCGGTGCCAAGGTGGAAGCCGTCGACGATAGGCGCACCGGCGACATCCTCAAGGGGGTGGAGCCCGAGGACCTGCTCAAATTCGGGCTGATCCCGGAGTTCATCGGCCGCGTTCCCGTGATCGCTACGCTCGACGATCTCGACGAGGAGGCCTTGATGCGCATCCTGACCGAGCCGAAAAATGCCCTGGTCAGGCAGTATCAACGCCTGTTCGAGATGGAGGATGTGCAGCTCGGCTTCGCCGAGGAGTCGTTGCGCACCATCTCCAAGAAGGCGATCGACCGGAAAACCGGCGCCCGCGGCCTCCGCTCGATCATGGAAGGCATCTTGCTCGATACCATGTTCGAGCTCCCGTCCTTGCGTGGCGTGGAGGAGATCGTGATCAGTTCCGAGGTAGTGGAAGGCAAGGCAAGGCCATTGCGCATCTACTCCGACCGCCATGAGGAGCTCGGCACCAGCGCCTGAGGATTGGCACCTTTCCCGCTTGCGGGCTAAAGCGAATCCCACACAGAATAGTGGGAAATCAGGGCTTCTCAGGGAAGACACCAGCTACTTGACGGCGGCTGCGTTTGTCGCCACGTACGCGGACTGCAGGAAAACATGCCACAGGGCCTGCTGCGCCATTTACCCTGATACTTGGGGTGGCGCGCGGGTTCGAGGGGGAGGGGTAGAAGACAGCGGCGGAACGCCTCGGCGCTCTTGCCCAAACAAGAAAGCGACCAAACTGCCATGGCTGAATCAGCACCGTCCACGATCAAAGAAGGCGGCCCCGAGCTCTATCCGGTGTTGCCTCTGCGCGACATCGTCGTGTTCCCTTATATGATCGTGCCGCTCTTCGTCGGCCGTGAGAAGTCGATCGCAGCCCTCGAAGAGGTGATGCGGTCCGACAAGCAGATTCTGCTCGTCGCCCAGAAGAACGCGAGCGACGATGAGCCTGCGACCGACGGCATTTACACAATGGGCACGCTCGCCTCGGTGCTTCAGCTGCTGAAGCTGCCGGACGGCACCGTGAAGGTGCTGGTCGAGGGTACGCGCCGCGCCGCTATCCGCCGCTACACCGAAAACGACGCTTATTTCGAAGCAGAGGTGGAGCGCGTAGAAGATACGCTCGGCTCGGAGGATGAGATCGAGGCGCTATCGCGCTCGGTCGTGTCCCAGTTCGAGAGCTACGTGAAGCTCAACAAGAAGATTTCGCCCGAGGTGCTGGGCACCGCGAGCCAGATCGAGGACTATTCCAAGCTCGCCGACACCATCGCTTCGCATCTCGCCATCAAGATCGCCGAGAAGCAGCAGATTCTCGAGGTCACCTCGGTCTCTGAGCGGCTGGAGCGCGTCTTCACGCTGATGGAGAGCGAGATCTCGGTGCTCCAGGTCGAGCGCAAGATCAGGAGCCGCGTCAAGCGTCAGATGGAGAAGACGCAGCGCGAGTACTACCTGAACGAACAGATGAAGGCGATCCAGAAGGAGCTCGGCGACAGCGAGGAGGGCCGCGACGACCTTGCCGAGATCGAGCAGAAGATCGAGAAGACCAAGCTCTCGAAGGAGGCGCGGGAGAAGGCCATCGGCGAGTTGAAGAAGCTCCGCCAGATGAGCCCGATGTCGGCCGAGGCCACCGTCGTCCGCAACTATCTCGACTGGTTGTTGACCATCCCGTGGGGCGTCAAGGGCAAGATCAAGCGCGACCTCGACGAAGCGCAGAAGATTCTCGACGAGGATCATTACGGGCTTGAGAAGGTCAAGGACCGCATCATTGAATATCTCGCGGTGCAGAACCGCACCAATCAGCTCAAGGGCCCGATCCTCTGCCTGGTCGGCCCTCCCGGCGTCGGCAAGACCTCGCTCGGCAAGTCGATCGGACGCGCCACGGGCCGCGAATTCGTGCGCATGAGCCTCGGCGGCGTGCGCGACGAGGCCGAGATCAGGGGCCACCGCCGCACCTATATCGGCTCGATGCCCGGCAAGGTGATCCAGTCGATGCGGAAAGCCAAGAAGATCAATCCGCTGTTCCTGCTCGACGAGGTCGACAAGATGGGCGCCGATTTCCGCGGCGATCCGGCCTCGGCCCTGCTCGAAGTGCTGGACCCCGAGCAGAACCACACCTTCAACGACCACTATCTGGAGGTGGACTACGATCTGTCCAACGTGATGTTCGTCACCACGGCGAACACGCTCAACATCCCTCCCGCCTTGATGGACCGCATGGAGATCATCCGCATTGCGGGCTACACCGAGGACGAGAAGACGGAGATCGCCCGCCGCCACCTGATCCCGGCCATGACCAAGGCGCACGGCCTCGAGCCGGAAGAGTGGAGCCTGGAGGAGGATGCGCTCAAGGAGATCATCCGCCGCTACACGCGGGAAGCCGGCGTGCGTAATCTCGAGCGCGAGGTCGCCAAGCTGGCGCGGAAGTCGGTGAAGGAGCTGCTCACCAGCAAGAAGAAATCGATCAAGATCACGCTCAAGAACCTTGAGGACTATCTCGGCGTGCCGAAATATCGCTATGGCGAGGCCGAGCTCGAGGATCAGGTCGGCGTGGTCACCGGCCTGGCCTGGACCGAGGTCGGCGGCGAGTTGTTGACGGTCGAAGGGGTCATGATGCCCGGCAAGGGCAAGATGACCGTGACCGGCAACCTGCGCGACGTCATGAAGGAATCGATCCAGGCCGCGAATGCCTATGTGCGGTCGCGGGCCGTCGATTTCGGCATCGAGCCGCCTCTGTTCGAGAAACGCGACATCCACGTGCACGTGCCCGAGGGTGCAACCCCGAAAGACGGCCCCTCGGCCGGCGTCGCCATGGTGACCGCCATCGTCTCCCTGATGACGGGAATTCCGGTCAAGCGCGAGGTCGCCATGACCGGCGAAATCACGCTGAGAGGCCGGGTTCTGCCCATTGGCGGGCTTAAGGAAAAGCTGCTCGCGGCGCTTAGGGCCGGCATCAAGACCGTCATCATTCCGGACGAAAATGCCAAGGATCTCACGGAGATACCGGACGAGCTGAAGAAGGTGCTCGATATCCGCCCGGTGTCGCGCATGGAGGAGGTGCTGAAGATTGCCTTCACCCGGCTTCCGCAGCCGATCGCCTGGGAGGAGGAAGGCGCGGAAGCGGCCCAAGTCGTGTCTCCGAAGGACGAATCCCAGGCCGGCGTCACGGCACATTAAGCGGCGCGCTCTGCCGCGATTTGCCTCAAATTTGATGGTCCGGCCCTGTGCGCAGAGTCGGACCATTTTTGTTGATTTTCCGGGTTTTTTACGCCAGTCATACACCACTTGTTTGTGAATCGGAGCGTACCGAAGGCCTCGAAGGGCGGAACCACCCCTCTCGATTGGGGCCCGAGCGAAAGGATGATGACCCGTGAACAAAGCTGAACTCGTCGCCCATGTGGCGAAGGAATCTGATCTGTCGAAAGATGCGGCCGAGAAGGCCGTGGACGCGACGTTCAAGAACATCGAGAGAGCCCTGCGTGGCGGAGACACTGTGCGTATCGTCGGCTTTGGCAATTTTCAGGTCGCGCAGCGCAAAGCCTCAATCGGCCGCAACCCGCGCACGGGCGCCGAGGTGCAGATCCCGGCCTCCCGCGTGCCGAAATTCCGTGCCGGCAAGGCACTCAAAGAGGCCGTCAACAGCTAGGCTTTCGACCGACCACTTTTTTCGAGGCGGAGCCTTGCTTGCGTGGGGCTTCGCCCTTTTTGTTTGCATGGTTTCCTGTAGCGATCCGGGGCAGCTTGCTCTATCGCACGCGGGAAAGGGCGGTTAGCTCAGTTGGTAGAGCGCCACGTTTACACCGTGGATGTCGGCAGTTCGAGCCTGTCACCGCCCACCAAACTTAGCGTTTCGTTCTTGGGAGGTATGTCGATGCGGTGCGTTTTTGCCGCCGTGGCGGTGTTGGGCTTGGCCCTTCTGCTTCAGCCTTCAAGCGTATGGTCCGCGCCGCCGATCGACCTCGATACCATCATCGAAGGCGAGACGCCGGAACAGCTTTGCGACCGGCTTGCGGTCGATCCTCTTGTCGGCTTCGGACCTGACGAGTGGGCCCGTCCGTTCACCTCGATCGATCCTTATCGGGCCGTGCCGGCTTGCGTCAAAGCCATGAAGGCTAACCCTGCCGAGCGCCGCTTCGTACTCCAGGCCGGACTTGCCTTCCTCGCCGCCAAGAAGAACGAGGCTGCCAAGAAGCTGCTCGATCGGCTGATTAGCGAGAACAACCCCTCGGACATGCTCGCTCTTGCCTATCCCGAAGCCGAGGCTGCGGAACTCATGCGCCGCGCCGCCGAGCAAGGGAGCCCAACCGGCATGATGCTGCTCGGGATGACCCAGATTACTGGCAAGGGAGTGCCGAAGGATGAAATCGAAGGCGTGCGCATGGTTCGACGCGCGGTTGATTCCGGCTCGACCCGCGCCATGCTGATCATGGCGAATTTCCACCACCAAGGCCTGTTCGGGGTCGGCTACGATCCGGCAAAAGCCAACCGGCTCGTCGCCGAGGCGGCCAAGCTCGGCGACCCGCGAGCCAAGGACATGCTGGCGAGCCTGTCCGCCGCCCCGAAGGAATAGCCCGCCATAGCCCCTAAATTGCCCGCTGGCCCTCGCCTTGACTTGGCGAATCCCCCGCCGTACATGCTGGCAATGCCTCCGGCCGTGGTTCAGCGGCCCGGTAGGGGGTGTAGCTCAGTTGGTTAGAGCGTCGGCCTGTCACGCCGAAGGTCGCGGGTTCGAGCCCCGTCACTCCCGCCACTCCTCGATGGCCCGTCGAACGCACCAGGTGGTTGTGTCTCTTGCCGCGCCGCCACTTGGACTCTCCTACGCCCAACGAAGCTGCTAGAATTCAGGTCCCCTCGCCACTAGGGATTGAACCATGGCCACTCTCTACGAAATCCTCGCCGACGCTCAGCATGGCGACGCCATGGCCGAGCTCGGCCGCGAATTCGGGTTGACCTCGCAGCAGACGAAGGCCGCCGTGGCGGCTCTTCTGCCCGCCATCTCCGTCGGCATCAAGCAATCCACCGCTACGCCGGAAGGACTAGGCCATCTATTCGCCCTTGCGGCGCAGCGCCCCGACCTGTTCGCGATGTATGACGATCCCAGCGCGGCCTTCTCGCGGGAAGGACGCGAAGCGGGGAATGACGTTCTGGCGACGATGTTCGGTTCTCCCGAGGCGAGCCGCGCCGTCGCCGACCAGGCGCAACAGTTCTCCGGGGTCACGTCGAGTATCCTGAAGAAGCTGCTGCCGATCATCGCCGGCATGATCCTTTCCGGCTTGATGAAGAGCGGCTCGGGACGCGCGGAGCCGTCAGCGCCGGAAGCGCCGTCGCCGTCCGGCGGCGGATTGGGCGACATCCTGCGCGACATGTTCGGGCAGGGACGCGCCGCGCCATCAGGTCCGGCATCGAGTCCGATCCCGCCGATCGGCGACATTCTGGGACCCCCGCGCGATGGACAGCCCGCGCCTCGTCCCAAGAAGCTGCCTCCGGTCTCGGAAAGCCAACCGGTCCCCGTACCTTCCGATCCTGGCGCCCAGCCCATGCCCACCGATGGGGATGGACAGTCTGTCCCTGGTGGCGATCTGCTCGGGCATATCTTGCGCGAGTTAGAGAAGGGGATTCGCGAGGGGCGCATCAAGCCGGTCGTCGTCGGCCCCTACAAGATCGACATCCCCGGACAGGCGGTGCCTTCCGGTTCCGGCGAAACGCCGTCGGGCGGCGATATCCTGGGTCAAATCTTGCGCGACATGCTTGGCGGCGGCGGCCAGAGCAAGAGGCTCGGCCTGACCGATACGGATAATCTGGGCGCGGCGATCTTCGGCGAACGGATCGAGCCCGGACCGGATGCCGAGCCGAGCCAGGTCCAAAGCTTTCAGCAGGTGCTCGACCGTTTTCTCGGCTCAGGGCGCCGCTGAGCCTAGCGCAAGAGCCAAGCTTGCCATCCAAGGGGCCTTGCGCTAAGCCAGCGTTGGAGCCCGACAAGAGGCCGGCGGGGAGCGAAACGCCCGTAAAATCAAGCGAGCCATGGGCCAGCTGCTTCAAAGTTACCTGCCGCTCGTCATCTTTATCGGCATTGCGTTTGCCATCAGCGCGGCGATCCTGCTCGCGCCCTTCGTCATTGCCGTGAATAAGCCGGACCCCGAGAAGGTCTCGGCCTATGAATGCGGCTTCGATGCCTTCGACGACGCGCGCATGAAATTCGACGTGCGCTTCTACCTGGTGTCGCTTCTGTTCATTATCTTTGATCTGGAGGTCGCGTTCCTGTTTCCCTGGGCGGTGGCCTTCAACGATATCGGAGCCTTCGGCTTCTGGGCGATGATGGTGTTCCTCGCCATTCTCACCGTGGGCTTCATTTATGAGTGGCGGAAAGGCGCGCTGGAATGGGATTGAGTCCCGAACCATTGTTCGAGAAGGAGGGCCCCAGCGCCGGCGGCATCATCACGCCGGGCGCGACCAGCTTCGGCCTGTTCTCCGACGAGCTTGCCGATAAAGGTTTCCTGCTCACCACCGCCGACGATCTGATCAACTGGGCGCGCACCGGCTCGCTGATGTGGATGACCTTCGGCCTTGCCTGCTGCGCGGTGGAGATGATGCAGGCTTCGATGCCGCGCTACGATTTGGAGCGTTTCGGCTTCGCGCCGCGCGGCAGCCCAAGGCAATCCGACGTCATGATCGTGGCTGGCACGTTGTGCAACAAGATGGCTCCAGCGCTGCGCAAGGTCTACGACCAGATGCCCGAGCCGCGCTACGTCATCTCCATGGGGTCGTGCGCAAATGGCGGCGGCTACTATCACTATTCCTATTCGGTGGTGCGCGGCTGCGACCGCATCGTCCCGGTGGACATATATGTGCCGGGCTGCCCGCCGACCGCCGAGGCCCTGGTCTATGGCGTCCTCCTGCTACAGAAGAAGATCAGACGGACCGGCACCATCGAGCGTTGATCCGAACTTCACACTTTTCCTCCTCCTGGAGCCTTGATGGACGAAGTTCTTCACAAGCTCGCCGCTCATCTCGGCGATCGACTCGGAAGCAAGCTGCTGGGCTCCGAGGTGGTGCTTGGCGAACTCACCGTCGAGGTCGCGCGCGATAATGTCTCCGAGACGATGCAGTTCTTGCGCGACGATCCCGCGTGCCGTTTCGGCTGCCTGATCGACATTTGCGGCGTAGATTACCCGGAGCGGGAAGAGCGGTTCGAGGTGGTTTATCACCTGCTCAGCCCCTGGCTGAACCATCGCATCCGCGTCCGTACCAGGACCGACGCGGCGAGCCCGGTGCCCAGCATCGTGACCGTGTTTCCGGCGGCGGATTGGTTCGAACGCGAGGCTTACGACCTTTACGGCATCTTGTTCGAGGGCCATCCCGACCTGCGGCGGCTGCTCACCGATTACGGCTTCCAGGGCCACCCTTTGCGCAAGGACTTTCCGCTCACCGGCTTTGTCGAGCTCAGATACGACGACGAGCTGAAGCGTGTGGTCTACGAGCCGGTGAAGCTGATGCAGGAGTATCGCAGCTTCGACTTCCTGTCGCCCTGGGAGGGCATGGACACCGCCATTCCCGGCGATGAGAAGGCGGGCGAAGCGGGCGACAGGAGCGAAAAGCCATGAAATCCTCGCTCAAGCCCGGCCTGAAGCACGTCTTCTCCTACACGGTTCCCGAAACCAAGACGGTGCCGCATCTCTATCGCGAGGCGCCCGAGCTCCAGGCGATGCCGGAAGTGTTCGCCACCGGCTTCATGGTCGGCTTGATGGAATGGATTTGCGTGCAGTTGCTCGCGCCGCATCTGGACGACGGGGAGGGGAGTCTCGGCACGCATATCGACGTGGCCCACAAAGCGGCGACGCCCGTGGGCTTCACCATCACGGTGGACGCAGAGCTGACGGAACTGCGTGGCCCGCGCGCGCGCTTCAAGGTGCGCGCGCATGACGGCGTTGACGAGATCGGGTCGGGCACGCATGAGCGTTTCATCGTCGGTTGGGATCGATTCAACCGCGGCGTCGCCGCCAAGCTCGCCAAAGCCGCGGCGGAGACAAGCACATGAAATATTCTCTCCGCGCTCAACCCAGATTCGTCATGGCCAGGCTTGTCCTGGCCATCCACGTCTTCCTGGCCACGTTCAAATTCGTGGATGCCCGGCACTTCGGCCGGGCATGACGAGGTCGTAGATGGCTGAGACTGAGACAAAACCGGCTGATCCGGACGTTGACAGCGGCAAACGCGAAGGCGACGACCGCAAGTTCACCATCAATTTCGGTCCGCAGCACCCGGCCGCTCACGGCGTGCTCCGGCTCGTGCTGGAACTCGACGGCGAGGTGGTCGAGCGCGTCGACCCGCATATCGGGCTGCTGCATCGCGGCACCGAGAAGCTGATCGAATACAAGACCTATCTTCAGGCGCTGCCTTATTTCGATCGGCTCGATTATGTGGCGCCGATGAATCAGGAGCACGCTTATTCGCTCGCGGTGGAGAAGCTGGTGGGCGTCGCCGTGCCCAAGCGGGCGCAGCTGATCCGCGTGCTCTATTCCGAGATCGGCCGGCTGCTCTCCCACCTCCTCAACGTAACCACCCAGGCCTTGGATGTCGGCGCGCTGACGCCGCCGCTCTGGGGCTTTGAGGAGCGCGAGAAGCTCATGGTGTTCTATGAGCGGGCGAGCGGCAGCCGCATGCATGCGGCCTATATCCGCCCCGGCGGCGTGCACCAAGACCTCCCGCCGGATCTGGTCGCCGACATCTATGCCTTCTGCGACCCATTCCTCAAAGTTTGCGACGACATCGAGACGCTGCTGACCGGGAACCGCATCTTCAAGCAGCGCAATGTCGATATCGGCGTGGTGAGCCTAGAGGATGCCTGGGCGCGTGGCTTCTCGGGCGTGATGGTGCGCGGCTCTGGCGCTGCCTGGGATCTGCGCAAGGCTCAGCCCTATGAATGCTACGACGAGCTCGAATTCGACATTCCCATCGGCAAGAACGGCGACTGCTACGACCGCTATCTCTGCCGCATGGAGGAAATGCGCCAGTCCGTGCGCATCATAAAGCAGGCTTGCGAGCGGCTCACCACCGAGCTGGGCCCGGTCACTGTGGAGAACCACAAGATGGTGCCGCCCAAGCGCGCCGAGATGAAAAGCTCGATGGAGGCCCTCATTCACCACTTCAAGCTCTATACCGAAGGCTATCACGTGCCCAAGGGGGAGGTTTACGCCGCCGTCGAGGCGCCCAAGGGCGAGTTCGGCGTTTATCTCGTGTCGGACGGCACCAATCGGCCTTATCGTTGCAAGATCAGAGCGCCGAGCTTCGCCCACCTTGCCGCGATGGACTTCCTGTGCCGCGGCCATATGCTCGCCGACGTGTCGGCCGTGCTTGGCTCCATCGACATCGTGTTCGGAGAAATTGACCGGTGAGGGCGGATCGATGATGAAGACGGTGCTGATGTTGGCCTTGGTCGCCGCTGTCACCTTTGCCGCCTCGGAACTGAGCGCCGCGCCGGAGACGACGCCGGAGCCGTCCGAGCCGTCGAAGACCACCGAAGGCGAGGGCGCCAAGCCTGAGGCGGGAGAGGCCGCCAAACCGGACAATGGCGTGCCGGCCGTCAAGCCAGAGAATGGCGCATCCCCCGCCCAGCCGGGGAGCGCCGAAACGCCGCAGCCGGAGAGCGGCCCCTTATCGTTGGAGGAGCTAACCCGCGACGGCTTTGAAATCCACGCCACCGCGTTCATTCCGGCCGAAGCCGTGACCCGCCACTCAGGCAAAGTGTCCTCTGATGCGATCGTGGTAACCTTGCAGAAAACCACCCAAACCGCAGTTTGCTTTTACACGCTGAAGGCCTATGTGGGTAAGAAGCTGACCACGATTCCCGCTTGCACCGTTCACCGCTAGGGGAGCCTCGCGTCGCTGGGCCAGACCCGACGCGAGAAGAGAAGAAGCGAACCGATGAGCGTCCGCCGCCTCGCCGCCGAGCAGCCTGAGGGCTTCTCCTTCGCGCCGGAAAATCTTGAATGGGCCAGAGCCCAGATCAAGAAATACCCGGAGGGGCGGCAGGCCTCGGCCGTGCTGCCGATCCTGTGGCGCGCGCAGGAGCAGATGGGCGGCTGGCTGCCGGAACCCACGCTCCGCTATGTCGCCGACATGCTGGGCATGGCTTATATCCGCGTCTACGAGATCGCGACCTTCTACACTATGTTCAATCTGGCGCCGGTCGGCCGCCATTACGTGCAGGTCTGCGGCACGACGCCCTGCTGGCTGAGAGGCGCCGAGGAGATCAAGGAGACCTGCCGCAAGCTAATCGGCGTGCCGGGCCATGTGACCGAGGACGGCCTCTTCTCCTGGACCGAGGTCGAGTGCCTCGGCGCTTGCGTCAACGCCCCTGTCGCCCAGATCAACAAAGACTATTACGAGGACCTCACCCCGGAGAGCCTGACCCGGATTCTGGAGAGCCTGAAGGCCGGACGTAGCGTCGAGCCCGGCCCGCAGAACAGCCGGCAGGCTTCGGCGCCGCTCGGCGGTCCGCTCACCCTCGTCGATCCCGCGCTCTATCGCAACGAGGAGCCCGACGACAGGGCTGGGACCGGTCCGGCTCTGACCGATGCAGAAGCCAAACGTCCGGGCAAGGCGGCCCATGTGCGCGAGGCCGCCGTGCCCAAGCCGCCTCTTAGCAAGGGCCGCAAACCGAAGCCAAAGTGATGCTGCAAGACAAGGACCGCATCTTCAAGAACCTGTACGGGCTGCACCCCTGGCGGCTCAAGGCCGCGCGCGCGCGCGGCGCCTGGGACGGTACCAAGCAGATCATCGAGCGCGGTCACGAAGCGATCATCGATGAAGTCAAGGCCTCAGGTC
The DNA here is from genome assembly GCA_035630595.1 of Methyloceanibacter sp. Taxonomy (GTDB): domain Bacteria; phylum Pseudomonadota; class Alphaproteobacteria; order Rhizobiales; family Methyloligellaceae; genus Methyloceanibacter. Next base: position 53,391 of record DASQKJ010000081.1, read on the forward strand.
TGCGCGGGCGTGGCGGCGCCGGTTTCCCCACCGGGCTCAAATGGTCTTTCATGCCCAAGCAGTCGGACGGGCGGCCGAACTATCTCGTGATCAATGCCGACGAGTCCGAGCCCGGCACTTGCAAAGATCGGGACATCATGCGGCACGATCCACAGCTCCTGATCGAAGGCGCGCTGCTCGCCGCCTTCGCCATGCGCGCACATGTCGCCTACATCTATATTCGCGGCGAGTTCATCCGCGAGCGCGAGATCTTGCAAGCCGCGATCGACGAGGCCTATGACGCCAAGCTGATCGGCAAGAACAACGTCAACGGCTGGGACTTCGACCTTTATCTGCACCACGGCGCCGGCGCCTATATCTGCGGCGAGGAGACGGCGCTGCTGGAAAGCCTCGAAGGCAAGAAGGGCATGCCGCGGCTGAAGCCGCCATTCCCCGCCAATGTCGGGCTGTATGGCGCGCCAACCACCGTCAACAATGTCGAGACCATCGCCGTCGTCCCCGACATCTTGCATCGCGGCGCCACCTGGTTCGCTTCGCTCGGCCGCCCCAACAATACCGGCACCAAGCTGTTCTGCCTTTCAGGCCATGTGAACACGCCGTGCAATGTCGAGGAGGAGATGGGCGTTCCCCTGCGCGAGCTGGTCGATCGCTACGCCGGCGGCGTGATCGGCGGCTGGGACAATCTCCTCGCCGTCATCCCCGGCGGCTCGTCGGTGCCGTGCATCCCAGCGAATGAATGCAACGACCTGCCGATGGATTTCGACAGCCTCAAGGCCCTCAAGACCGGACTCGGCACCGCGGCGGTGATCGTCATGGACAAGTCGACCGACATCATCCGCGCCATCGGGCGGCTGTCCTATTTCTACAAGCATGAATCCTGTGGCCAGTGCACGCCCTGCCGCGA
>DASQKJ010000082.1:0-20548 GCA_035630595.1 Methyloceanibacter sp.
GTAGTGCCGGGCGAGGGATTCCAAGGTCTGCCCGTAATAGGGCGAGGTTGAGCGCGCCCAGGGGGCGATGGCGCCACGCTTCGGCGAGAGGCTCTCGTCCGGGACGACGAGGGCGGCGTCGACCCGCATCTCGTGGCCGATGCCGTCGCAGGCCGGGCAGGCGCCGAACGGGTTGTTGAACGAGAACAGCCGCGGCTCGATCTCCTCGATGGTGAAGCCCGAGACCGGGCAGGCGAATTTCGCCGAGAAGATGATCCGCTCGCCCTCGCCTCCTGCCGCAGCCTTCTCCCTCCTCCCTTGCGGGGGAGGGTTGGGGAGGGGGGTGTGCGTCGAATGCAGCGCCCGTTGCTTACCCCCCTCCCGCCCGGCCTTCAGCCGGTCGGCCTCCCCCTCAAGGGGGGAGGCGACTGCAACCGACGGAGGCGCTTGGTCGGCAAACTCCGCAATGGCGATGCCGTCATCGGAGAGCGCAAGCGCCGTCTCGAAGCTGTCGGCGAGCCGCGCCGACATGTCCGGGCGCACCACCACCCGGTCCACCACCACGTCGATATCATGCTTGAATTTCTTGTCGAGAGTGGGGGCCTCGGCGATCTCGTAGAACCTGCCGTCGACCTTGACCCGCTGAAACCCCTTCTTCTGCAGCTCGGCGAATTCCTTGCGGTACTCGCCCTTCCGTCCGCGTGCGATCGGCGCCAGCAGATAGAGCCGCGTGCCTTCGGGCAGCGCCAGCACCCGGTCGACCATCTGGCTCACCGTCTGGCTCTCGATCGGCAGCCCGGTCGCCGGCGAATAGGGCACGCCGACCCGCGCCCAGAGCAGCCGCATATAGTCGTAAATCTCGGTGACGGTACCGACCGTCGAGCGCGGATTGCGCGAGGTGGTCTTCTGCTCGATGGAGATGGCCGGAGACAGCCCGTCGATATGATCAACGTCGGGCTTCTGCATCATGTCGAGGAACTGCCGCGCATAGGCCGATAGCGACTCGACATAGCGCCGCTGGCCCTCGGCATAGATCGTGTCGAAGGCGAGCGAGGACTTGCCGGAGCCGGACAGCCCGGTGATCACGACAAGCTTCTCGCGCGGCAGATCGAGCGAGATATTCTTGAGGTTGTGCTCGCGCGCGCCACGGATGGAGATGAATTTGGAGGTCATGCTAGGGCCAATGTCGGGGTCGCCGTCGCATTCAGCAAGCCCCGCAAAGGCTTAGTCCCCAAGAGCTTGCCCGGCAAGGGGAGGGTGGCTCATGGTTCGAGACGCGCCAAGAAGGCGCTCCTCACCATGAGGACGCAGTGCCCCAGCCTGAGGCGCTAGCCTCCTAGATCAAAGCGAGCTTTTTGAGCCGCGACCTTATGGCGCCAGGCTTGCGGCCGAGGCTTGCGGCAATGGCGTCCACCGACTGGCCCTGATGGTGGCGCAGCGTGAGGTCGTTCTCCTCGGCCATCGTCCACGGGGCATAGGCCTTGGCGTGGGTCTCCCGCATCGCCGCGACCTCGTAGCTGTTGGGATAGGTTGAAGCCCGCGGCTTGCGCGGCTCACGCGCGGGCGGAGATGGCGAACGCGCCGGCGAAGCGCCGAGGAAAGCTTCTTGGCGCCGAGCGAGCCCGTCGGCGTCCGCCGCCAAGGCGGCTCGCGCAGCGTCGGAGGCGGCGCGAAACGCGGCGTCCGTCTCCACCGCGCGCGGATGCACCCGCAAGGCCCGTTCATTGAGGCCGAGCAGATGCAAGCCGGCGAGGCTGCGCAGCCGCGACAGGGCAACATAGCCCTGGCCATATTCGAAGGCGCGCGACAGGTCGATCACGGCCGCGTCGAGCGACATGCCCTGGCTCTTATGCACCGTCATCGCCCAGGCCAGCCTGAGTGGAATCTGCGTGATGCTGGCCCGCTCTTGGCCTCCCTCGTCGATCTTCCAGGTCGAAGGCTCCGCCACGATGCGTTTGCCGCCGCGCGTGACAACAATTGGGTGGCCCTCCTCGGCATCGAATGCCTCGATCACCCCGAGCGTGCCGTTGACGTAGCGGCCGGACTGATCGTTCTTGGTGAACATCACCGCCGCTCCGGTTTTCAGCTGGAGCCGCTCCGGCGACAGGCAGCCCCGCTTCAGCGCCTGCACGTAGGGCTCGGGCCCCTTGGCCGACATGGTGAAGCGATGCATCTGCCCGCCGAGCTTCGCCAATTGCTGCTCGTTGATCTCATCCACGGCGGCATTGTGCGTGAAGAGCCGCGTGCAGCCCTCTGGCAGCCGGTCCATGACGATCTGCCGGGTCGCGAGACGCTCGCGATGAATACCGGTACAGGCATTGGCGCGAATGGCGGCGAGCACATCGAGAAACGGCTTGTCGCTCTGCCGGTGCTGCTCCGATAGGTAGCAGACCGTGGGCGCGAGATCGCGCCATGCCGAGGCGGCATGCGCGAATTCGGCGCCGAACATATCGCCGCCGTCGGCGAGCGGCAGCATCGCCGCTTGCGCGTCCCGCCGGACGACCGGCGGCAGCTGGAAGAAATCGCCGACCAGCACGATCTGCATTCCGCCGAACGGCGAGGCGACCCCCTTGATGTGACGGCAGGCCGCATCGACCAGGCTCAGGCTACGCGCCGGCAGCATCGAGATTTCGTCGATAACCAGCACTTGCGTCCGCTCGATGCGATTGGCCAGCCTTCGATTGGCGGCAAGTGTATTGAGATCGCGGGAGGTGAGCGTATCTCGCACGCCGATGCCGCTCCAGGCATGGATGGTCGTGCCGTGCCCATGCGTGGCGGCGATGCCGGTCGAGGCGGTGTAGGCGTACGCCAAGCCTTGCCGCTTCAGCCATTGGAGATGGCGGTTGACCGTATGCGTCTTGCCGCTGCCGGGCTGACCGGTGAGGAAGATCGACGCGCCGGTCTTGAGCAGGGCTAGCGCTTCGTCCTGTGTCATGCTGGCAATGCCCTTCTGCCCTGCGTTGCAGCCCAACCTAGGCGACCGGCGCGCGAGACGCCACGCTTTGGTTGCTGCGCCATCCTGTGTTAAATCTGAGGCATGACCAAACTCATGGAAAAAGCGCTTGAGGCGGTACGCGGCTGGCCGAGCGATCGTCAAGACGAGGCCGCCCGGCTGCTTTTGGCGCTCGATCAACTCGGCCCCACGCCCTATGTGGCAACCGAAGAGGAGCTTCGGGCGATTGACCAGGCGCTGGAACAGACCGCGCGTGGTGAGCGGGCAACTGCGGACGAGGTTGAAAACGCCTTCGCCCACTTCCACAAGTGAAGGTCGTCTACAGCCCCCGCGCTGCGAGGGATTTAGCAGAAATCCGGCGAATATCTTTCAGAGCGGAGCCCGACCGGTGCGGCTGCCGTGGAGTATCGCATTCGCATGGTGGTACAACTCGTCGCTCATTTTCCGGGCAGCGGCCGCGCGCTGGAGCAGCGGCCCGCGGTCAGCGTGGTTCCACTGGGCAACTATCCATATCAGATCTTCTACACCTGTTCCGGAGATGAGCTCGTGGTCCTCCACATTCGCCACAGCGCGCGGAAGCCCCTCAATCCGAGCGAGATCTAGCCCCTATGCAACTTTCAAGGGCGCAAACTGCCCCCATCGTCGCGGGCATCATCCTTGCCGCAGCCATCGCCCTCTATCTGATGGGCCATCCGCTCATCTGCAAATGCGGCTACGTGAAGCTCTGGCATTTCGATGTGATGAGCGCGGAGAATTCCCAGCACCTGATCGACTGGTACACGCCCTCCCACATCATCCACGGCTTCCTGTTCTATTGGCTGCTCTGGCTCGTGTCGCGATGGCTGCCGATGTCGTTCGGACTTAGGCTCGTGCTTGCCGCGGCCATCGAGGCGGGCTGGGAGGTGATAGAGAACACCGACTTCGTCATCAATCACTATCGCGAGATGACGATCTCGCTCGACTATTATGGCGACAGCGTCATCAACTCGGTGATGGACATTCTGTTCATGATCGTCGGCTTCTTTCTGGCGGCCTGGTGGCCGGTCTGGCTCACGGTGGCCGTCGCCATCGCGCTCGAGATGATCGTCGGCGCCATGATCCGGGACAATCTCACCTTGAACGTGCTGATGTTCGTCTGGCCGCTCGACTCTGTGGTCGAATGGCAGCAGGGGCGATAGCAGGCAATCGCGTCCCGGGTCAGAGATTGACCTGTATCCCGAGCACCATTCTCAGCATCAGCCAAAAATAGACGGCCACCGTCGGATAGAAGGTGAGGCCGAAGCCGAAGGCGCGCACATAGGGATTGTAATGATAGCCCACCCAAAACAGCATGCGCCCAAGCACGAACATCACAGTGAGGATGATCAGGCTGCGCGCTTCCTCGATCGGGCAGTAGAGGGCGAGAGCTGCATTGCCGATGAAGAAGAGAATGAACTGCTCGAAAGTGTTGAGGATGAAGCGGTTGTTGATGTCCAGCGCCGAATAGGGTTTGGGCGTGCGTCCCACGAACATGGAGGGATCGAGACGTTGCGCGGCGACGATGCAGATGGCGAGCACCGCCGGCAAGACGGCAAAGGCCGCGTTCTTGATGACCAGGGCGATGCGGTGGCCAACGGTCCAATCCTCCGGCGTCCAATCGGTGAGGTACTTGGCCAGCGCGAAGAAGGCCGCGGCGAACAGCCAGTTCCCGACCACGACGAAGACGAAGGGCCATTGCCTTGGGGTGAAGCCGAGGACTTGCGTACTGGGATGACGCCGCGTGGTTGTGCGGCGTTTCGGACTGTGCCGCTGCTCGACGGTTCGCTGCATCAACTTTTGTCCCCGCTTGAACTGCGCGCATCAAACAATGATGCCTACCGCAGTCCCTCTTGCAGTCCCTCTGTTACGTCGTTGTTTGCTTAAGGGATAGGGTGTGCCTTGGGAAATCTCAAGATGCGAGGGCTGGACAGATGAGAACAAAACGTGTACAAGAGTGCACAGGAATTTGACGCGGCGCGGCTGTGGACAGGCACTTTGTCGGCTGGCAGGTGCCGCCTCGCGGGCAGTAGAGTGGGCCCGGCGCAAGCACCCGCGCCGCAAGCCCCGCATGGAGGTCGTCGCACATGGCCGGATCGGTCAACAAGGTCATCCTGATCGGCAATCTCGGCGCCGATCCTGAAGTCCGCCATACCCAGGACGGCCGGCCGATCGTCAATCTCCGCGTGGCCACGAGCGAAAGCTGGCGCGACAAATCGACCGGCGAGCGCCGCGAAAAGACCGAATGGCACCGGGTGGTGATCTTCAGCGAAGGCCTCGCCAAGGTCGCCGAGCAATATTTGAAGAAGGGCTCCAAGGTCTATCTCGAGGGCGCGCTCCAGACCCGCAAATGGGAGGATCAGCAAGGGCAGGAGCGCTACACCACCGAGGTGGTTCTGCAGGGCTTCAGCTCCCAGCTCACCATGCTCGACGGCCGCCAGCGCGACGGCACGGGCGAGGGCGAGCCGCGGGGGGGCGGCGGCGATTTCGGCCGATCCGGTCCGTTCGGCGGTGGTGGTGGTGGTAAGGGCGGCGGGTCCTTCGACAAGGAACTCGACGACGAGATACCCTTCTAGCTAGGATGGACGACGAGGTCCGTCGTTAAGCACGACGCTTAACGCTGTTCTGTTCCGATACCCGCGTGTCGCCCGATCCCCCGGCCTGAGTTGCGCAGACAAAAGGAAGCCCGGCTGCCACTATTTGGCGGGCCGGGCTCGAACCCCTTACGCTTACGACTTTATAGGGGTGCTAGTAGGTCTGCGACGTGCCTCTTTGGTCGTTCCGCTCCTCGCTGGCGCCGATCGCCATGTTCTGCTCCGAGAGCTTCTCGTAGTCGGGCGCCGCGGCGAGCGTTTCATTGTCGAGATTGACGACGACCTTGATGTCGTTGTCCTCGTCGCGGGCAAGCTTGAGGTCCTCGAAGCGGATCGCCACTTCCTTCTGGCCCATGCCGAGGAAGCCGCCATGGCCGATCAGAACGGCCACGACCTTGCCGATCTCGTCGGTGACGAGGTCGCTCACGCTGCCGATCGTCTCATCCTGCGAGTTGTAGACCGACTCGCCGATCAGATTGCTGGCGAGATAGTCGCTGCTTTCCTGCTTCATCAGGAATTTCGTGTTGCCGGAAAGCTCGGCCGATTTCGGCGCGATGGGCTCGATCGATTTCGGCGCCTCCGAAGATTGCGGCGGCGCCGGATCGGGCTGTGCCGGAGAGATGTCGGACGTATCGCCGGGGATCGGTGCGGCCGGATCGGACGGCTGCATCGGCTCGGACGGCTCCGACGGCATCACTTCGGGGATGGTCGGCTGCTGAACGGCAGGCGGGCTCTGCGTGTCGTCTGACGGCTGCTGCGCTAGCGCCGGCGAGAGGCCCAGGACGAGGCCGAGGGCCGTACAGGTAAGAAGTCGGTTCATCGTTTCACTCCGTAGGTTGCTCATGGGGGAGTTACGCGCTTTATGGTCCGGCCGCGGACGAAACGGCAACGTGACCGCTCTAGGGTGGACAACGTTTCGGCTGCTGGTTCGTTCCCGGATTTTCGCCAAGGGAAACATCGTCCGACTACTGATGAAGGCCGCCCGGTGCGGTATTGCGGCAGCGCCATTTGATGGCCTGCAAGTGCTTGAAACACAGCAAGAAAACAATCGCGCCGCGCGTGCCTTGAGGGTTGCGAATCTGCCGCCAAATCAGCTATAGAAAGGACGTCTAGTGGCCCTCGTTTTCGGTCTCGCGCGTGGCGGTTTTTTGCCGTCCCGGCACCGGCGGCGTGGGCCTCACGCACCTCTTACAGCAGGCTTCCTCCGTCCTTGGCCGACAACGACAAAACCGACGTCGAGGGTGCGGTCCCCTCCGACATCAGACCCGTCTCGCTCATCGACGAGATGAAGCGCTCCTATCTCGACTACGCCATGAGCGTGATCGTGTCGCGCGCGCTGCCCGATGTGCGCGACGGGCTGAAGCCCGTGCATCGCCGCATCCTGTTCTCGATGCACGAGAACAACTACACGCCGGAGCGCGCCTACAACAAATCCGCGCGCGTCACCGGCGACACGATGGGTAAATATCACCCCCACGGCAACCAGGCGATCTACGACGCGCTGGTCAGGCTCGCGCAGGAATTCTCCATGCGCCTGCCGCTGATCGACGGTCAAGGCAATTTCGGTTCCGTCGACGGCGATCCGCCCGCGGCCGAGCGCTATACCGAGGTGCGTCTGGCCCGTCCCGCCATGAGCCTGCTCGACGACCTGGAGAACGACACCGTCGAGTTCCAGTCGAACTACGACGGCCGCGAGCGCGAGCCGGTCGTGCTGCCCGCGAAATTCCCCAATCTCCTCGTCAACGGTGCGGGCGGCATTGCCGTCGGCATGGCGACCAACATCCCGCCGCATAATCTCGGCGAGGTGATCGACGCTTGCATCGCCTATTTCGAGAATCCGGCCATCACCATCGACGAGTTGATCGAGATCGTGCCCGGTCCTGACTTCCCCACCGGCGGCTTGATCCTGGGCCGCACCGGCATCCGCTCGGCCTATCACAAGGGCCGCGGCTCTATTCTCATGCGCGGCCGGGTCGCCACCGAGACCGTGCGCAAGGAGCGCGAGGCGCTCATCATTACCGAGATCCCGTATCAAGTGAACAAGGCGGCGATGGTGGAGAAGATCGCCGACTTGGTACGCGAGAAGCGGATCGAAGGCATCGCCGACATCAGGGACGAGTCCGACCGCCAGGGCATGCGCGTGGTCGTCGAGCTGAAGCGCGACGCCATGGCCGACGTGGTGCTGAACCAGCTCTACCGCTTTTCGCCGCTGCAGAGCACGTTCGGCGCCAACATGGTGGCGCTGATCGGCGGCAAGCCGGAGCAGCTCAACCTCAAGGACATGATCCGCGCCTTCACCGAGTTCCGCGAGGAGGTGATCGGGCGGCGCATCAAGTTCCTGCTGCGAAAGGCACGCGACCGCGCCCATGTGCTGGTCGGCCTCGCCATTGCCGTGGCCAATATCGACGAGGTGATCGCCGTGATCCGCAAGGCGCCGGACCCCGCCGCGGCGCGCGAGCAATTGATGGCGCGCGATTGGCCTGCGAAGGACGTGGTCGCGCTGGTCGAGCTGATCGCCGACCCGCGCCATAAGGTCTCCGCCAAGGGCACCTATCGCCTCTCCGAAGAGCAGGCCCGCGCCATTCTCGATCTCCGCCTGCAGCGGCTCACCGCGCTTGGCCGCGACGAGGTCGGCGGTGAGTTGCAGAAGCTCGGCGAGCAGATCGGCGACTATCTCGACATCCTGCGCAGCCGCGCCCGCATCGTCGCCATCGTCAAGGATGAGCTCAACGCCATCAAGGCCGAGTTCGAAACGCCTCGTCGCACCGAGATCACCGAAATGGAAGGCGAGGTGGAGGATCAGGATCTGATTCAGCGCGAGGACATGGTCGTCACCGTCTCGCACAAAGGCTACATCAAGCGCGTTCCGCTCTCCGCCTATCGCGCCCAGCGCCGCGGCGGCAAGGGCCGGGCGGGCATGGCGACGCGCGAGGAAGATTTCGTCACCCGCATCTTCATCGCCAACACGCATACCCCGGTGCTGTTCTTTTCCTCGCGCGGCATGGCCTACAAGATGATCGTCTGGCGGCTGCCGCTCGCGGCGCCGCAGGCGCGCGGCAAGGCGCTGGTCAATCTGCTGCCGCTCGACAAGGACGAGACCATCACCACCATCCTACCGCTACCCGAGGACGAAGCGTCCTGGGCCAAGCTCGACGTGATGTTTGCCACCAATTACGGCAGCGTGCGGCGGAACAAGCTGTCCGACTTCATCGAGGTGCGCCAGAACGGCAAGATCGCCATGAAGCTCGATGCCGGCGACCGCATCGTCGGCGTGGATGTCTGCAGCGAGCAGGACGATGTGCTGCTCACCTCGGCGGAAGGCCAGGCGATCCGCTTCCCCGCCGTCGATGTTCGCGTGTTCAAGGGCCGCGATTCACCTGGCGTGCGCGGGATCAGGCTGGAAAAAAGCGATCAGGTCATCTCCATGGCGATCCTCAGCCATATCGAAGCCTCCGCCGCCGAGCGCGCCGCTTATGTGCGGCAGGCCAATGCCGTCCGCCGCGGTGTGGCCGAGATGGAGTCCGACATGGAGGCCGAGGAGGGGAGCCAGGAGGCCGTGGTGCTGAGCCCCGAGCGCTACGCCGAGCTCAGCGCGCACGAGGAATTCGTGCTGACCGTTTCCGAGAACGGCTTTGGCAAGCGGACCTCAGCCTACGAGTACCGCATCTCCGGCCGCGGCGGGAAGGGCATCATCGCCATGGTCGTCAATCAGCGGAACGGCAAGCTCCTCGCCTCCTTCCCGGTCGAGGAGAGCGACCAGATCATGCTGGTGACCGACGGCGGCCAATTGATCCGCGTCCCGGTGCAAGATATCAGCATCACCGGCCGTTCGACCCAGGGCGTGATCGTGTTTTCGACCGGCGAGGGCGAGCGCGTGGTCTCGGTTGAGCACATTCCCGACGAGAACGGCGACGACGAGAACGGCGCCGACGCTGTCCCGGAACAGGTCTGAGCGAAAGGCTTAGAGCGCCGCACCGAGCAGGGCCTCCAGCATCGCGATTTGCGGCCTTGCGAAGCGCCGGTCTGCGCGGCTAGAAGGTGGCTCGCGCGACCGGCCCTCCCGGCCTCCGGGTAACAACCATCGCGCGCGTACGGAGTTGGCCAATTGCGCATTGGACTTTATCCCGGAAGCTTCGACCCCGTGACTTACGGCCATGTCGACGTCGTGCGCCGGGCGGCGCACCTCGTCGACAAGCTGGTCATCGCGATCGGCACCCATCACGACAAGCATCCCATGTTCACCGCCGAGGAGCGCGTGAAGCTGAGCTCGGAGGTGCTGAGGCCGGTGGCCGAGGAGATCGGGCTCGCGCTCGAGGTCACGACCTACGCCAATCTGACGGTCGATGCCGCCAAGGACGCCAACGCCACCGTGGTCATCCGAGGACTGCGCGACGCCGGCGATTTCGACTACGAGATGCAAATGGCCGGCATGAACCAGGCATTGGCACCGGAGATCGAAACGGTGTTCCTGGCCTCTTCGCCGGAATCGCGGCATATCGCGGCCAGCCTCGTCCGCCAGATCGCCGCAATGGGCGGCGATGTTTCGTCCTTCGTGCCGCCCATCGTGGCGGCCGCCCTCAAGAAGAAATGTGCCGGCTAGACCGGCTTCCCCAAAACCCAAGGAGGTGTCATGAGATTTCAGGCAAGCATGCTGTTCGCCGCAGCGCTCGCGCTCGGTATGGCTTTGGCGCACGGCCCAGTCCACGCCGGCAATTTGTCGGATCCGGCAAGCCTGAACGAGCAGGCGCCGCCGGTCTACAAGGCAAAATTCGACACGAGCAAGGGCAGCTTCGTGGTCGAGGTCAATCGCGCATGGTCGCCGAACGGCGCCGACCGTTTCTACAATCTGGTCAAGAACGGCTTCTACGACAATACGCGGTTCTTCCGGGTGATCCCCGGCTTCATGGTGCAGTTCGGCATCAGCGGCGATCCGAGCGTCGCCGCCGCGTGGCGCGACGCCGACATCAAGGACGATCCGGTCAAGCAGAGCAACACCCGCGGCATGATCACCTTCGCCACCGCCGGGCCTAACACCCGCACCACGCAGGTGTTCATCAATTTCGACGACAATGCGGGTCTCGACGGTCAGGGCTTTTCGCCCTTCGGCAAGGTCGTGTCGGGCATGGAGGTTGTGGATACGCTTTATGGCGGCTATGGCGAGGGCGCGCCGAGCGGCAAGGGTCCGAACCAGGGCTTGGTCCAGCAGCAGGGCAACGCCTATCTCGAGCAGGCGTTTCCCAAGCTCGATTACATCAAGCAGGCGACGATCCAGAACTAAGCCCGGCAGAAAGGATTGCTTCCATGGCAAAGCCCGAAGACACGCTCGTCATCGAGACCAGCAAGGGCCGCGTGACCGTCGCGATGCTCCCCGACCTTGCGCCGAACCACGTCGCCCGCATCAAGGAACTGGCGCGGAAGGGCTTCTATGACGGGTTGGTGTTCCACCGGGTGATCGACGGCTTCATGGCCCAGACCGGCGACCCGACCGGGAGCGGCATGGGCGGCTCCGGCCAGAAGCTCAAGGCCGAGTTCAACACCGAGCCGCACACGCGCGGCGCCGTGTCGATGGCGCGCGCGCAGTCGCCAGACTCGGCCGACAGCCAGTTCTTCATCTGCTTCGACGATGCGACCTTCCTCGACCGGCAATATACGGTGTGGGGCCGCGTGATCGATGGCATGGAGAATGTCGACAAGATCAATCGCGGCGAGCCGCCGAGCAATCCCGACAAGATGCTGAGCGTGCGGGTCGCCGCCGACCAGGCTTGAGCCGGCGAGCATCCGTTGCGCATCGAGGAATTCGACTACCATCTGCCGGAGGAATTGATTGCGCTGCGCCCGGCAAGCCCGCGCGACACGGCGCGGCTGCTGGTGGTCGATCCTGGCGCCACGCCGCCTTTTGCCGACCGCGCAATCCTCGATCTGCCGGAGTTGCTGCAGCCTGGCGACGCGCTGGTGTTCAACGACACCAAGGTCATCCCGGCGGAGCTTAGGGGCGTGCGCGTGCGCGACGGCAGCGAAGCGCAGATTGCCGTGACTCTGACCGAGCGGATCGGCGCCAATCGGTGGCAGGCGTTGGCCCGCCCGGCCAAGCGGCTCAAAGCGGGCGACCGTATCGTGTTCGGCGAGGGCGGCGATGTCTGCCTGCTCGGCACCTTGGCCGCGACGGTCGAGGCGAGGGGGAGGGAAGGCGAGGTGACGCTCGCCTTCGATTTCAGCGACGCGAGCCTGGATGAGGCGATCGCCCGGCTCGGCGCGATGCCGCTGCCGCCGTATATCGCCTCGCGCCGTCCGGCCGACGCACAGGACCGCATCGACTATCAGACCAGCTTCGCGCGGGTCGAAGGCGCGGTCGCCTCGCCGACGGCTGGCCTGCATTTCACCCAGAGGCTGATGGATGCACTAGCCGCGCGCGGGGTGTCGCACCATTTCGTGACCTTGCATGTCGGTCCCGGGACCTTCCTGCCGGTGCGCAGCGCCGACATCGCAGGCCATGTCATGCATGAGGAGACCGGCGCCGTCAGCGAAGACGCGGCGGGCGCGCTGAATAAGGTCAAACAGGGGGGAGGGGCGATCGTCGCCGTAGGCACCACCTCGCTCAGGCTGCTGGAGAGCGCCGCCAACGCGCAAGGCAGGCTTGCGCCCATTTTCGGCGCGACCAATCTCTTTATTACCCCCGGCTACCGCTTCCGCTTCGTCGATCGGCTCGTGACCAATTTCCACCTGCCGCGCTCGACCTTGTTCATGCTGGCCGCCGCCTTCTCCGGCCTCGATCTGATGCAACGGGCCTACGCTCATGCGGTGCAGCAGCGCTACCGGTTCTATTCCTATGGTGACGCCTGCCTGCTCAGCCCGGCACGGGAGTAGTCACCTGATGCCGGGAACGATAAAGTGCGATAGCTGGTGGTGCTCCCCCCTTGAGGGCGAGCACGCTCGCGCATTCGCGCGAGCGGAGGGGGGTGAGCAACGCAGCGAGTCATTGTGTTCGACCCTCCTCCCTATCCCTCCCCCTCAGGGGGGAGGGGAGAGCGAGCTTCGGACGGTATCCGGATATGACCAAGGCCCTTACGGTGAAGGCACGCGACGGTGCGGCGCGCAGCGGCGCGATCGTGACCCCGCGCGGCGTCGTGCGCACCCCTGCCTTCATGCCGGTCGGCACCGGCGCCACGGTAAAGGCCATGTTCCCCGAGGATGTGGACGCGACTGGCGCCGACATCATCCTCGCCAACACCTACCATCTGATGCTGCGCCCAGGCGCCGAGCGCATCGCGCGGCTCGGCGGCTTGCACCAATTCATGCATTGGGACAAGCCGATCCTCACCGATAGCGGCGGCTTCCAGGTCATGTCGCTGGCCAAGCTCCGGCGCATCGACGAGGAGGGCGTGACCTTCCAATCGCATATCGACGGTGCGAGCGTCGCGCTCAGCCCCGAACGCGCCATCGAGGTGCAATGTCTGCTCGGCGCCGATATCCAGATGGTGCTCGACGAATGCACGAAGTTCCCGGCGAGCCGCGACGAGGCAGCTACCTCGCTCGACCTGTCGCTGCGCTGGGCCGAGCGGTCGAAGCGTGCCTTCGCGGCGGCGGCCGAGCCCGGCCAGGCGCTGTTCGGCATCGTGCAGGGCAGCGTCTATCCCGATCTCAGGGAGAGAAGCGCGCGCGCGCTGAGCGAGACCGGCTTCGACGGCTATGCCATCGGCGGGCTTGCCGTCGGCGAAGGCCAGGCCGCCATGCTCGACATGGTGGAAGTCACAACATCGTTCCTGCCGCAGGACCGGCCGCGCTATCTGATGGGCGTCGGCACCCCCGAGGATCTGTTGCTCTCGATCGCGCGCGGTATCGACATGTTCGACTGCGTCATGCCGACCCGCTCCGGCCGCCACTGCCAGGCTTTCACCTGGGGCGGCCGGCTTAATCTGCGCAATGCGCGCTATGCCGACGATCCAACGCCGCTCGATCCGGAGAGTGCCTGTCCCGCAGCGCGATATGAGCGGGCCTATCTGCATCATCTGGTGAAGTCAGGCGAGACCTTGGGCGCGATGCTGTTGAGCTACGCCAATGTCCAGTTCTACCAGGAGCTGATGGCCGGCGCCCGCGCGGCGATTGAAGCCGGGAGCTTCGCGGATTTCAGCGACGCGCTGAGGCTCCGCTACGCCAAAGCCTCGGATGTGCCCGCTGAAGATTGAGCCTGCTGACCGGGCGTGCCGCGGATGGCGCAGCCTTTGATACGCCAGTCCCCGGTCCGTTGTTGCTCGAGCTCAAATTCCGCCAGCCATTCTCGCTCCGTGCTGTCGGTGATCAGCACCTGCTGCACGATGCGGTTGCCCTTCCGCTCGACGCCGAGAAAGGCGAACCGCCTGGTGTCGAGCATCGTCGGCACGTCCTGCGCGATCGCGCGGAAGAACCTGTCCGGCTGATCGAAGAAGCGTTGGGTTGAAGGGGCGAGCTGGGCGAAGGCTTGCTCGGCGTTGCGCGCGGCATAGGCGCGGATCTGCGTCCGGATCGCCTGCTCGATATTGCGCTTCTCTCCAATGGAGAAGCCGCGCGGCATCAGGCCGTCCGGTCGCGCCAGGACCTTGTGCAGCAGCGGGTTCGCCGCGCGCGCGGGCGGTAAAGCGGCGCGGCCCTCCATCCGCATCGCCGCCATGCTTGAACCGGCGAGGAAAAAAGCGGCAAGCCCAGTGGTCATCGCGGCGCCGGCAAAGACGGCTCCCACGAGCCCAGCGGCAAGCGCCTTTCTAAGCTTGGCCTGCATTGTTTCGGATCTTCCCTCGACCGTCGTTCCATAACGGCCAAGCGCTCCGAAAGTTGCATCGGGCAGGGGCGGGGGTCATTGCGCGGCGATGTCGGAAGCCGGACCGGCTTTGGCCTCGCCCTGGACCTTCCTTTCTCGCGCCAGGAGATAGAGGCCCGAGAGGATCACCACCGCCGCCCCGGATAGGGTCCACCAGGTCGGCACGTCGCCGAACACCAGGAAGCCCGCGGCCGACATCCAGAGCAGCCCGAGATAGATGAACGGCGCCAGCACCGCAGCCGGCGCGCCGCGATGGGCGAGGATCAGCAGCCAATGCCCGAGCCCGCCCCAAAAGCCCAGCGATGCGAGCAGCAGCCATTGGCCGGCGCTCTCGGGCCAGTGCCAGGCACTGAGCGCGAACGGAGCCAGGATCAGCACACCGGCGAGCGGCGTATAGGTCTGCGTCACTTCCGGCGGGTCGAAGGCGGCGAGGTAGCGCGTGGCGAGATTGTACAAGGCATAACCGATGGTCGCGACAAGCGCGATCAGCATGGCCCAATGCACCGTGCCGATGCCCGGATGCATCACCAGCAGCACGCCGACAAAGCCCGCGACGATGGCAAGCAGGCGATGCCAGCCGACCCATTCGTGCAGCAACGGCCCGGCCAGCGCCGCAACCAGCAGCGGCGTCAGGAAGAAGATGGTGACGGTCTGATCGAGCTGGAGGTAACGGAGCGCGATGAAATTGAATCCGGTGGTCACGATCATGAGCATGGAACGCAGCACCTGGATCCATGGCTTGGCCGAACGCAGCGAAGGCGGCAACGCGAAGGGCCATAGCAGGGCGGCGCTGAACACGACATGCCCGACGAATCGAAGCCAGGTGACTTGCGCTACCGGCACGCCGCCGTTCACGATCAGACATTTCGCCGTGGCATCGAGGCCGGCAAAGCAGAGCGTGGCAAGCGCCATCAGCCCGATCGCCTTAAGCCTGGCCTGCGGATCGGCGTCTGGGGCGGGAGACCGGCGGGAGGTCATGGCGGCGCGTTTCTGCATCAATCTTTGCCAAAAGGCCATCGGCGGATAAGGTCGCATCGGCTCGGACCGAGCGGCAGCGAGAAGGAGGGCGGCGTGGCTGACATTCGCGCGATGTGCGCCATAGGCCAGCGCGGGCAGCTTGGTTTGAACGGCAGGCTTCCCTGGGAGGGGAACAAGGGCCGCGAATATGTTGCCGATGTGGCGCGGTTCTTCGAGGTTACCCGCGGTCACGTGATCATCGCCGGCCCGACCACTGTCGCGTCGATTCCTGCCTTCGCCTATGAGGACCGGACGATCTGCGAGATTCGCTCGGCCAACCACCCAGCAGAAGTGCTGGCATGGTTTCCCGACCGGGTGGTCTATGTCGGCGGCGGACCGCCGGTCTGGACGACCTATGCACCCTATATCCGCCACTGGGATATTACGCGGCTGCCTTACGACGGCGAGGCCGACCGCTGGTTCGATCCGGCCTGGCTCATTGCGGCCATGCTGGCATGAGCGACTCGTAAGCCGCCGCTGAGCATCGGCCGATGCGGAAGCCGATCTCCTTCCGCAAGGCCTCTTGAGCGTTGTCGGCGAGCGCGGCTCCACCTTGTCGGCGGGCCAGCGCCAGGGCATTGTGCTTGCCAGAGGGCTTGTCTTCGCTCCGAAACTACTCATTCTCGACGAGGCGGGGTTTTGCTTTCCAGCGGGGGAGGCTACCATCTTTGCGGCAAGATTGTGCGGGGGCATGGATCTTGCCTCCGGGAAACCCAAATCCTCTGAATATTTGATGCATAAATCGCCCGCCGACGACCGCCAGGAGGTCTCCATCCAAACCGCAGACGAGCAGACATTTACCGCCGAGCAAATGGGCTGGCGGTTTGGACTCGGCACGCTGATCCTGGTCGGAGCCTATGCCGCTTGGCCGCTCATTCCGGTGGTGATGATGACCGACCTCGAGCCCGGCATCAAAGCGGCTCTGTCGGGCCTGTTGGGCGCGACGCCATTCATATCAAAATTCGTCGCCCTCGCCATCATGGGGAGGCCGGCCTATTACTTCCTCAGGCGCACCTTGTTCAAGCGCCTGCGCCGCAAGGCGCCGCGGTCCGCCAAATAGTCGCCGGATAAGCTAAAGGGCGCCGGCTGAACCGACGCCCTCGCGCTACGCGCTGTCGCGTGGTCCTCAGCAATAATCCCAGTAGCCCTGCTGCATATACGGATCGGCCCAATACCAGCAGAGATACGGCTCTGGCGCGTAGGGGACGACGCCTCCGGTCGCAAGCAGCGATCCAAGCAGGATGCCGCCGACGAATTCGCCGTAATACGGCTTGCGGTACCAATTGCGCACATAGGCGCGCCGGTTCCAGTTCTCGTTCCAATTGTTATTATAATTGCTCCAGCCTTTGCCCCAGTGCTTGTTGTAATTCTTGCTGTAGTTCTTGTTGTAATTTTTGTTATAATTCTTTTTCCCACTCCAATTCTTATTGTTCTTGTTGCCGTTTTTATTCCAATCTCCACCCTTGTTCCAATCTCCACCCTTGTTCCAGTTGCCGCCCCTTTGAGTCTGGCCGGACCAGCCTTCCCGCTGCGCGAGGACGATCGTGCCAGTCGCGGTGGAGTCGGCTGCAACGTCCGCCCGAGCGGACGACGCGCCGTCCACGCCGGCGAGCGATGCTTGACCGGGAATGGCGATGCCAAAGCCAAAAGCGAGGATGAGCGAAGCGGCCAAGCGAATCGGCCCTCGGCTCGCGCTTGCGTCAGATGTCATGGTGTTCCTCCACCCGTCTGCGATTCGTAGCTTGGGCTAGTGCCAATGCATGGTGGCGGTTATGAGACGGCGAGCGACGAGCGGCCGGCGCCGGGGCATGGCGTGATCGAAGCAGCGGCGGCGAAAATGCAAAGAAAACCCCGGCCTGGACGAACCTGGCCGGGGCTGGCATTGCCGGAGAGATAAGATAGTGCAGAGTCAGATTGTTGGGACTATCTCGTCCGCTAACCGAGTTTCAAGGGCTCCGCTATGACTTCCTTCTGGTGGTGGCCGAAGCAACCACTGAGGCCGACTGCGGCAGAAATGACAATCGCGCAAGCTAGTAAAAGACGCATGGCTATCCCCCGTTCCCTATCGTTTCTAGCTTTGGACTATAAGGGCATTCGCCGCAGAAAGCTGTGACGCTTGGGCAACAGGTGGCCCTGAAAAAGCGGCGGTGGGTGGTCGCCTTCGGCCCTATTAGCCCGGATTTCGGCCCTCAGGGCGCTGCCGGTGGGGCGGCGACAATTCAGAACCATGCCCCAGAGAGCGCCGGGCACGACCGAAGCTCATTGCGCTCCGCCTGGCCGATTCGGCGACGTTCGGGTTTCTGGGTTGGACTCCGAACCCCACGGGCCGCCTACGCCGCGGACCGCAGCCGCCGCGCGGCAATCATTCAACGGCCGCGAGCGGAAACCCCCTCAAGCTCCGCACTTGCGTATTTCGCCAACTGAAATACCGGCTCGATCTCATCAAGCGCCAGGCCGATCGATTTCTTTATCTCGTCGGCGTTGTTGAGTTCGGTCGCATTGGCCAAAATCATCCTTGCCCTGTCCAATCCGAAAACGGCGGTCGATGGCAACTCGTCGATCGGCGACGGTGTGCTGCTGAGCAGGCGGCGCAAAAATTTCATCATTTGCGTAACTCTCGGTCGATCCGTGCAGCTAGGCGCGCTCACGGCGATGGGCGGCTATGCCTTCGCAGGTGCATTTCGCGTACCGCGCCGGCGATCATAGCCGCAGGTTCGGTTACCATGTTGAACTTTTGTACTGTTTGCTTCACGCGGAGGTTCGTCGATAGGTCAAGCTTTGAACCGAATTCGTCCTCGACGCGTCCGACGGGGAGATTGGCGCTCATGCCGATCCCGACGAACGAGGACAAGACCATGAAAACCCATGTTTCGCTATCCAGCCTATCGGCCGCGTTTATGCTGTTCGTCACTAGGGTGGCGATGCACGAGGCCGCGAGTGCCGACCGCTTAACCGCCGGGGAAAGTTGCACGCACGGCACGAACGACATCACGGTCTGTAGCGATTGCGACCCCGACGGGGTCTGTGTCGTGACCAGGTGCGTCGACGACCGTAGCGGCTTGGCCACACCGTGTCCGTAGGCACGCGAATGCCTTGCTCAAAAAAGCCCTGTGTTCCGCCCTGGGAGCGCAGGGCCCCCCGCCTATTGGAGAGGTTTGGATCCGGCGCTCACGTTTCGGCTCTTACGCTAAGCCGAGTGATGCGGCCCGCGCATTGCTGGCGAAGGGGATAACCGGAAGCTGACCATGCTCGACGGCAAGACAGGCAAGCCCCGAACCGTCATCGACATAGAGAAGGCTGCCAAGATCTGCACGGCCGAACGGCAGAGGGACGGCCTACGCCTCGAAAGGTATGCTGGAACCCCCCATAGCGAAGGCCACGGCCCCGAAACGGGTTCGGTTGATACGAGGGCCGCATGACGCCCCATACCGCACAACTCGGCGCGCTCGTGGCGCTCGCGTTCATGGCGATGATGCTGTTGCGCTAAGCGCAATGCCCGATGGGCCAGCGGTCGTCGATTCTTACGGAGGTGTCGGACCGCACCGTTTCTTCCTTTTCGCCGCCGCGCGTCTCGCTTACTTTATAGACTCGGGGGGCGAATGGCTGGAATCCAAACCCGGACTCTTAGACGCTTGGTGGCCGGATCGATCTTGGTCGCGGCTGTGTTTGCGTTCGCCTGGTTCGCGGTCGCGATACGCGAGGCGCGAGAGGTCAAGCGCGCAAACACTTATGTGCAGGAGATCATCTCCAGGCTGGATCTCGCCGCAGTTCCGGATTTTCACCGGCGCGTGGACAAAGTTCGCGCCTTCATTAACGACAACAGCATTTTCAGCGTCGACGAGTCGTTCTGGAAAAACAAAGAGTATCCCTCTTCATTTGCCGCGGGGCTGCTTGCCTACAGCAAAGGCACCGCGTCAGAGCCAGCGCATATGGAGTGCAGCACGCGCACGAATCTAATGAGCGAAATCCTGCAAAAGCTCGGCTACGACACGCGGGTGGTCGCGGTTTTCGACACCGATGAGACTCTCACTTCGCATTCGTTTCTCGAGGTGATGGATCCCGGGACCGGGCGGTGGGAAACCCAGGACCCGCAGCTCGACATTTTCTGGCGCAACAAAGTCTCAGGGGAGCGCGTGTCCCTCGCCGACGCGGCGGAGGGTCTTGATTCAGTCGAGCCTTGCGGGCGCATTAGATGCGGCTGGGATCTTGAGAATCGGGAGGGAAGTAAAGTGGCGCGGATGAGACGCTTCCTCGACATCATCTCCCTCACCCGAAAGGAGCGCGGCCTCCGTTATGCTCTTTATACGAGCCGTGCCGACCTGAACCGGATTTACGTCAAAGATGGCAGGCGGGGCACGTTCTGCGAGGTTCAGGCCAAACGTTGCCGGCAAGGCTTTTACGATATCCGAAAATTCAGCTCTTACGCGCCCGGCCTGCCGCGCTGAGCCCTCAGCTCTCGGGCAACGGACCCGAACGCGACGGCATTTCTCCTCGCGGCCGCTTCTCAATGTCGAGTCAGGGTCTCCAGCCTCGACCCTATCCTTCCAGCCTTGCTGGTGCGCGGCCTGCAGTGCTTGAGTCGAAGCGCGAAAGAAACTTTGCATGTCCATCAACCCGATGGTCGGGTCAATGAAGTCTTGGATTAAGCCGTGAGCGATTTGCTATGTCCTCGTCGGCCATCGCGGCAACTCCCTTAAGGGCCCCTCCCGCAAATGGCCGACACTAGATAGCAAAAGGGCGCCAGCCGAAGCGAGCGCCCTATATCCAGCAGCCCAGCGGCTTGCCCTGTAAATCTCCCATTCGCCACGGTTTGACCGACTGCAGCGGACCGCCACAGTCAGCACAGCGGAGCCTCGCTGAAAGCTGCGCGATGGTGAGGCCCATCGAAATACGAGGAAGCCAACCGAACGGTCGTAGCCTCGTCACGCGGCAGCGCGGGCAGAAGCACTCGACATGCGCAAAGCCTTCGGCGGCAAATTCCTCGAGGGTGGCGTGCAGCGAGTCCATGAGCCTAAGACCGACAATGTGTTGATTTAGCCGTCGAGAACGAAGGTGACAAGCATGTTTACGCGGTAAGCATCGATCTTGCCGTTGGTCACCTTGACTTTCTGCTCCTTGATCCATGCGCCTTCAATGTTTTTGAGCGTCTTGTCGGCCTTCGCAATTCCTTTCTCGATGGCGTCCTCAAAGCTTTTTGTG
>DASQKJ010000083.1:0-3318 GCA_035630595.1 Methyloceanibacter sp.
GGGCTCGGCACCGAGCTGTTCTTCGAGCCCGAGTTGGTAGTGCCAGACGAGACGCTGAGCCTCGCGCGCGGCGCGATCGCCCCCTGGGCGCGCACTTCCGCGAGTTCGCCCTATTACCAGCAGACCTTGGAGTCGCTCGCCCGCGCGTATCGCCAACCGATGACCAGGCCGTGGAAGGACCTGCCCAAATCGTTCCGCGATGTGATCCTCTACGGCTCGGGCGACGACGAGATCAATTTCACCTATGACGACGGCGTGCGCCGCTACTCGACCGCCAAGCCGTTCGAAGGCGTGATCAACAATATCGAGCGGCGCTGGCGCGAGACGGAGTCCGCCTGGGTCTCCGAGGAGCTGTCCCGCTACCAGTCCGAGCAATTCTGCGACGCATGCAAGGGCTATCGCCTCAAGCCGCAGGCGCTGGCGGTGAAGATCGCCGGGCTGCATATCGGCCAGGTCACCGAAATGTCGATCAGGGAGGCGGCGCGCTGGTTCGCGGAGCTGCCCGCGCGCCTCACGCCGAAGCAGAACGAGATCGCCGCGCGCATCCTGAAAGAGATCCGCGAGCGGCTCGCCTTCCTCAACGATGTCGGGCTCGACTATCTTACGCTCTCGCGCGGCTCCGGCTCGCTGTCGGGCGGCGAGAGCCAGCGCATCCGCCTCGCCTCGCAGATCGGCTCAGGCCTCACCGGCGTGCTCTATGTGCTGGACGAGCCCTCCATCGGCCTGCATCAGCGCGACAATGCGCGGCTGCTCAACACGCTGAAGTCACTGCGCGACATGGGCAATAGCGTGCTGGTGGTGGAGCATGACGAGGAGGCGATCCTCACCGCCGACCATGTGGTGGATATGGGGCCGGGCGCCGGCGTGCATGGCGGCGAGGTGGTGGCCGAAGGCACGCCCGACGCGGTGTTGGCCAACCCGCAAAGCCTCACCGGGCAATATCTCACCGGCTTCAAGCAGATCGCCTCCCCGAAACAACGACGTAAACCGACAAATGGCAGACGACTGTCTGTGCTCGGGGCGCGCGCCAACAATCTCAAGAACATCACCGTCGACATCCCGCTCGGGCTGTTCACCGCGGTGACCGGCGTCTCCGGCGGCGGCAAATCCACCTTTTTGATCGAGACGCTCTACCGCGCGGTCGCCCGCAGGCTCAACAATGCGCGCGAGATGGCCGGCGAGCACGACGCGATCGAGGGGCTGGAGCAGCTCGACAAAGTGATCGACATCGACCAGAGCCCGATCGGGCGCACGCCGCGCTCGAACCCCGCCACCTATACCGGTGCCTTCACCCCGATCCGCGAATGGTTCGCCGAGCTGCCCGAGGCCAAGACGCGCGGCTACAAGCCGGGGCGCTTCTCCTTCAACGTCAAAGGCGGGCGCTGCGAGGCCTGCCAGGGCGACGGCGTCATCAAGATCGAGATGCATTTCCTACCCGACATCTACGTCACCTGCGACGTATGCAAGGGCAAGCGCTACGACCGCGAGACCCTGGAGATCAAGTTCAAGGACAAGTCGATCGCCGACGTGCTCGACATGACGGTCGAGGAAGCGGCGGAGCTGTTCAAGGCGGTGCCCTCGATCCGCGACAAGCTGGAGACGCTGAAGCGCGTGGGCCTCGGCTATATCCATGTCGGCCAGCAGGCGACCACCCTCTCGGGCGGCGAGGCGCAGCGCATCAAGCTGTCGAAGGAGCTGTCGAAGCGCGCCACCGGGCGCACGCTCTATATTCTCGACGAGCCGACCACCGGCCTGCATTTCCACGACGTGGCCAAGTTGCTCGAAGTGCTGCACGAGCTGGTCGACCAGGGCAACACAGTGGTGGTGATCGAGCACAATCTCGAAGTGATCAAGACCGCGGACTGGATCGTCGATCTCGGCCCCGAGGGCGGTGACGCCGGCGGCCATGTGGTCGCGGTCGGCACGCCAGAGGAGATCGCCGCGAACCCGGCGAGCTATACGGGGCACTATCTCAAGCAAGTGTTGGCACGCCGGCCGAGCAGCAAAGCCAAACGGGCCGCCGAAGCCGCGGAGTAGGGCACGGCCGAAGCTACTGAAGGTCAGCATAGTAAGTTATCAACTCTTTGCGAACTCTGTGCATACCCCTACTGACACATCTCTACGAAAAGAGCGCTGAAGCGCTCTAGCCCGGTCGTACCTCTTATCTTGGGCGCGCGCCTGCCGGGACCCGCTTCGCTGCGGCAAGCGGCTCGCCGATTGGGCCGAGGCGATCAAGACGGCGCGGCTCGAGCAGGCCGCACATAACCCCGAGATGGACGCCTTCAGGATCGACTTGGCCGAGCGGCTTGAGCGCCTGGCCCGGTCCGAGCCGAAGGCTTCAGCACAAGAGCCTGGAGGTTGAATGCGTCAACCCGGCGATGCCACGCTAAAGAATGCGTCAGGAGGGAATGGCGACCCAATAGCCCGAGCAGACGCCGGAGGGTCCGGTCCCGTTCCACTTGCCGGTGCCCTTCACCTTCGTGAACCGGCCGATCCCCTCGGCCTTGCGCGGGCCTGCCACGGCATTCATCTTCGTCTGCCCGGAGGCGCCAATAATGCCGGCCACCTTGATCGGACGCATCACGAATTTGCCGCTGGTCGAAAAGATGTGGCCGTGGCTGACGGCGAGGCCGACCTTGATGGTCCCGCAATGGCCGTTGGTCGTCACCACGAACATGTTCCAGCTTCCGTCGAACGGCTCCGCACTTGCCAGCGGAGCGAAACATAACATTGCGAAAGCGGCCGACAGAGCGACGGCGCAGATCCGATTGCCGATCATGGAAGTCCTCATGGGTGGGTTGTGATGCGTGTCAATGCGAGCTGTGGTGAGACCATTTCGTCCGGAGCTAGATTATCGCGAGCAAAGCGCGCCGACAAAGCCCCGGGGTCCAGGAACGCAAACATTACCCGCAGCTCCTGGAGTCAGGCTTGCGCCGGAATGACGTATTCTACAAATTTCGGGATGAACGACAGGATCCGAATATGCCGAGTGCCAATTACGCCCTGTTCCGCGAGGCGATCCTGCAAGAGAAGCAGATCACCTGCCTGTATCAGGGCTATTACCGGGAGCTCTGTCCGCTCATCATCGGCCATACGCGCGGCGCGGAACGGGTGCTCGCCTTTCACTTCGGCGGCCGGAGCAGCCGGCCCTTGCCGCGCGGCGGTGCCTGGAAATGTCTCAACCTCGCACGGGTCGAAGACGCGGCGTTGCGCGACGGGCCGTGGCATGAGGGCGCGAGCCACAAGGCAAAGCAAAGTTGCGTCGAGGAGATCGACCTCGACATCAACATCCATGTGCGCAAGCGGCAGGCGTGACGG
>DASQKJ010000084.1:0-12701 GCA_035630595.1 Methyloceanibacter sp.
GCGCTGGTGCGCCAGGGGCGGATCGGCGAGATCGTCAACGCCGCGCCGCAGGACCGGCGTCGCGTGCTGGAGGATGCGGCCGGCATTGCCGGGCTGCACAGCCGCCGCCACGAGGCCGAGCTCAGGCTCAGCGCGACGGAAAGCAATCTGGCGCGGCTGGCCGACCTGATCGGCCAGCTTGCCTCACAATTGCAGGCGCTGCGGCGCCAGGCCCGTCAGGCACAACGCTATCGGGAGATCTCCGGCAAGATCGGTGAGACCGAGGCGTTGCAGCATCACCTCCATTGGGAGGCGGCCTGCGCCCATGCCGAGCAGGAAGAGGCCTCGTTCCAGGCCTCATTGGCCGCGGTGGCGCAGGAGACCAAGGCGGAAGGCGAGGCGTTGCGGCAGCAGGCCGAAGCCGCGGAAAAGCTCCAGCCGCTGCGCGATGAGGAGGCTGCGCGCGCCGCAGTGCTGCACCGCTTGAGCGTCGATCGCGACGCGCTCGAACGCGAGGAGGCCCGAGCTAAGGCGCGGCAGGCTGAGCTCGAAACCAGGCTTGCGCAAGCCTCGCGCGACCTTGCCCGCGAGGAGGAGCATATTGCCGAGGCCGAAGGCATCTTGCGCGGTCTTGGCGAGGAGAAGCGGCGGCTGGAAGCGGCCAGCTCGCGCGACCATGAAGAGCCGCGGCTGCGTGGCGCCGCGGCGACGGCGAAAGAGACGCTCGATGCGGCAGAAATTGCGCTGCGCGAAGCCACCAATTTGCTGGCCGAGGCACGCGCCAAGCGCGCGCGGATCGAAACCGAGAAAACCGATATCGCGGCGCATATCGGCACGCTCGCAGCGCAGGCGGAGGAACTTGCGGCCGATCTGGCCAGGCGCGAGGCTGAGAGCGCACATGAGGCCGAGCTCGCGAGCCTCGGCACGACGCTCGCCGAGCTCTCCGCCGCGGTGCAGGGCTTCGAGACCGAGCTTCAAGCGGCCGAGGCCGACGAGGAAAATGCGCGCGCTCAGGAAACCGATGCGCGCAGCTTGGCGGCAGCGGCCAAGCTTGCAAGCCAGGAGCTCGAAACCGAGCTTGCCACCTTGCTCAAGCTGCTGGCGCCTGCCCATGACTGGTCGCCGATTGTCGAGGAGATCAAGGTCGGGGCCGGCTACGAGCAGGCACTCGGCGCGGCGCTCGGCGACGACCTCGATGCGGCAAACGATGCGGCGGCACCTGCGCATTGGCGGCCGACCGAAGCTTCGGCCGAGGACCCCGAGCTGCCCACGGGCGCAGTCCCGCTCAGCAAATTCGTCAAGGGTCCGGCCGTGCTCGCAAGGCGGCTCGAACAGATCGGCGTGGTCGATGCATCCCAAGGCCGGGATTTGCAGACGGCCCTGAAGCCGGGACAGAGGCTCGTCTCCAAGGCAGGCGATCTCTGGCGCTGGGACGGCTACAGCCTGCAGGCCGGCACCGCCAGCGCCGCCGGCGCGCGGCTGATCGAGCGGCAACGCCTCGCGGCGTTTCAGCGGGAGACGGCCAAGGCGCAAGCCCGCGCCGCCGAGGCCGAGGCCGAGCTTGCAGCGGCGGCGCATCTTGCCGAACAGGCTCAGCTCAAGACCAAGGCACTGCGCCATGAGGCGAAACAGGCCCATGCCGAGCTCGACCGGACCCGCGATCGGATTGCTGCGGCGGAACATGCAGCGCAAGCCAGCAGCAAGGCGCTAGGTGCGCTTACCGAAGCGCTGAGCCGTACCCGGTCGGGGCGCGACGAGGCCAGTGCCAAGGAAATGCAGCTTGCCTCGGCCTTGCTTGGGCTCGCCGCCGGTGCCGACCTGGAAGCCGCGCTCGAAGCCGCGCAAGCCAAGGCTGCCGCAAGCCGCCAGGCAGCGGCGCGCGCCGACGCGGCGCTCGAAGGCTTCGAGCGTGAAGTCCATTTGCGGCAAGAACGGCTGGAGGCGATCGGCGACGAAGAGGGCCTGTGGCAGAAGCGCATCGCCAATGCCCGTGAGCAGATCCTGACGCTCCGCGCGCGCGAGGAGGAGACCAGCGCCGATCTGGTCGCGCTGGCCAATCTCCCGGCCGAGATCGAGCAGCGCCGCTCCAAGCTGATGGATGCCATTGCCGCCGCCGAGCGCGAGCGGACTAAGGCCGCCGACGGCCTGGCTGTTGCCGAGGCGGCGCTCAAGGCGCAGGAAAAAGCCTTACGCGAGGTGCAGGAGCGTTTGGCCGAGGCGCGCGAAACACGCGCGCGCAACGAGGCGCGGCTCGAAGCTGCGCGCGAGCGGCGCAGCGAATTGGCGCGCGCCATTCGCGATCAGCTCGACTGCATGCCGGAGGCCTGCCTCGCGCTTGCGGGGTTGAAGCAAGGCGCGTCCCTGCCGCCCGTGTCCGAGGTCGAGGCGCGGCTGATCAAGCTCAAGGGCGACCGCGAGCGGCTCGGCGGGGTCAATCTCAGGGCCGAAGCGGAAGAGGCCGTGCTTGCCGCCCAGCTCGAAGAGATGGAGCGCGAGAAGGCCGACGTCGAGGAGGCGATCCAGCGGCTGCGGCAAGGCATTGCCAATCTGAACCGCGAAGGGCGCAAACGCCTGCTCGAGGCGTTCGACACGGTCAACGGCCATTTCGGGCGGCTGTTCAAGACGCTGTTCGGCGGCGGCTCGGCCGAGCTGAAGCTGGTCGATTCGGACGATCCGCTCGAATCGGGGCTGGAGATCTTCGCCTGCCCGCCGGGCAAGCGGCCGCAGGCTCTCACCCTGCTCTCGGGCGGCGAGAAGGCGCTCACGGCGCTGGCGCTGATCTTCGCCGTGTTCCTGACCAACCCCTCGCCGATCTGCGTGCTCGACGAGGTGGACGCGCCGCTCGACGACGCCAATGTCGAGCGCTTCTGCCTGCTGATGGAGGAGATGGCGAAGGAGACCGATACGCGCTTCCTCATCATCACCCACCACCCGCTGACCATGTCGCGCATGAGCCGGTTGTTCGGCGTGACCATGGCCGAGCGCGGGATCAGCCAGCTGGTCTCGGTCGATCTCGAGGGCGCCGTGCGCCTGCGCGACGCAAGCTAGGTCATTCCTTCTTGTGAAGTCGTCCTGCCGGCTTTTGCTCAAGCTTTGATCTTTACGGCGCAAATCCAAGGCCTTCGGGTCGCCAGACTTTCTTGACAGGCCAGATTCCCAAACTAAAGTGCGCGCCAAGCTTAGGACCAGCCGGTCCTAAAGGCCTTCCCGGAAATTGAGCAGCGCCAATGGCCGGAGCCGAAAACCAGTCCGGCCGCGAGCGTGGCGGTCGTGACGCCGACCAGATTCGGCGGCGGCTCGACAGGCTTGGCAAAGACCTTCTGGAAGCGCAGGACCGGCATCGGCCTGCTCCAGGGCTGCAGCCGCAGAGCCAGGGGGCGGCAATGGGCCAGGCGCTCAGGCTCGGCATGGAGCTGGTGGCCGGGGTTGCAGTAGGGGGTTTCATCGGCTGGGCGCTCGACCGCTTTCTCGGCACGGCGCCCATCCTCATGGTGGTGTTTTTCGGATTGGGGGCCACTGCGGGCATCCTCAACGTGATGCGAACCGCCAAGCGCATGCAGGCGGACGCGCAATCGGGCAAGGACCTGCCGCATGTTCCGGACGACGACGATGATTAGGGGCGTTCAGACGTGATCGAAGCAGCTTACGCCGCGGAAGATGCAAGCCATGGGACGCATGATGGCGGCCTGCCAAATCCCATGCATCAATTCGAGATCAAGCGGCTGGTGCCGTTCGAGCTGTTCGGGTTCGACGCCTCGTTCACCAACTCCGCGCTGTACATGGTGATCGCGGCAGCGCTCATCACCCTGTTCACGGTCTTCGCCATGCGCAGGCGCGCGCTGGTGCCGACACGGCTCCAGTCGGTGGCCGAACTGTCCTACGAATTCGTGGCCAATATGGTGCGGCAGAATGTCGGCACCGACGGGATGAAATATTTCCCGTTCATCTTCACCTTGTTCATGTTCGTGTTGGCGCTGAACATGCTCGGCATGCTGCCCTACTCCTTCACCGTGACGAGCCACATCATCGTCACCTTCGCGCTCGCGGCCTTCATCTTCATCGCCGTCACCCTGATCGGCTTCTGGAAGCATGGGGTCGGTTTCCTCAAATTCTTCGTACCGTCGGGCGTGCCGGTGGTGATGCTGCCGCTGCTCGTGGTCATCGAGCTGATCTCCTATCTCACCCGGCCGATCTCGCTCTCGGTGCGGCTGTTCGCCAATATGATGGCCGGCCACACCATGCTGAAAGTGTTCGGCGCCTTCGTCGTGGCGCTCGGCTTTCTCGGCGGCTGGGCGGCGCTCGCCTTCATGGTGGCGTTCACCGGCCTCGAAATTCTGGTGGCGTTCCTTCAGGCCTATGTGTTCGCCATCTTGACCTGCATCTATCTCAACGACGCACTGCATATGCACCATTGATCGAACCGTTTCGAACCGCAATTGAAGGAACTCACCCATGGAGGGCGGAATGACACCTGAAGCAGCAAAATTGATCGGCGCGGGCCTCGCCTCGATCGCGCTGGTCGGCGCCGGCGTCGGCATCGGCACGATCTTCGGCAACTACCTGCAAGGCGCCTTGCGCAACCCATCGGCGGCGCCGGGCCAGTTTGCCAACCTTCTGCTGGGCTTTGCCCTTGCTGAAGCCACCGGCCTGTTCGGCCTGGTGGTGGCGCTGATCATCCTGTTCGTGTTCTAGGCCGGCGGTGGCAAGCATCCACCAATAGGCGACGCGACCATGCCGCAACTCAATCCGCTCGACTGGGGGCCTCAGCTCATCTGGCTCGTCATCACCTTCAGCATACTTTATTTGCTGATGGTGTATGTGGCGCTGCCGCGCATCGGCGCAGCGATCGACACGCGCGCGGCGCATATCGCCAAGGATCTCGCCTCGGCGGACAAGCTCCGGCGCGAGACCGAGGAGGCAATCGCCGCTTACGAGCAGGCGCTTGCCGAGGCAAAGCAGAAGGCGCATGCCATCGTCGAGGCGGGCCGCAGCAAGCTGAAAGAAGAGAATGCCGTCCAGCGCGGCAAGCTTGAGAGCGAACTAGCCAAGCGGAGCGCGGAGGCCGAGGCCCGGATCGACGAGGCCAAGAACTCGGCCATGCGCGAGGTCAATGCCGTCGCGGTTGAGGTCGCTTCCGACATCGTGCGTAAGCTGATCGGCGCCGCTCCGGCCAAGGCCGAGATCGAGAAGGCGGTCGAGACCGCGCGGAAAGCTTGACCATGGACTTCCTCCACACGGCCGAGTTCTGGGTTGCGGTGTCATTCTTCCTGTTCGTCGGGACCCTGTTCTATTTCGGCGTGCACAAGAAGGTCGCTGCCGCGCTCGACGCCAGGGCCGCGCGCATCGCCAAGGAGCTCGAAGAGGCCGAGCGGCTTCGAGTCGAGGCAGAGAAAGTGCTCGCCGACTACCGGCGCAAGCAAGGTGAAGCGGTCAAGGAAGCGCAAGGCATCATCGACCTTGCCACGAAAGAAGCCGAGATTCTTGCTGCCGAGACGCGCCGCTCGATGAAGGAGCATTTCGACCGGCGCATGAAGCTCGCCGAGGACAAGATCGCCCGCGCCGAGACGGAGGCCTTGCGCGAGGTGCGCGAAGCGGCCGCCGAGGCGGCAGTGGCCGCCGCGCAAATCGTGATCGCGCAGCAGCTCACGCCGGAGACCGCCGACAAGCTCGTCAAGCAGGGCATCGACGCCCTGAAGGGCAGGCTGAACTAGTTCTCTTGCGACGGGCTCAGCCACCGCCCGACTCTGCCGAAAAGCGAATCCGACTTCGCTTCGGCCTCGGTGGGAGCCACACGCTTTATCCGTCGGTCCGGCTTGGCCTCTCCGGCGAGAAGGCCGCTATAGATCCAGCCCTGCTTGCCGGTCGCGGGGTCGGTCACTTGCACCCATCCGCGCTTGCGATCGAGGACCGGAAGATCGGCGCCCTTGGCGATCACGGCGATCACCGACGACGACGACGACGGCGCTTCCCGCATATTTACGAAGACGGAGGGCTGAACCGAGCCCAAACCGTCCTCGCCAGCTTCGGCTCGTCCCACTTCATTGGGCTGAGGGTCGTTAGATCGGACGCTCGCCGTTTGCATCGGCGCGGACGGTTCCGCGGTCTCGGCCGCGTCGCCGTCTCCAGGGTCAGGAACAGGTGCAGGTTCAGACGTCGCGGCTTCCCTGGCAGCGGCAACCGGCGCCACGGCCGCGGCTTCGCCGTCCCCTGGCAAGGTGACTCCGCCTGCCTCGGCCACGAGCGGCGCGACTGGGGCCGGTGCGACTTGGGCCGGTGCGATCACAAGCAGCGTCTCGGCCTCGGCGATGACCGTGTCGTCGGGAGCGATAAGCGCGACGCCAAGCTTGAACTCGCCATTGGCGCCGGCAGGCAGAACGAGAGTCAGGTCGCCGATCTGATCCGGCTTCAGAGTCCATTCGCTTTCGCCATAGGGGCGGCCTTCGGAGAGAGTGCTGCCCTGCGGCAATCCCTTAATGGCGATGACGCTGCGCGGCGGCACGCCGTCAGTGCCATCGAGCGCGACCGGAAAGCTTGCGACTTCCCCCGCAACAGCCTCGATCCTGTCAGAAGTCGTGAGAACCGCCGATGGAGCCGCGGCCTGAGCCTCCGCGGGGGGAACCGCGGGAGCCGACTCTGTCTGGCGGTTCAGACCGAGCCAAACCGCCCCAACAATGAGGCTCAGAGCCAGCCCGACGAGACCGAGTCCGCCAGCCAGAGCGCCGGGCCGCAACACCCGTCTGACGCCCACCGATGAGGTCATTTCGGGGGCCGCGGTCGTCGGCTCGGCTGGCTGCGACCTTCGCGGCGCATCGACCGGGGGCAAAGTGGCTTGCGGCATCGCCGAATGGGCAAATCGCTGCGCGATCGGCTCGGGGTTTTCCAGGACGCCGTCGGGATATCTCCTCCCCAGCTTTGCGACGTCAGGCCTGGGCTTGGGTCGCCCCATGAGACTCACCGGCATGCTGCGGATTCCCCCTTCCCCCCAGGGTAGCGTCTAGCAGCAGGCTCGGCCGATTTCGGGGCATTAAAGTGGAAACAGCGGGGCACGGCTTTGGTCGAAAGCCCTGAAATCCGCCGAAGAAGCACCGTTGCCGCCCAAGGCGCGCCGGTTACAGTCCCGCCATGGCGCACGACGTTTTCATCAGCTATTCGAGCAAGGACATGGCGGCCGGCGAAGCGGTTTGCACCGCGCTGGAGGGCCGCGGCCTGCGCTGCTGGATCGCACCGCGCGACATCGTCCCCGGCATCGGCTGGGCCAAGTCGATCGTCAGGGCCTCTTCTCCGAGAATGCGAATGCATCGCCGCAAATCGAGCGCGAGGTCGAGCGGGCGGTCAATAAGGGCATTCCGATCATTCCGTTGCGAATCGAAAATGTCCAGCCAAGCGAGGCGCTGGAATATTTCCTCAGCTCGCCGCATTGGCTCGATGCGTTCAAACCGCCTATGGGACAGCATTTGGATCGCCTCGCCGAGGCGGTACAGGCACTGGTTGGTTCCAACCTCCCCGCAACCGAAGTAGCCGAAGCCGTAGCGGTTTCCGCGGCGCCACCTGCCGAGCCGGTCAAGATGCTTGCACGTGCAAACCCGAAGAAGTCGCGTCCACGGACAAAACACCGGGAGCGCTATTCGCGGGCGTCCAGGGAACCGAGCGCAACCTGATCGTGGTTACGGCGCTGACATCGGTGGCGGCGGTCGTCGCGCTGCTCTCGGCAGGAGCGATTTCCTTGCGCAGCCTCTTCTAACGCTTTGCCGATATGCTAGCGATAGAGCAGCACCAGGGCGATCAGAAGACAGGCAGCCCCGAAGCCGGCCGTCAGCGACAAGCCGAGTTTTCGTGTGCTCTCCGGTGGGGTGGTCGCAAAAACGAACCCAATGCCGACGGCGGATAGGCCCGCACCGACACAGGCGAGGCCCGATGCAAGAAGTGCCGCAGCCCAACATCATCCCGAATGGACCCAAGCGGTGAGTATCGGTAAGGGTTAGCGGAGAAGAGGGGGAAGTCAAGAATGGTGTCCGGCAGCGGGAAGAAGAAGAGTCAGCCGAACGCACTCGGCGACGGCTCTCCGAGAATCACTTCCGGGCCGGGCTGGACTGAATTGAGCATCACCGCCAACTCATCGAGGGCCTTGAGGGCGTCGTTCAACGCCCCGGATACGTTGTCCACGGTCGCCGTGGCGAACTCGTCCGCAAACGAATAGTCACGCAGAATTTCGAGCGCCCGCTCCATCGAGCGCACCGATTCTTCGTTCTTCTGGATGTTGCCTCTCGCCGTGCTCTCGTGCCAATCGAGCACCTTGGCGAGCATGTTGTCCTCGCCTTTGGCCTTGCGCCTGACCCGGTCGCGCAACCTGGCCGTCCGCGCGATGGCGCGCTCCAAGCTCGATATGCCGGCCTTGCGCTGCTCGATATCGTCGCGGACCGCCTGCTCGATCAAGGCGGCGATGTCCATGGACGTCACGTCCTGCTCGGCGTGGATGATCAAGCCGAGCTTGTGGGCGATGATCTCAACCGCGCTGGCATCGAGATTGTTGAAACGTGGCAGGTCTATTTCGCCGGTCCGGTCATAGCGGCTGCGGCGGTCGGGATCCGCGAGGACGGCATAGGCGGTCGAAAGCTCGCCAAATGCCTCAACCGAGCCGCCGGCATCGGGGTGCGAGCTTTTGGCCTTGCGTCTGTAAGCCTTTTGGATCTCGTCCCGGACCGCGGCGCGCCTGATCCCCAGAATTTGGTACAGGTCCCTCACGAACTCGCCCCACCGCTTGCCGTC
The DNA here is from genome assembly GCA_035630595.1 of Methyloceanibacter sp. Taxonomy (GTDB): domain Bacteria; phylum Pseudomonadota; class Alphaproteobacteria; order Rhizobiales; family Methyloligellaceae; genus Methyloceanibacter. The sequence goes on from DASQKJ010000084.1 coordinate 8,746, forward strand.
CGGGCATTGCGCAGCCCGGTTTCCCGTCACTATCCTGTCATGCCGCCACTTTGTGTCGTGCGCATGGCAACTGCCTCGAAGGCTTACGCCGATTTCGCGGCACGCTAGAAGCCGAACAGCGCCCTGGTGAAGTCGTTGCTCGAGGGGGCCCGTTGGCGGGAGCGCTTGTTGTTGTTAGTCCTCCAGTCGCCCGCGACCACCTCGTTGCTAGCGACGAATTCGTCCATCGGCGCGCTCTTCCCGTCGAGTGCCGCCGCCATCCTGGCGTCATGGCCATAGAGGTCGTTGAAGGTTGAGAAGGTGCCGTCTTCGTTCACCCGCAGCGTCCAGTAGGCGATGTAGACCGGGATCTTCCGATCGAGCGGAACTTGATAGTCGGCCCCGCCATGAAGCGCGGACTGGACCTGCGCCGCGCCCCAGCCATTGGCGTGCTTCAGCAGCAATTCGGCAAACTGATCGGGATTCTGCACGCGCATGCAGCCATGGCTCTCCGCCCGTACCGCATTGGCGAACAGATGCTTCTGCGTCGTGTCGTGCATGTAGACGTCATGCGAGTTGGGGAAAAGGAACTTCACCTTGCCGAGCACATTGCCAGGGCCCGGCGGTTGGACGAGATCGAAATTGCGGAGGTCGTTGCGGCTCCAATCGACCGCATCGGGATCGATGTCGCGGTTGCCGTATTTGATGCGCAAGCCGTTGCGCCGAAGCACTGAAGTGTCCCACCCGCCGCCGAAGAATCCGCCGCCGCCCTGCCCGAAATATGGCGCGATCTCCTCGTTCTTGATGGAGTTGGGGACGTTCCAATACGGGTTGAAGACGATGGTCTCCATTTCGTCGGTGAACACCGGCGTCTGCTTGTTGGTTTTGCCGACGACCACACGCGTGGTGTGGATGATCTCGTCCTCTTCCACCACGCGTAGGGTGAATTCGGGGATGTTGACGGTCACGTAGAACTGCCCAAGATCGTGCGGCAGCCAGCGCCAGCGCTCCATATTGACCAGGATCTGCCGGATGCGCGTCTGGCTTCCCACCGGCTCCACCGCCCGCTGCCCATTGAGGAGGCGCCGCGTCCCAGGGCCGACGATGCCATCGGCAGCAGAGCCGCGCGACGACTGAAACTGGCGGACCGCCTCCAGCACCGCCTCGTCGAATTTCATCTCGTCCGCGCCCGCCGGCACGTCGAGCCGCTTTCTGAGCAGCGCGACCTGCTCGTGCTCGATGCCGAATTTCAGCACGGGCCCGTCGGGGATGGTGACGGTGGCGGGTTTCGCTTCCTCGACCTTGCCGCCCCTTAGCTCGATCAGCTTCTGCCGCAAGGCTTCGAACTGGGGCTGGTCGGGCTGAAAGCCGCGCAGATAGGCGCCGGGATCGGATCGGATGGCAATCGATGCGATCACTTCAGCCGGAGCCGGCAGCGTCAGGCTCGGGTCGAGATTCTTGTTCAAGCGCACAGGCTCCAGGCGTCCGCCGCGCGCATCCTTGGCGTAGTCGAGCACCGCATAGCTGACCTTGACCTCGGCATCCGCCAGCCAACGCTTGGCCTCGGCATCGGCAGCGTTGAAGGCCGCCGGATCGGGCAGCGCATAGTCGGATGCCCGCAGGCCGTATTCGTCGGCCTTGCCGATCTCGGCCATGGCCAGCTTGGCACGTTCGTTCACACCGCGCTCATCCACCCAGAGCAGGCGCTGGTCGGGCACGGCGTAATAGTCCAGAAGCGCGTCCTTCTGCACCTTGCGGACGTTGGTATCGGCCGGCCGGCTTGTGAGCAGGCCCTGCACGCCAATGCGGACGGCTTCGGTCTTGGTAATGAGACTGGCCGGGCCATCGGGTTCGGCGGCGGACGCAGGCAGGCTGGCCCCTGCCGCGAAAAGCAGCCCCGCAAGAATCGGCTTCATTGTCTGCTCCCTCGCAAACCGGCTTTAAGCGTGCCCCAAGACCAGAGTCGTAACATGAAATACGGCGCAAATTTGGACCGAAAATGGCCGATTGCTTCTGATTCCTCGAAAATCCTAGCCGGCCCCGGCGACGTTGCGCTCGAAAGCGACGAAAACCTTGTAGTCCTGGGGCCTGGTGCCCACCGTGATGGGGAAGGCAACCTCGCGCACCATTGAGAAATAACCGGCCGGCGCGGCCGGCGGGATGGTGGTGGTGACGCTCATCTTGTCGGTGGCGAGCGTGTTCTGCTGGGCGCCGGCGACGCGAACATTCACCCCCAAGGTCACCGTGCCGGGACTGCCCTTGGGCCCAAGCAGCACCCGGCCGGCAAAGCCGTATTTGACGATCACCCGATCCGAATAGAGCGTACATTCGCGCGCCATCTTGGTGATCTCGCCGCGATGCACGACGGCCGCCTGGTCGCCCACATGGCCCGGCTGGTAGATGGTGAGCAGCCGGTCGCGCGGCCAGGCCACAACTTGCGGACAATTAGCGCTCTTTCCGCCCGGCAGATCGGTGCCTGAATCGGCCCTGGCGGTCTCCAGCAACCGGTCCTCGTTCACCGCCGAGGCGGAGCTGTCCTCCTTGCCTGAGCGGAAGGGATTGGAGATGGTGGATACGGCGCAGCCCGATGCAAACAGCGCAGCCGCGGCGAGCCCGGCCAAGGTATAGGCGATCAGCCACCTAAGAGTGTCGGTACGCTTCACCTGACCCCGTCCTCAGCTTGACATGCCAGGCCTACCCGCCTGATATGCCGGCTCGATTGCTAGATTTGCTTTGAAAAATCGCGAGTTGCCGGTTGCTTTGCGTTGGCGCGCCAAACTATCCGTAGTCTTGAGGCGCGACAAGGCTAGACTGGGGCTGCAAGCGGCCAGACCAAGCTCTCCGAGACGCCAATGAGCGGCATGATAAAGGCCAATGGACGGCAGCCCGACCGCCCTCCCCTGACGATCTATCTCGCCGCCCCGCGCGGGTTCTGCGCGGGTGTCGACCGAGCCATCCAGATCGTCGAGCTCGCGCTCGCCAAGTACGGCGCCCCCGTCTATGTGCGGCACGAGATCGTCCATAACCGCTACGTGGTGGAAAGCCTCAAAGCCAAGGGCGCCATTTTCGTCGAGGAATTGGACGAAATCCCGGATACCGACGCGCCTATCGTATTCTCCGCGCATGGCGTTGCGAAGGCCGTGCCGAAGGCGGCGCGGGCCCGCAACTTCTTCTATTTGGATGCCACTTGCCCCCTGGTCTCGAAGGTGCATGTCGAGGCCGAGCGCCAGTTCGCCACCGGCCGCGAAATTCTGCTGGTCGGCCATGCCGGCCATCCCGAGGTGATCGGCACCACCGGCCAGTTGCCGCAAGGCGCCGTGCATCTGATCGAGACGGTGGCCGATGCACGCGCATTCGCGCCGGTCGACCCCGACAAGCTCGCCGTGATCACGCAGACCACGCTGTCGGTCGACGACACCAAGGAGATCGTAGGCGTGCTGAAGGAACGCTTCCCGCGCTTGGTCACGCCGAGCAAGGATGACATCTGCTACGCCACGACCAACCGCCAGGAGGCGGTCAAGCGGATCGCGCCTAAGTGCGAGCGCATGATCGTGGTGGGCTCACCCAACAGCTCCAATTCGCTGAGATTGGTGGAGGTCGCCGAGCGCGCCGGCTGTACCTATGCGGTGCTGATCCAGCGCGCCAGCGAGATCGACTGGGCCATGTTCGACGGCATCGGCCGGCTCGGCATCACGGCCGGGGCGTCCGCGCCGGAGATCTTGGTCGACGAGATCATCGACGCCTTCAAGGCCCGCTTCGCGGCCAGAGTGGAAACGATCACCACGGCGGAAGAAAGCGTCGCGTTCAAGCTGCCGCGCGAGCTCAGAGAGATGCCGGCGCTCTAGATGGCCGTCTACACCGACGTCTCCGACGAAGAGCTTGAAGCCTTCATCGCCAGCTACGCCATCGGCGCGCTGACCTCGTTCAAGGGCATCGCCGAGGGGGTGGAGAACTCCAACTATCTGGTCCACACCGAG
>DASQKJ010000085.1:0-24866 GCA_035630595.1 Methyloceanibacter sp.
CAGCCTCAAGGCCCTCAAGACCGGACTCGGCACCGCGGCGGTGATCGTCATGGACAAGTCGACCGACATCATCCGCGCCATCGGGCGGCTGTCCTATTTCTACAAGCATGAATCCTGTGGCCAGTGCACGCCCTGCCGCGAGGGCACGGGCTGGATGTGGCGCGTGCTGGAGCGCATGGCCAACGGCCAGGCGGAGCAGGCCGAGATCGATATGCTGCTCGACGTCAGTTACCAGGTCGAGGGCCACACCATCTGCGCACTAGGCGACGCCGCGGCATGGCCAGTGCAAGGGCTGATCCGCCATTTCCGCCACGTGATCGAGGCGCGCATCGACGCGCAAAGTGCCAAGCCGATCGCGCCTTCGGTCCCGGTGGCGGCGGAGTAGCGCGCATGACCTGGCTCTGGAACAATGCCGCAACCCTCGCGACAGTGGTGATGGGCGCGGCGGCTGTCGTTGCTCTGATCTACGCGCATGTGCAAATCTCGGATGGCCGCAAAGCCGAGCGGCGCGCCAACGCCAACGAGCTGTGGCGCGAGACATTGCGGCTCGCGTTCGACAATCCGAAACTCTCCGATCCTTCGCTGAACACGTTCGACTACCAGAACCTGACCATCGACGGCGATCCGGAGCTGTTTCAGAAATACGAGATGTTCGTGGACACGGTGCTGAACGCAAGCGAAGAGATCTTGGAGGGGCAGCCGACGCCTGAGTGGCACGCAGCAGTGCGCATGCAACTCAAGCTACATCGCGACTATTTGCTGTCGCCGCATTTTCAGGAGTCCGGCTATCTCGCGCAATACACGCCGAAATTCCGCGCCTATATCCAGGACGTGCTGAAACATGCGTAAGCTCATCATCGACGGCAACGAGCACGAGGTTCCTGCGGGCCTGACGCTGATCCAGGCCTGCGAGCTCGCCGGCATCGAGATTCCGCGCTTCTGCTACCACGAGCGCCTGTCGATCGCGGGCAATTGCCGCATGTGCCTGGTCGAGGTGGCCGGCATGCCCAAGCCGGTCGCCTCCTGCGCCATGAGCGTGACCGACTTGCTGCCCTCGCGCGATGGCACGCCGCCGACGATCATCACCAACTCCGAGAAGGTAAGGAAGGCGCGCGAAGGCGTGCTCGAATTCCTGCTGATCAATCACCCGCTCGACTGCCCGATCTGCGACCAGGGCGGCGAATGCGATCTGCAGGACCAGACCATGGCCTACGGCTTCGACGCCGGCCGCTTCCAGGACAACAAGCGGGCTGTGGAGGACAAATATCTCGGGCCGCTGATCGACACATACATGAACCGCTGCATCCACTGCACGCGCTGTGTGCGCTTCATGACCGAAGTGGCCGGCGTCGAGGAGCTTGGCGCCATCGGCCGCGGCGAGGACATGGAGATCACCACCTATCTCGAGCAGGGCATGCGGTCCAACCTTTCGGGGAACGTGGTCGATCTCTGCCCCGTTGGCGCGCTCAGCTCGAAGCCATACGCCTTCATGGCGCGTCCCTGGGAGCTGACCAAGACGTTGTCGGTCGACGTGATGGACGCGCTTGGCAGCGCCATCCGGGTCGATGCGCGCGGGCCCGAGGTCATGCGCATCCTGCCGCGGGTCAACGACGCCATCAACGAGGAGTGGATTTCCGACAAGACGCGGCATGTGTGGGATGGTTTGCGGACCCAGCGTCTGGACCGGCCTTACGTCAAACGCGGCGGCAGGCTCATGCCAGCAAGCTGGGACGAGGCCTTCACCGCGATTGCCGAGCGGCTGAAAGGATTGGACGGCTCTCGCTTCGCCGCGATCGCCGGCGACCTCCCCGCCTGCGAGGAGATGTTCGCGCTCAAGCTGCTTACCGAGGCGCTCGGCTCGCCGAACCTCGATTGCCGCCAGGATGGCGCCAAGCTCGATCCCGCGCTTGGGCGCGCGAGCTATTTGTTCAATTCCACGATCGCCGGGATCGATCAGGCCGACGCCATTTTGCTGGTCGGCACCAACCCGCGCGACGAGGCTCCTGTGCTCAATGCGCGCATCTTGAAGCGCACTCGGCAATGCCAGGGCCGCTTGCCGGTTGGGCTGATCGGCGAGCAACGCGATCTCACCTATGCCTACGACTATCTCGGCGCGGGTCCCGAGACGCTCGCCAAGCTCGCCGACGGCTCTCATCCCTTTCTCAAGGCGCTCGACGGCGCCGAGCGGCCTATGCTGATCCTCGGGCAGGGGGCGCTGTCGCGCGCCGACGGCGCGGCGGTGCTTGCGCTCGCCGCAAAGGCGGCCATCGCCATCGGCGCGATCAAGCCTGAATTGTCCTGGAATGCATTCAATGTGCTGCATGCGGCGGCCGCGCGCGCAGGCGGCCTCGATCTCGGCCTCGTTCCCGGCAAAGGCGGTCTCGACGTGGGGAACATGCTCGACGCCGCCGGTGCCGGTGAAATCGAAATCGTCTATCTCCTCGGCGCCGACGAGATCGACATAGCGCGGCTCGGCGAGGCCTTCGTCATCTATCAGGGCAGCCACGGCGATGCGGGCGCCCATCGCGCCGACGTCATCCTGCCCGGCACCGCCTATACGGAGAAGACCGGCATCTATGTGAATACCGAAGGCCGCGCGCAGATGACCGCGCGCGCGGTGTTTCCGCCCGGCGAGGCCCGCGAGGATTGGACGATTCTCCGCGCACTGTCCGGCGCGCTGGGAAAAACGTTGCCGTTCGACAGCACGCGGCAGCTCAGGGCCAAGCTGTTCGCCGCGCATCCGCATCTCACTTTGCTCGATCAGATCGACCCTGCGGACATGAGCGCCATCGAGCGCCTGGCAAGCCGTGCGGCGAAAACCGGCAAAGAACGCTTCGGCGGCGCGATCGCGGATTTCTATCTCACCAACCCGATCGCGCGCGCCTCGGCCATCATGGCGAGCCTGAGCGCGCTCCACGCGAGCGCGGGCGATAAGGCCACCGGCACCGATGGCTGAGTTCTGGTCGGACTATGGCTTGCCGTTCGCGCTGATCGTGGCCCATAGCGTCACGCTTCTCGTCGTGCTGCTGTTGATCGTGGCCTTTCTGCTCTATGCGGACCGCAAGATCTGGGCGGCGGTACAGATGCGGCGCGGGCCCAACGTCGTCGGGCCCTGGGGCCTGCTGCAGTCCTTCGCCGATCTGCTCAAATTCGTGTTCAAGGAGCCGATCATCCCCGCCGGCGCGAATAAGGCCCTGTTCCTGTTGGCGCCATTGGTCACAGCCGGACTCGCGCTCTCGGCTTGGTCGGTGATGCCGGTCGACAAAGGCTGGGCCGTCGCCGACATCAATGTCGGCATTCTGTTCATCTTCGCCATCTCCAGCCTGCAGGTCTATGGCGTGATCATGGCGGGCTGGGCGTCGAACTCGAAATACGCCTTCCTCGCTGCACTGCGATCCGCCGCGCAGATGGTCTCCTACGAGGTCTCGATCGGCTTCGTCATTGTCACCGTGCTGCTGATCGCCGGCACGCTAAATCTCACCGCGATCGTCGAGGCGCAAGACAGCCCGCTCGGCATGTTCGGCTGGTACTGGCTGCCGCTTCTGCCGATGTTCGTGGTGTTCTTCATTTCGGCGCTGGCCGAGACCAACCGGCCGCCCTTTGACCTGCTCGAGGCAGAGTCCGAGCTGGTCGCGGGCTTCATGGTCGAATACTCCTCCACCCCCTATATGCTGTTCATGCTGGGCGAATATGTCGCCATCGTCCTGATGTGCGCGCTCGGCACGGTGCTGTTCCTGGGGGGTTGGCTGCCGCTCTTTGCGGTACCGCCCTTCACCTGGATTCCAGGCGTGTTATGGTTCATTTTGAAGGTCTGCTTCCTGTTCTTCCTGATCGCCATGGTCAAGGCCATGGTGCCGCGGTACCGCTACGATCAATTGATGCGGCTCGGCTGGAAGGTGTTCCTACCCTTGTCGCTCGCGATGGTGGTGATCGTGGCGGCGATCTTGAAAATTTGGCACGGAGCCTGAGAGGAGCGCGCGCGTGAAGCGTCTCGCCCAAGCCGCCAAGTCGGTCTTGCTGATCGAATTTCTGTCAGCCTTCTGGCTTGCCATGAAATATTTCGTCGCGCCCAAGGCGACACTCAACTACCCCTTCGAGAAAGGGCCGCTCTCCCCGCGCTTTCGCGGCGAGCATGCGCTCAGACGCTATCCGAACGGCGAGGAGCGGTGCATCGCCTGCAAGCTGTGCGAGGCGATCTGCCCGGCGCAAGCCATCACTATCGAGGCCGGACCCCGCCGCAACGACGGCACCCGCCGCACCACGCGCTACGACATCGACATGGTGAAATGCATCTATTGCGGCTTCTGCCAGGAGGCCTGCCCGGTGGATGCGATCGTCGAGGGGCCGAATTTCGAGTTCGCCACCGAGACCCGCGAGGAGCTCTATTACGACAAGGAGCGGCTGCTGGCGAACGGCGACCGCTGGGAGCGCGAGATCGCCAAGAACCTGGCGCTCGACGCGCCGTATCGGTGAGGGAATTGTTGGGCTATCTTCCAACCCATCCACTGTCATGCCCGGCCTTGCGCCGGGCATCCACGTTTTGCGGCCCAGCCCGCAATCCAAGACTTGGATGGCCGGGACAAGCCCGGTCATGACGAAATCATCATGTGCTAAGACCGCTACATGCTGAGCGCGCTGTTCTTCTATCTATTCGCCACGATCTGCGTGGGCGCGGCCTTGATGGTCATCGTCGCGAAGAATCCAGTGCACGCGGTGTTGTTCCTGATCCTCGCCTTCTTCAACGCGGCAGGTCTGTTCGTGCTGCTCGGCGCCGAGTTCCTCGCGATGATTTTGGTCGTGGTCTATGTCGGCGCCGTGATGGTGCTGTTTCTCTTCGTGGTGATGATGCTTGACGTCGACTTCGCCGCGCTCAAGGCCGGATTCATCAACTATCTGCCGGTTGGCGCCGTGGTCGGCTTGCTGCTGCTCGTCGAGCTGGTGCTGATCGTCGGCGCCTGGGTCACCGCGCCGGAACTCATCTCGCAGGCGCCGACGCCGCCGCCTTCGGACATCACCAACACCGAGGCGATCGGCCTAATCCTCTATACCCGCTACGTCTATCTGTTCGAGGCTGCTGGCCTGATCCTGCTGGTGGCCATGATCGGCGCCATCGTGCTCACCTTGCATCACAAGCGCGACGTGCGGCGCCAGTCTGTCTCCGCGCAAGTCCGTCGCACTCGGGAGGAGTCGGTCGAGCTGGTTGAGGTCGAATCGGGGAGGGGGCTGTCATGACCGTCGGCCTGTCCCATTACCTCACCCTCGCTGCGATCCTGTTCACGCTCGGTATTTTCGGCATCTTCGTCAACCGCAAGAATGTCATCGTCATTCTGATGAGCATCGAGCTGATGCTGCTGGCGGTGAACATCAATCTCGTGGCCTTCTCCGCCTTCCAGGGCGACCTCGTCGGGCAGATCTTCGCCATGATCGTGCTGACTGTCGCAGCCGCCGAGGCCGCGATCGGGCTTGCCATCGTGGTCGTCTATTTCCGCAATCGCGGCACCATCGACGTGGCCGAAATCGACCTGCTGAGGGGCTGACCGGCAACGCGATGTACCAGGCGATCCTCTTCCTCCCACTCGTCGGCGCGATCTTCGCGGGCGTCCTCGGGCCGCTCACCGGCCCGCGCCCGGCGGAGGTCATCACCACCACGCTCGTGCTGATCACCGCGCTGCTGTCCTGGCTCGCCTTCTACGAGGTCGCGCTCCAGGGCCAGGAGCAGCGGATCGAGCTGCTCCGTTTTATTACGTCAGGCGACCTGAAATCGGTCTGGTCGCTGCGTATCGACACGCTGACGGCCGTGATGCTGGTCGTGGTGACCACGGTCTCCGGCCTCGTGCATCTCTATTCGATCGGCTACATGGAGGAGGATCCGAGCCGGCCGCGCTTCTTTGCCTATCTCTCGCTGTTCACCTTCGCCATGCTGGCGCTGGTGACCGCCGACGACTTCGTGCAGCTGTTCTTCGGCTGGGAGGGGGTGGGCCTCGCCTCTTATCTTCTGATCGGCTTCTGGTACCAGAAGCCGTCCGCCAACGCCGCCGCCATCAAGGCCTTCGTCGTCAACCGGGTCGGCGATTTCGGCTTCGCGCTAGGCATCTTCGCGATCTTTACCCTGTTCGACTCGGTGCAATACGACACGGTGTTCGCCTCGGCCCCCGATCATGCCGGCGAAACCATGAGCTTCCTCGGCATGCAGGTCGACGCGCTGACCTTGATCTGCCTCTTGCTATTCATGGGCGCGATGGGCAAGTCGGCGCAATTCCTGCTCCACACCTGGCTGCCAGACGCCATGGAAGGCCCGACCCCGGTCTCGGCGCTGATCCATGCCGCTACCATGGTCACCGCCGGCGTATTCATGGTCGCGCGGCTGTCGCCCTTGTTCGAGTTGGCGCCGATCGCGCTCGCGGTCGTCGCGATTGTCGGCGCCACCACCGCGTTCTTCGCCGCGACCGTCGGCCTGGTGCAGACCGACATCAAGCGCGTGGTCGCCTATTCGACCTGCTCGCAGCTCGGCTACATGTTCGCCGCGGAAGGCGTCGGCGCCTATGGCGCGGGCATGTTCCACCTGTTCAGCCATGCCTTCTTCAAGGCGCTTTTGTTCCTCGGCGCCGGCGCGGTGATCCATGCATTGCATCACGAGCAGGATCTCCGCCGGATGGGTGGCTTGCGCAAGGTGCTGCCCTTCACCTGGGCGATGATGCTGATCGGCACCTTGTCGCTGACCGGCTTCCCCTTCACCGCCGGCTTCGTCTCGAAAGACGCAGTGATCGAGGCGACCTACGCCGCGCATAGCTGGGTCGGTAACTACGCCTTCGTGCTCACTCTGATAGGCGCGACGCTCACTGCGTTCTATTCTTGGCGGCTGATGTTCCTCGCCTTCGAGGGCAAGCCGCGCGAGCCGAAGGATGTGCTCGCCCACGCCCACGAGCCGCCCTGGACCATGGGCGCGCCGCTTGTCGTCCTCGCGCTCGGCTCGCTTTTGGCCGGCGGACTGTTCTTCCATCTGTTCATCGGCACGGGACAAGAGGAATTCTGGCGCGGCTCGATCGTCACCCATCAAGGCGAGTATCATGCCGTGCCGCTCTGGGTGGTGGCGGCGCCAACCGTCGCCATGGTGCTCGGCTTCGTCACCGCCTGGTATTTCTACATCACCAACCCGCTGGTGCCGTTCGGCCTCGCCAAGCGGTTCCGCGGCCTGCACCAATTCCTGCTGAATGCCTGGTATTTCGACGCGCTCTACGACGCGATCTTCGTGCGCCCGGCGAAATGGCTCGGCCGCGTGCTCTGGAAGACCGGTGACGGCAAGATCATCGACGGGCTCGGCCCCGACGGCATCGCCGCCCGCGTGATCGACATCACCAACCGCGTGATCCGGCTGCAGACCGGCTACATCTACACCTACGCCTTCGTCATGCTGGTCGGCGTGGCGCTGATCATCACCTGGTTCATCTTCGCCGGCGGAGGGCTCAGGCCGTGAGCTATAGCTGGCCGATCCTGTCCACCATCACCTTCCTGCCGCTGATCGGCGCGCTGCTCATCGCGCTGCTACGCGGGCAAGACGAAAGCGCCTTCCGCAACGCGCGCTTCATCGCGCTGTGGACCACTTTGATCGTCTTCGCCCTGTCGCTGATTCTGTGGCGCGACTTCGATCCGCTCACCGCGCAGTTCCAATTCGTGGAGCTCAGGCCCTGGCTTGGGCCGATCACCTTCCATATGGGCATTGACGGCATCTCCATGCCGTTCGTGCTGCTGACCGCCTTCCTTATGCCGCTCTGCATCCTGGCAAGCTGGCTCTCCATCACCGAGCGGGTGAAGGAGTACATGATTGCCTTCCTCGTGCTCGAAACCTTGATGCTCGGCGTGTTCACCTCGCTCGACCTGGTGATGTTCTATCTGTTCTTCGAGGGCGGCCTGATCCCGATGTTCCTCATCATCGGCATCTGGGGCGGTCAGCGCCGCGTCTATGCCAGCTTCAAATTCTTTCTCTATACGCTCGCCGGCTCGCTGCTGATGCTGCTCGCCATCATGGCGATCTATTGGGAGGCGGGCACCACCAACATTCCGGCGCTGCTCTCCTACAATTTCCCGCGCGAGATGCAGACCTGGTTGTGGTTCGCCTTTCTCGCCTCTTTCGCGGTGAAGCTGCCGATGTGGCCGGTACATACTTGGCTTCCCGACGCACATGTCGAGGCGCCGACCGCCGGCTCCGTGATCCTGGCGGGCATTCTGTTGAAGATGGGTGGCTACGGCTTCCTGCGGTTCTCCATCCCGATGTTCCCGCTGGCCTCGGCCGAGTTCGCGCCGCTAATCTTCGCGCTCTCGGTGGTCGCCATCATCTACACCTCGCTGGTCTGCCTGGCGCAAGACGACATCAAGAAGCTGATCGCCTATTCCTCGGTCGCGCATATGGGCTTCGTCACCATCGGCGTGTTCACCCTGACCATGCAGGGGCTGCAAGGCGGCATCTTCCAGATGATCTCGCACGGCATCGTCTCCGCCGCGCTCTTCCTCTGCGTCGGCGTGATCTACGACCGCATGCATACCCGCGAGATCGACGCCTATGGCGGCCTCGTCAACCGCATGCCGCTCTACGCCTTCTGCTTCATGGTGTTCACCATGGCCAATGTCGGGCTCCCCGGCACGTCCGGTTTTGTCGGCGAGTTCCTGAGCCTCACGGGAGCCTTCCGCGTCAACACCTGGGTCGCCTTCCTAGCCACCACCGGCGTCATCCTGTCGGCGGCCTATGCGCTGTGGCTTTATCGCCGCATCGTGTTCGGCAAGCTGGAGAAGGCGAGCCTCAAATTCATGACCGATCTTACTTGGCGCGAGGCCGCGGTGATGGCCCCGCTGGTGATCCTCACCGTCCTGTTCGGCTTCTATCCGACACCGATCCTCGATGCGTCCGCCGTGTCGGTCGATGCCCTGATCAGAAACTTCCAGACGAGCCTGGCCGCCGCCGAGCAGGCGCGGCTCGCTCTGATGCCCTAGGAGCGCTGGCCCGGTGCCTCAATTGCTCAACCTCGAAGCCGCGCTTCCGGAGCTGATTTTGGCGATCGGCGCCATGGCGCTGCTGATGCTCGGCGTGTTCACGCGGCGCGAGCGCGGCGAGCTAATTCTTTGGCTCTCCGTTCTCCTCCTCGCCACAGCCGGTATTTTCGTGGCGATGGGCACGGGCACCGTCACGCTGTTCAACGACAGCTTCATCGTCGATCCCTTTGCCCGGGCGCTCAAACTGCTCACCCTGACGGGGGCCGCGGTCGCTCTCCTGATGTCGGTCGACTATTGGCGCGGGGTAGGGGGCCTGAAGTTCGAGTTTCCCGTGCTGGTGCTGCTCGCCACCACGGGCATGATGATGATGATCTCGGCCAACGATCTCATCGCGCTTTATGTCGGTCTCGAATTGCAGAGCCTTTCGCTCTACGTGGTCGCCGCCTTCCGCCGCGACTCCGCGCGCTCCGCCGAGGCGGGTTTGAAATATTTCGTCCTGGGCGCGCTCTCCTCCGGCATGCTGCTCTATGGCGCATCGCTGGTCTATGGCTTCACTGGCTCGACCCAATTCGCCTCCATCGCCGCCGCGGCGCAGCCGTCAGGCGCCAATCTCGGGCTGGTCTTCGGCCTCGTCTTCCTGATGGCGGGCTTCGCCTTCAAGATTTCCGCCGTGCCCTTCCATATGTGGACGCCCGATGTCTACGAAGGCGCGCCGACCCCGGTTACGGCGTTTTTCGCCGCGGCGCCTAAGCTCGCCGCCATGGCGCTCACGGTGCGCGTGCTGATCACGGCCTTCCCCGCGGTGACGGCCGAGTGGCAGCAGATCGTGGTCTTTCTTGCCATTGCCTCAATGGCGCTAGGCTCGTTCGCGGCGATCGGCCAAACCAACATCAAGCGGCTGATGGCTTATAGCTCGATCAGCCACATGGGCTATGCCCTGGTAGGGCTTGCCGCGGGCAGCCCCGAGGGCGTGGCCGGCCTGATCGTCTATCTCGCCATCTATCTCGCCATGACGCTCGGCACTTTTGCCTGCATCCTCGCCATGCGCCGAGGCGGACGGATGGTCGAGGACATCGACTCGTTGGCGGGCCTCTCCCGAACCCAACCGATGATGGCTTTCCTCCTGGCGATGCTGCTGTTCTCGCTGGCCGGCATTCCGCCTCTTGCAGGATTCTTCGCCAAGTTCTACGTGTTCCTAGCTGCCATCCAAGCTGGCCTCTACGCGCTCGCCGTCATCGGCGTGCTTCTCAGCGTCGTGGGGGCCTACTACTATCTGCGTATCGTCAAGCTGATGTATTTCGATGCTCCCGCAGAACGCTTCGAGCCGATGCAGCCGTCGCTTGCCGCGGTGCTGGGGCTCAGCGGCGGTTTTATTCTGCTCTATTTCATCTATCCTGCGCCGCTCGTGGGGGCTGCCGGAATTGCTGCCAAGTCACTGTTCTAAATGAGCTATTTTACCTCATCGTCACCCAAGCTGCCGCCCGGCTATCGCCTGTTGCGGGTGGAGACGGTCGACTCGACCAATGCCGAGGCCAAGCGCCGCGCCAAGGCCGGGGAGCCCGGCCCGTTGTGGATCTGGTCGGCCAGGCAATCGCAAGGGCGCGGCCGCGGCGGCCGCGAGTGGATTTCCCAGCACGGCAATCTCTTTGCCACCCTGCTGATCGGGATCAACTGTCCCATTCGCGTTGCCAGCCAGCTTGCCCTGGTCGCGGGCGTCGTGACCTATGACACGATCGCCAAGCTGATCGCCTATGAGGGCCGGTCGGAGCTGCTGCTCAAATGGCCAAACGACGTCCTGCTCGCCGGCGAGAAGCTTGCGGGCATGCTGCTCGAGAATGTCGGCAACCCGGCAGAGAACCGGTCGGTGGTGGTGATCGGCACCGGCATCAACCTCGCCAACCATCCCGAGGACCTGCCACAACCGGCCATCAGTCTCGGCGCTTATGGCATGACCATCACCCCGGCCGACGCGCTCGAAGTTCTTGCCTCGACCACACATGAGTGGCTGTCACGCTGGGCCGAGGGCACCGGCTTCCCGAGTATTCGGCGTGCCTGGCTCGACCGCGCGGGTCCCACCGGCCGTCCGCTGCGCGTCAAAATCGACAGCGAGGAAACGGACGGCGTCTATGCCGGGCTCGATGCCGACGGCGCGCTCAGGCTGCTGACTCCGGACGGTTCGGAGCACCGCATCACCGCCGGCGACGTGTTCTTCCTAGGCCGGTGAGGCGTTAAACCCCGACATGTCGCGAAAATCCGATCGAAAGGGAGCCGATTTCGTCTTCCTGCCGCTTGGCGGCGTGGGCGAGATCGGCATGAACCTCTATCTCTACGGCTATGGGCGCGACGGCGCGCGCCAGTGGCTCATCGTCGACATGGGCGTGACCTTCGGCAGCGATGCTGAGCCCGGTATCGATGTCATCCTGCCCGACATTCGCTTCATCGAGGAGGAGCGGCAGAACATCGTCGGCCTCCTCCTGACCCACGCGCATGAGGATCATTTCGGCGCGGTGATCGATCTTTGGCCGCAACTCGCCGGCGTGCCGGTCTATGCCACGCCTTTCACCGCGGAGATGCTGAGGTTGAAGCTGGCCGAGATGGGGATGATCAAGGGCTTCCCACTCGAAATTGTCCCGCTTGGCGCTCGCCGCACCATTGGGCCGTTCAACGTCGAACTGATCAACATGTCGCACTCGATCCCCGAGCCGTCGGCGGTAGTGATCCGCACGCCGCTCGGTGCGGCGCTGCATACCGGGGATTGGAAGCTCGACGAGAACCCGCTGACCAGCTCGCCGACCGACGAGGCTCGCCTGAAGGCGCTCGGCGCGGACGGGGTAGCGGCGTTGATCTGCGACTCCACCAATGCCGTACGCGATGGTGTCTCCGCCTCGGAAGCCGATGTCGCCGCTACGCTCGCACGCCTCGTCCGCGATGCGCCGCAGCGAGTCGCCGTCACCACCTTCGCCTCCAATGTCGCGCGCATCCGATCGGTGGCCAATGCCGCGCGCGCGGCGGGCCGCGAGCTTGTCGTGGTCGGCCGCGCCATGTTCCGCGTCATCGAGGCGGCGCAGGCCACCGACTATCTCGACCCCAATCTCGCCTTTCACGAAGAGACGGCCTTCGCCAAATTGCCGCCGCGCAAGGTACTTGCGCTCTGCACCGGCAGCCAGGGCGAAACGCGGGCCGCCATGGCCCGCATCGCCCAGAACGAGCACCCCCATGTGAAGCTCGACCAGGGCGACTGGGTGATCTACTCCTCGCGCACCATTCCGGGCAACGAAAAGGCGGTGGCGCGCGTGCAGAACGCGCTTGCCGACATGGAGGTTGAGGTCATCACCGACCAGGACGCAGCCGTGCATGTCTCCGGTCATCCCCGCCGCGGCGAGCTGGAGCAGCTTTATGGCTGGGTCAAGCCGGATACCGCCATTCCGATGCATGGAGAGGGGCGCCATCTCGAAGCCCATGCCAAGCTCGCCGAGAAGCTCGGCGTCAGGCAGGTAATACGCGCGCGGAACGGCGCCATGGTGCGGCTGCTTCCCGGACCGGCCGCGATCATCGATGATGTGCCGGTCGGCCGGCTCTACCGCGACGGCGCGATTCTAACCCGCGCCGATGACGGCCAGGTGCGCGAGCGGCGCAAGTTGAGCTTCGCCGGGTCGGTCGCCGTGTCGCTGGTCCTGTCGGAGAAGGGGGTTCTGCTCGCCGAACCCGAGGTCGCTCTGACCGGGCTGCCCGCGGCCGACAATTCGGGCACGCCGTTCGCCGAGATCGTGCGCGACGCGGCGATCGGCACCATCGAGAGTCTGCCTCGGCCCAAGCGCAAGGACCAAGCATTGGTCAGCGAGGCGGTGCGGCGAAGCGTCCGCGCCGCTGTCAATCAGGCTTGGGGCAAGAAGCCGATATGCTCGGTGCTGTTGACGGTGCTGTAGCGGCAAACCCAACAAAATGCTCAAGTTAAGGCTGTCCCTAAGGAGTGTTTCGATGATCGGCCGCCTGAACCATGTCGCCATCGCCGTGCCGGACCTGAAGGCCGCGACCGAGGTCTATCGCGACACGCTCGGCGCTAAAGTATCGGATGAGGTCGATCAGCCCGAACATGGCGTGACCACAGTCTTCATCGAGCTGCCCAACACCAAGATCGAGCTGCTCGGCGTGTTCGGCGAAGGCTCTCCCATCGCCGGCTTTCTCGAGCGTAATCCGAATGGCGGCATTCATCATCTCTGCTACGAGGTGCCCGACATCAAGGTGGCGCGCGACCGGCTGGTGGCGCAAGGTGCGCGGGTGCTCGGCAAGGGAGAGCCGAAGATCGGCGCACATGGCAAGCCGGTGCTGTTCCTCCACCCGAAGGATTTCTGCGGCACTTTGGTCGAGCTCGAGGAGGCCTAAGCGTGTCGATCGCTTTCGCGCTCGCGATCTATTTCATCGTCTGGTGGATCGTGCTGTTCGCCATGCTGCCGATTGGCGTGCGCACCGCGGAAGAGGCGGGCGAGAAGACCTCACCTGGTAACGCCGAAAGCGCGCCCCAGTTTCCGCATCTGCTGCCGAAGATGGTCGCCACCACGGTGGTTGCCGGCATCATCTTCGCCGCGCTCTACGCCATCATCGTGCATCACGTCATCACGCTCGACCAGGTCCCGTTCCTACCGCGCTACGATCGCGTGCAGTGAGCTGACCTCAAAGCGGTGCGGGG
The DNA here is from genome assembly GCA_035630595.1 of Methyloceanibacter sp. GTDB lineage: Bacteria > Pseudomonadota > Alphaproteobacteria > Rhizobiales > Methyloligellaceae > Methyloceanibacter. Next base: position 13,673 of record DASQKJ010000085.1, read on the forward strand.
GGGGGGAGCGTAAACGGCTCTGTTCGACACCCAGCGGGCGCAGACGATTGGACAAAAAAAAGCAAGGCCGGTTAGGCCTTGCTCCAGTAACACACTCCTTGTCTCCGCTGCCCGCGAGCCTCGCTCGTCGGTATCGACAATCGAGATGCCGGCTTAAGAGCGGCGGCGCCCATGCCGAAGCATGATCGGCGCGCCTGGAGCTACTTCCTCCCAAGACTTGGACCAGGTCCAATCTCTCAACGCGTGACTCCGAGATCACGACTGGTCCCGAACCTTCCACGTTGTGCTGGGACCCTAACTCAGCCGCGCCAAATTGTCACCATGATTGTGGCCTTTCGCCGCAAATTTATACTTGACCATTGCGCGCGAGAACATCGAGTGCCTCAAACAAGTTGCAATCGGCAGTTCGCCGCCAGTGCCGAGCGAGGAGGATTCTGCCTTTTAAATCGGCAGGCTCGCGCCGCCCGCCATGGCTTGACACCGCGCACGGTGAGACCCATCCGCGGCCGGGAGTGGCTTGGCGGCATTGCTTCGCGTTGCGAAAGTAAGCTATTAGCCGCGGGGCAGGGGCCGGCGGGGCGGGTGGCCCCGCTCAAGCATGGCCTGTTCCAATGAGGGCGGCGCGACCCCGCATCCGCCCCGCAACGCCCGAAACGCCGCCCATGCGCCTCAGCCAGTATTTCCTGCCGCTACTGCGGGACGATCCCAAGGAGGCAGAGATCGTCTCCCACCGGCTGATGCTCAGGGCCGGGTTGATCCGCCAAGCGAGCGCCGGCATCTATTCCTGGCTGCCGCTCGGCTTCCGCGTCCTGCAGAGCATCGAGCAGATCGTGCGCGAGGAGCAGGATCGCGCCGGCGCTCTGGAACTGTTGATGCCGACCATCCAGCCGGCAGAGATCTGGCGGGAGAGCGGCCGCTATGACGTCTACGGCAAGGAGATGCTGCGCATCGAAGACCGCCACGAGCGCGAGATGCTTTACGGTCCCACCAACGAGGAATTGATCACGGCCATCTTCCGCGACGCGGTGAAGTCCTACAAGGACCTGCCGCGCACTCTCTATCACATCCAATGGAAGTTCCGTGACGAGATCAGGCCGCGCTTCGGCGTCATGCGCGGCCGCGAATTCCTGATGAAGGATTCCTATTCCTTCGACCTCACCGTCGAGGACGCACGCAAATCCTACAACAGGATGTTCGTCGCCTATCTGCGCACCTTCGCGCGGATGGGCTTGAAATCGGTACCGATGATCGCCGAGACCGGGCCGATCGGCGGAAACCTTAGTCACGAGTTCATCATTCTCGCCGATACGGGCGAAAGCGAGGTTTATTGCCATCGGCACCTGGTGCAGCTCGACGCTCCCGGTGCGAATGTCGATTACGAAACTGATCTCTCGACGACCGTCGCGTCCTTCACGGGCAAATATGCCGCGACAGTCGAAAAGCACGATGCCGACCGCTTCGTCCGCGAGGTGCCAGAGCAGGACCGCCTTACCGCGCGCGGCATCGAGGTCGGCCATATCTTCTTCTTCGGCACGAAATACTCCGAGGCGATGGGCTGCAAAGTGCAAGGACCCGGCGGCGAGCTCGTCACCGTGCAGATGGGATCTTACGGCATCGGCGTGTCGCGCCTGGTGGGCGCGATCATCGAGGCCTCTCATGACGATGCCGGCATCATCTGGCCGCAATCGGTGGCGCCGTTCGATGTTGGCCTTATCAACGTCAAGGTGGGGGATGGCGGAACCGACGCTGCCTGCGAGGAGATCTATGGCAAGCTCCAGACCGCCGGCTTGAGCGTGCTTTATGACGATCGCGACGACCGGGCTGGAGCCAAATTCGCCGCCATGGATCTGATCGGGCTTCCCTGGCAAATCATCGCAGGGCCTAAAGGCCTGGCATCCGGAGAGATCGAGTTGAAGGAGCGCGCCACCGGCGCCCGCCATAGTCTCACCTTCGACTCCGCCTTGAATCGCCTGGTCCAGTCGGCAACCGAGGCGAGAAGGGAAGCGGCATGAGCGCAGAACGAGGCACGCGGGCATTCGCGCCCTTCGAATGGTTGGTGGCGCTGCGCTATTTGCGCGCGCGCCGCAAAGAGGGGTTCATCTCCGTGATCGCCGGCTTCTCCTTCATCGGCATCATGCTCGGCGTGGCGACCCTCATCATCGTCATGGCGGTGATGAATGGCTTTCGCCAGGAGCTGTTCAACAAGATGCTCGGGCTGAACGGCCATGTCGTGGTGCACAGCCTGGCGCATTTTTCCGACTATGACGACGTCGCGGGACGCATCCGCGCCGTTCCGGGCGTCAAATTCGCGCTGCCCCTGGTGGAGGGGCAAGTCATGGTGTCGACGCCGGCCACCTCGGGTGGGGCGCTGGTCCGCGGCCTGCGCGAAGGCGACCTCAAACAGCTCAAGGCTGTGGCCGACAATATCCGCTTCGGCACGCTCGACGGCTTCGACCAGGAGCCCGGAGTCGCGCTTGGGACCCGGCTAGCCAACGAGCTCAATGTGAAGCTCGGCGACGAGGTGTCGCTGCTCACGCCGCGCGGCGCCGCCACGGCGCTCGGCACCGCACCCAGAGTGAAGCGCTATCCGGTCGTCGCCATTTTCGAGATCGGCATGTCGGAATACGATTCGAGCATCCTCTTCATGCCGCTCAACGAGGCTCAGCTTTATTTCAACCAGCCCGATACGGTCACAGTGCTGGAAGTGGTGCTCGACTCGCCCGACGAGGTCGGCGAGCTGGCGCCCAAGATCGTCGCCGCGGGAGGTCCCAGCATCTATGTCAGCGACTGGCGCCAGCGCAACGCGACCTTCTTCACCGCGCTCCAGGTCGAGCGCAATGTGATGTTCCTGATCCTCACGCTGATCGTGCTGGTGGCGGCCCTCAACATCATCTCCGGCCTGATCATGCTGGTGAAGGACAAGGGCCACGACATCGCCATCCTGCGCACCATGGGCGCCACGCGGGCGGCCGTCATGCGCATCTTCTTCATCACCGGCGCGAGCATCGGCGTCGTGGGCACGCTCGCGGGGCTGGTGCTTGGCGTGGTGGTTTGTCTCAACATCGATCGATTGCGCGAATTCATCGGCTGGCTGACCGATACCGAGCTGTTCGCGCCGGAGCTCTACTATTTGTCGCAGCTTCCGGCGTCGATGGACACCGGCGAGACCATTTCGGTCGTCCTCATGGCGCTCGTTCTCTCGGTGCTTGCCACGCTCTATCCATCCTGGAGAGCCTCCCGTCTCGATCCTGTCGAAGCGCTGCGTTACGGGTAGGGCCAGCGGTGGACAGCCCCAGACCATCCTCCGTGCTTCGCCTTGAGCGGCTCGAGCGCGCCTATACGCAAGGCAATCGCCGCATCGACGTGTTGAAAGGCGCAAGCGCGAGCTTCTTCCCCGGCGAGGCCGTCGCTCTGCTCGGGCCTTCGGGCGCCGGCAAATCCACCTTGCTGCACATTGCCGGCCTGCTCGAGCGGCCCGATAGCGGCCAGGTGTTGATCAAAGGGATGGATTGCGTGACCCTGTCGGACAGCGAGCAGACCCGCATGCGCCGCATGGAAGTCGGTTTCGTCTACCAGTTCCATCACCTATTGCCGGAATTCTCGGCTCTGGAGAATGTCGTCCTGCCGCAGCTCATTCTAGGCCTGAGCCGCAGCCAGGCCGAGACGCATGCCAAGGACCTGCTCTCATCGCTCGGCCTGGAAGAGCGCTGGGACCACCGTCCGGCACAACTCTCGGGCGGCGAGCAGCAGAGGGTGGCCATCGCCCGCGCGGTCGCCAACGGCCCCAAGGTGCTGCTCGCCGACGAGCCGACCGGCAATCTCGACCCGCCCACCGCCGCCCGCGTGTTCGAGCAGCTGATGTCGCTGATCCAGCGGTCCGGCGTGGCCGCCGTGATCGCCACGCACAATCTCGAACTCGCCGCCAAAATGGACCGGACATTGCGCCTGGTGGACGGCCTCCTGGTCGAGGAGAAAGTCGCGGTCGTAGAAGTCGCCGGCGCTTAGCCGCGTCTTGTCTTTGGAACAAAAGAAGAACATACTGGATAGCGTGGATATGTCGGCCCGGCTCTTCATCCGGCCCGGCGAATCCACGAGGGTGGCCTTTGCAGCATCGAAGCGAGTGCGGGGACAATGACCAATAGCGAGCAGCCCTTCGTGCATCTTCGGGTGCACTCAGCCTATTCGCTGCTCGAAGGCGCGCTCACTATTTCGAAACTCGCCGCCCTGGCTCGGTCCGACAGTGCGCCGGCGCTGGCCCTGACCGACTCCAACAACCTGTTCGGCGCGCTCGAATTTTCCGAAGCCATGGCCGAAGCGGGCATCCAGCCGCTGATCGGCCTGACCCTCTCGCTCAGCTTCGCGGGCGAGCGCGATGCGCCGGGTTCTGTTGAACCGAACCGGCCTCGCGCCAACGGGCGCATCGCGCTCCTCGCCAAGGACGCGCAGGGCTATGCCAATCTGATGCGGCTCTCGACCGACGCCTATTTCACGGCAAGCGAGACCGGCGAGGTGGTTGCCTCCATCGCCGATCTGACGGCGCGCGCCGAAGGCCTGATCGCGCTGACCGGCGGATTGGAAGGACCGATCGACCGTACGCTGATTGACGGCAGCTCCGAGCTTGCCCGCGCGCGCATCGAGGCGCTTCAAGCGATCTTCGGCGACCGGCTCTATATGGAGATGCAGCGCCATGGTTTGCCGCAGGAGAGAGCGGTGGAGCCGCAGCTGCTCAATCTCGCTTACGAACTCGACCTGCCGATCGTCGCCACCAACGAGCCCTATTTCGCGCAAGCCGACGATTTCGAAGCGCATGATGCGCTGATCTGCATCGCCGCGGGGAGCTACGTTGCCGTCGACGAACGGCGCCGCTTGAGTCCGGAGCATTATTTCAAGACCGGCACGCAGATGCGCGCGCTGTTCGCCGATCTGCCCGAAGCGCTCGACAACACGCTTGAGATCGCCCGCCGCTGCGCCTACCGGCCTTTGCAGCGCCACCCCATTCTGCCGCCCTTCCTGACTGGCGGGGAGGCCTCGAGCGCGCTCGCTGAGACCGAAGCGGCGGAGCTGAGGCGTCAGTCGGAAGCCGGACTGAAGGAACGGATTGCTCAGCACGGCATGGCGCTCGGCTATGACGCGGCGACCTATGCCGAGCGCCTCCGCTTCGAGCTCGATGTCATCACCGGCATGAATTATCAGGGCTATTTCTTGATCGTTGCGGACTTTATCAAATGGGCGAAGGCGCAAGGCATTCCCGTGGGCCCTGGCCGCGGCTCCGGTGCCGGCTCGCTGGTCGCCTATGCCTTGACCATCACCGACCTTGACCCGATCCGCTTCGGACTTCTGTTCGAGCGATTCCTCAATCCGGAACGCGTGTCGATGCCCGACTTCGACATCGATTTCTGCCAGGATCGGCGCGACGAGGTGATCGCCTATGTGCGCGAGCGCTACGGTTCGCATCGCGTCGCCCATATCATCACCTTCGGCAAGCTCCAGGCCCGCGCCGTGCTGCGCGACGTCGGCCGCGTGCTGCAAATGCCGTATGGGCAGGTGGACCGGCTGTGCAAGCTAGTGCCGATGAACCCGGCCAATCCGGTGACCTTGCCGCAGGCGATCGCCGCCGAGCCGCGTCTGCAGGAGGCGCGTGACGCCGAGCCGATCGTGGCCAAGCTGCTCGATATCGGCCAGCGCCTCGAAGGCCTCTACCGTCATGCTTCGACGCATGCCGCGGGCGTCGTGATCGCCGACCGGCCGTTGATTGATCTGGTGCCGCTTTATCGCGACCCGCGCGCACAGCTTCCGGCTACCCAGTTCAACATGAAATGGGCCGAGGCCGCCGGTTTGGTTAAGTTCGATTTCCTCGGCCTCAAGACGCTCACGGTGATCGAGACCGCGCGCAGGCTGATCGCCCGCCGCGGCATCGAGATCGATCCAGCCACGCTGCCGCTCGACGATCCGGCGACCTACGCCCTGCTCCAGAAAGGCGACACAGTCGGCGTGTTCCAGCTCGAAGGGCAAGGCATGCGCGATGCGCTCCGAAAGCTGAAGCCCGACCGCTTCGAGGACATCATCGCCATCGTCGCGCTCTACCGCCCGGGCCCGATGGACAACATCGATACTTACGTGAACCGCAAACATGGCCGCGAGCAGATCGAGACGCTCCATCCAATGATCGCGCCGATCCTCGATGAGACCTACGGCGTCATCATTTACCAGGAGCAGGTGATGCAGATCGCGCAGGTTCTGTCGGGCTTTTCGCTCGGCGAGGCGGATCTGCTTCGCCGGGCCATGGGCAAGAAGATCAAGAAGGAGATGGCGGCGCAGCAGAAGCGCTTCGTCGAGGGAGCGGTCGCCAACGGCGTCGACCGCGGGCGCGCCGAGTATATCTTCGAGCTGGTGGCGAAATTCGCGGGCTACGGCTTCAACAAGTCGCACGCCGCCGCTTACGCGCTGATCGCCTATCAGACGGCTTATTTCAAAGCCAATTACGCCACCGAGTTCATCGCCGCCTCGATGACGCTCGACATGGGCAACACCGACAAGCTGAACAGCTTCGCGCAAGAAGCGAGGCGGCTCGGGCTGCGCATCGAGCCGCCGTCGGTCAATCGCTCGGAGGTGGGATTCATCCCAAGCGACGGCGCCATACGCTATTCGCTCGCCGCGCTGAAGAATGTCGGCCGGCATGCGGTCGAGCATATTTGCGCCGAGCGGGAGGAGAGGGGCCCGTTCCGCGACGTTTCCGATTTCGCGCGGCGCATCAATCCGCGCCTCGCCAACAAGCGCGCGCTCGAGACACTCGCTGCTTCTGGCGCGCTGGACGAACTCGGGCTCGACCGCGCCACCGCCTTCGCCAATGTCGACCGCATCGTCGCCGCCGGCAATCGCTCCTTGGAGACGAGCGCCGAAGGTCAGGAAGATCTGTTCTCCGGCGCCAAGCACATGCCGCCGCCGATCGAGCTTCGGCCCGTCGCGTCCTGGTTGCCTACCGACAGACTCTCCAAGGAATTCGAGGCGGTCGGCTTCTTTCTCACCGGCCATCCGCTCGACGACTACCGTGAGGCGCTGGAAGCGCTCGGCGCCGAGCCTTGGGTGGAGTTCGCCGCCAAGGCGCGCACCCGGCGCGTGGTGGGCACGCTCGCGGGCACGGTGCTGCAGGCGCGTGAGCGCAAGGGCAAGAGCGGCAATGCCTATGCCTTCGCCGCCTTCTCCGACCCAACAGGTCAATTCGAGGCAGTGGTGTTCTCCGAGGTGCTGGCCGCCTCGCGGCCGCTGCTCGAGCCGGGCACCGCGGTCCTGCTCGATGTCGAGGCCGAGCCCGACGGCGAAAACGTCAAGGTCAGGGTGCAAAGGCTCATCTCGCTGGAGCAGGCGGCAGAGGCGCATCATGCCGGCATTAAAATCTATGTCGAGGACGCGCGCGCGCTGGCCCCGCTTGCCGAGCACGTTGGCCCGGGCGGCGGTCAGGGGCAGTTCCGCCTCGTGCTGCGCCTCGACGATCTCTCCCGTGAGGTTGAGTTCGTGCTGCCGCAGGGGATCGACGCCACCCCGAGGCAACGCAGCGCGCTCAAGCTGGTCGCGGGCGTGGCCGCCGTCAGCGCTCTATAATCGGCGCAAAATCAAGGGTTTTTCCCGCCATGGGCCCTTGCCAAGCCCGACTCCGCTCCCTATAAACCGCTTCATCTCACACGCGGGATGCTAAAGCGTCACATCGGCCGTTCTAGCCTTTGCGCTCGCTCCGGTGACCGGGACTTGTCCCAGTCTTCCTTTCCCGCGGCGGACAGAACCGGAAAAAGGAGTAAGCAGTCCAATGGCACTGCCCAATGTTTCTATGCGCCAGCTGCTCGAGGCGGGCGTGCATTTCGGTCATCAGACCCATCGCTGGAACCCGAAGATGGCCACGTATATCTACGGGTCCCGCAACAACATCCACATCATGGATCTCACCCAGACGGTGCCGCTGTTGCATCAGGCGCTGCTGGCGGTGTCCGACGTGGTCGCCAAGGGTGGGCGCGTGTTGTTCGTCGGCACCAAGCGCCAAGCCTCGGAAGCGGTCGCCGAGGCGGCAAAATCCTGCGCGCAATATTTCGTCAATCACCGCTGGCTCGGCGGCACCCTGACCAATTGGCGCACGATCTCGAACTCGATCAAGCGCCTCAAATCGCTCGAGGAGCTGCTCCAGGGCGACCATCACGGTCTCACCAAGAAGGAGCTGCTACAACTCACCCGCGAGAAGGACAAGCTCGAACGCTCGCTTGGCGGCATCAAGGATATGGGCGCCGTCCCAGACCTGATGTTCGTGATCGATACCAACAAGGAATCGATCGCCATCGCCGAGGCGCGCAAGCTGCATATGCCAGTCGTGGCGGTCGTGGACTCGAACTGCGATCCCGAAGGCATCAGCCATCCCATCCCCGGCAACGATGACGCGGGACGCGCCATCACGCTGTACTGCGATCTGATCGCGCGGGCCGCGATCGACGGCATCGAGCGGGCGCAAGGTGCGGTCGGCCTCGACCTCGGCGCGGCGGACGCGCCAATTGGCGAGCCGGGGCTCGAGGGCGATGAGGAAGGTGCCGCGCAGCCCGACCGCCGTCCGCGACGGAAGCCCGTGCGAAGCGACGCGAGGGGCCCTGGCAGAGGCGGCCCTGGGGGTAGACCGCCCCGCAAGCCAAGGGGCGCTCCCAGTGCGGATCAAGGGCCCCAGGCTCAAAAGGACTAGGTGCGAACATGGCGACGATCACCGCATCCACCGTCAAGGAACTGCGCGAGAAGACCGGCGCAGGCATGATGGACTGCAAGGCAGCCCTGAACGAGACCAAGGGCGACATGGAGGCCGCCGTCGACTGGCTGCGCGCCAAGGGCCTTGCCAAGGCTGCCAAGAAGGCCGGCCGCGTCGCGGCTGAAGGGCTGATCGGGCTCGCCGCCGACGGCAAGAAGGCCGCGCTGGTCGAGGTCAACTCGGAGACCGACTTTGTCGCCCGCAATCAGAAATTTCAGGAGATGGTCGCGGCCATCGCCAACGCCGCGATCAAGGTCGATGGCGATGTCGACAAGCTCGCCGATGCGCAATATGTGGGCGACAAGACCACGGTTGCCGAAACCATCAAGGAGATGATCGGTTCGATCGGCGAGAACATGACCCTTCGGCGTGCCGCTCATCTTTCCGCCGCCAAGGGCGTCGTCGCGAGCTACATGCACAATACGATCGCACCGGGTCTCGGCAAGATCGGCGTCATCGTGGCGCTGGACTCGGCTGGCGACGCTGAACAGCTCAAGAGCTTTGGTCGCCAGGTCGCCATGCATATCGCTGCCGCCAACCCGCAATCGGTCGACCTCGCAAGCCTCGACAAGGCGGTGATCGAGCGCGAGCGGGCGGTGCTCACCGAGCAGGCGAAAGAGTCCGGCAAGCCGGCGCCGGTGATCGAGAAGATGGTGGAAGGCCGCTTGCGGAAATTCTACGAGGAGGTGGTGCTGATGGCGCAAGCCTTCGTGCACGATCCAGACACCACCGTGGAGAAGGCGTTGGCAGCCGCGGAGAAGGCGGCCGGCGCGCCGATCAAGATCACCGGGTTCTATCGATTTGCCTTGGGCGAGGGGATCGACCGGCCCGAGAGCGATTTCGCCGCGGAGGTTGCAGCCGCTGCATCGCAACCCTAGGGTTGGGACTCGCCGCGACGGAATCGCGCCGCCGCCACCACGCGCCGGAGTTGAGCTGATGGCAAAGCCGCAAGCAGCCGCAAAGCTTCGCTGTCGCCGCGTACTTTTGAAACTGTCGGGCGAAGCGCTGGCCGGCGCGAAAGGCTCTGGCATCGACCTCGCCGTGCTGAAGCCGATTGCCCGCGACATCGCCGCGGCCGTCGCCTCCGGTGCCGAGATCTGCCTGGTGGTCGGTGCCGGAAATATCTATCGCGGACTAATGGCGGCGGAAGCGGGCATGGATCGCGCGCGTGCCGACTACATGGGCATGCTGGCGACGGTGATGAACGCGCTCGCGCTCCAGACCGCGCTTCAGAACGAGGGCGTGGCCGCGCGCGTGCTGTCGGCCATTCCCATGCCTACCGTTTGCGAATCCTATATTCGCGACAAGGCGCTCGATCATCTCGCCAAGGGCCGGGTGGTGATCTTCGCCGGCGGAACGGGCAACCCCTATTTCACCACCGATACGGCCGCCGCGCTTCGAGCCGCCGAGATGGGCTGCGACGCGCTTCTCAAGGCGACCCAGGTGGACGGCGTCTACGATGCCGACCCCAAGAAATCGCCCAATGCGCGCCGCTTCGATCGGTTGACCTATGGCGATGTATTGAAGCATGACCTGCGGGTGATGGACGGCGCCGCAATCGCCCTTGCCCGGGACAACCGGATTCCGATAATTGTGTTTTCCATCAAGAGCCAAGGCGGCTTGGCTTCGGTGCTACAAGGAAACGGCTCCTCGACCGTCATCGATGGCGGAGGGGCATGAGGAAGCGCTTAGCCCGATCCCGCTTCATGGGCGCGGGCGCGGGCTTATCGGAAATAGGTAGGCGACATGGCTAGCTTCGACCTTAAGGAGATCGAGCGGCGGATGCGTGGCGCTCTCGGCGTGCTGAAACAGGAGTTTGGCGGCTTGCGCACCGGCCGCGCCAGTGCGAGCCTGCTCGACCCGATCATGGTGATGGCCTATGGCAATCCCATGCCCCTCAATCAGCTGGCTACGGTGAACGTACCTGAATCGCGGTTGATCACCGTGCAGGTTTGGGACCGCAGCCAGGTCGGCGCGGTGGAGCGCGCCATTCGCGAGTCCGACCTCGGGCTCAATCCCGTAGTCGAGGGCCAGCTGTTGCGCTTGCCGATCCCCGAGCTCAATCAGGAACGGCGCCATGAGATCGCCAAGGTTGCCCACAAATACGCCGAGCAGGCCCGCGTCGCGGTGCGCAACGTCCGGCGCGACGGCATGGAGCAACTCAAGAAGGCCGAGAAGGATAACGACATGGGCAAGGACGAGCACCACTCTCTCTCGACCAAGGTGCAGGAACTGACCGACAAGATCATCAAGGAAATCGACGAGGCCCTCGCCACTAAGGAAGCCGAGATCATGCAGGTTTGAATGCAGGATCGACGCTCGACGCCCTGACCTCTAATCCGGAGCAGCCCGACGTGACGCTTGCGGTGGAAAAAATTGCCTGGGCCGCGACTGATAGACCGGCCGTTCGCCATATCGCGA
>DASQKJ010000086.1:0-16810 GCA_035630595.1 Methyloceanibacter sp.
TTCGACCATCTCGTGCCGCGCAGCCGCGGCGGCATGACCCGTTGGGAGAATGTCGTGACGGCCTGCGCGCCGTGCAATCTTATGAAGGGCGGCAAGCTGCCCCAAGAGGCGAAGATGCACCCGGCGCAGAAGCCCTATCGCCCCACGGTGTTCGAGCTGCACCGGAACGGCCGTCTGTTCCCGCCCAACTATCTTCATGAGAGCTGGCTCGACTATCTCTACTGGGATACCGAGCTCGAGCCGTAAAACTCATCTCCCCCTCCACACTCGTCATGGCCGGGCTTGTCCCGGCCATCCACGTCTTCTGTGTGGATCAATTCGTGGATGCCAGGCACTTCGGCCGGGCATGACGAAGGAGGAAGGTCCAAGGCCTAGTACTTCCGTGCGGCGCCCCAGACGGCGACTGCGGCGAGCAAGGCCGAGATCACCGCGCTCCAGCCGGCGAAGGATAGCCCCAGGAAACGCCACGGCGCCTCGTCGCAGCGGATCAACTGCGCATTCTCCAGTTCCTGGGCGAGGCCCCCCTCGCCCCACTCGATCGGCGTTTCGCCGGCACAGGTCGAGGGTCCCTCCCACCATTTCCATTCGACCCCGGAATGGTAGATGCCGGCAACGGCATTGCCGGCGAAAGCGACGGCGATGAGAATCAGCAGGATGCGCGCGAATCGCGGCGAAGTGCCGTGCGCGAGGACGAAGGCGACGGCGCTGGCCGGCACCGCGAAATAATAGGCGTAGCGCTGCTGAAGGCAGAGCGGGCAAGGCGCATAGCCGCCGAATTGCTCGAAGGCGAGCGCCGCGATGATGGTGGCCAACGCCACCAGGAACACGATGGCGCTCGCCCCCCAAAGGGGACGCGACGCAACGATAGATTTCACCCATGCCTCCATCTCAGAAGGCATATTTGGCGATCAGGAAGCCCCCGACAATAGCCGCGAGGAAGCCGGTGGTGACCAAGGTGAGGCGCTTCTCGATGAATTCGCGGATCGGTTCGCCGTAAATGCGGAGCAGTTCCGCCACGAGGAAGAAGCGCGCGCCGCGCGTGATGATCGACAGAAGCACGAACATGAAGAAGTCGTAGCCGGCAAAGCCCGAGGCGATGGTCACGATCTTGTAGGGGATGGGGGTCATGCCCTTGATCAAGATGATCCACGCGCCCCATTTCGCATAAGCCGCGCGGAACGCCTCGACGCTGTCGCCATAACCGTAGAGCGAGATCAGCCACTGGCCGAGAGTGTCGTAGAGGAAGGCGCCGATGAAATAGCCGAGGATGCCGCCCAGTACCGAGGCAACGGTGCACACCGCCGCATAAAGCCGCGCCTTGTGCGGCTGGGCAAGGCACATCGGCACCAGGATCACATCGGGCGGAATGGGGAAGAACGAGCTTTCCATGAAGGACACGGCCGCGAGCGTCGGCAGCGCCTTCCGGCTCTCGGAAAGCCGGATAACTCTATCGTAGAGGTCCCTCAGCATCGCCGCTTGCTTAGCGGGCGCGCGGACCGTTGTCCATCGGCGGACTGGAACAAGGCCGCATTGTCGCGCCTTACCGGGTATAACTAGCTTCCGACCGAGCCATGACCTTAAGCCGCCGCTCTCTACTTGCCTCGCTCGCCGCTCTTGGCGGCTCGGTGCTGCTCGGCCGGAGAGCGGGCTTCGCGCAAGCAGCGCCGCTCACCAAGCCGATGCCCTCCTCGGGCGAGGCGCTGCCGCTAATCGGGTTCGGCAGCTGGATCACGTTCAATGTCGGCGAGGACCCGGTTGCGCGCGACGCCTGCGCCGAGGTTATGGGCGCCTTCTTCGCCGAGGGCGGCAGGATGATCGACTCTTCGCCGATGTACGGCTCGGCGCAAGAGGTGATCGGCTACGGCCTCGCCAAGCTCGGCCATCCACCAGCGCTGTTCGCCGCTGACAAGGTCTGGATTGGCTCAGGGGATGAGGGCCTCGCGCAAATCGAGGAATCGCGCGCGCATTGGGGCATTCCCCGCTTCGACCTGCTGCAGGTGCACAATCTACTCGCCTGGGAGGAGCATCTGGAGACCCTGTTCGCCATGAAGGCGGCGGGCAAGCTGCGCTATGTCGGCATCACCACCTCGCATGGGCGGCGTCACAAGGAGTTCGAGGCGATCATGCGCGAGCATCCGCTCGATTTCGTGCAGCTCACCTACAACATCGTCGACCGCGAGGTGGAGCAGAGGCTGCTGCCGCTGGCGCACGAGAAGGCTATCGCGGTGATCGCCAACCGGCCGTTCCAGCAAGGCGCGTTGATCAGGGATCTGCAAGGCCAGGCGTTGCCCTCCTGGGCCGCCGAGATCGGCACGCGCAATTGGGCGGAGTTCCTGCTCAAGTTCATCGTCTCGCACCAGGCCGTCACTTGTGCCATCCCGGCGACCTCGAAGGTCGCGCATATGCGCGAGAACATGGCGGCGGCGCGAGACCCGCTCCCAGACGAGGCAATGCGGCGGCGCATGATCGCCTATGTCGAGGAGATTTGATGAGCGCGTGGTGGACCTATCGTCTGTCCGACATCCTCCCCTTCTCGCCGCAAACCTATTACCGTCTGTTCGAGCTCCATAACCCGGCGGTCTGGCCGGCCCAGCTCTTGGCGTTCGCGGCGGGGCTTGCAATCCTTGCCTTGCTTATCAGCCGCCCGCCCTGGGCCGGGCGGACGATTGCACTCCTCCTTGCCGCCACTTGGGCCTTCGTCGCCTGGAGCTATTTCCATGTGCGCTACGCGCCGCTCAACTGGGCAGCCGTCTATTCCGCCTACGCTTTCGCCGCAGAAGCATTGCTGCTCGTACTTAGCGGCGCGCTCGGCAGGATTACTTTCGCAACGCCATGGCCGCTCGCGGCCAAGACCGGCAGCGGGATCGTCCTGTTTGCGCTGTTCCTGCAGCCGCTGATCGGCCCACTTTTCGGGCGTTCCTGGTCAGGCGTCGAGCTGTTCGGCATTGCGCCCGATCCCACCGTGCTCGCCACGCTAGGCGTGCTGCTTGCCGCCGAGCGCATGCGGTGGGAATTGCTGGCAATTCCCCTCACGTGGTGCGCCGTCACCGGCGCGACACTGTGGGCGATGTCCTCGCCGGAGGCGTTGTTGATGCCCGCCACAGGCTTGCTCGCCCTCGCGCTTGCGCTGTCGAGAAGCCTCCGCAAGGCTTGAACCATAAGCGCAATTGACGCGCGCCGCGCGATTGACCACATGACGGGCTTGGACCATCATCCGGCCCGGAAAAGCCCCAGTGGCGGAATGGTAGACGCGGCAGACTCAAAATCTGTTGCTCGCAAGAGCGTGCTGGTTCGAGTCCGGCCTGGGGCACCATTTTCCGACAACCGATCCGTCCGCGAAGACCAAGCAATATGCGGAGCGGCTCGCCAGCTCCGGCGTGCCGGTCGCCTATGAATGCTGCTCAGGCTCGATCCACGGCTTTATGAATATGGGCCGCGTGTTGCGCCGCGCGCATGGAAGCGGGCGGCAGCTTCTTGCGGCTTGGCTCGTCGACCGGCTGCATGGCGCCGGCGAATGAGCCGCGCGCAACGACCGGGACGTCAAGCGCTCTCGGCGCGACGCTTGGCCGCCAGGTCGCTATATCGAATGATCGCATCGCGGATCTTCTCGAGCTGCTGGGCAAGCAAGGCGCGATGGTGATTATGCTCGTCGTTGAAGCTGCCTTGTATGGTCGGCTGCTGAATGATCAAGACATTGCGGAACATGTTCCGCTCGCGTAACCCGAAATTTTCCTGCAGGTGCTTCTGCACCTTCTCCTGCCAAGCGGTCCGCCGCGCGTCCCAGTCGCGAAACTTGGATTCGTCCTTGATCGGCGTATCGAAGATCTGGGTGCCTTCGTCGAAATAGGTCGACAGGCTGTCGAGCGCCTCCTCGATATTGACGATCCCCTTGAGCTCGGACCTGCTGCAGGCGGCGTAGTCCAGCAGCCACCAAAGAATCAGACCGAGCGCGACTAGAAGACCTCCCATCAAGGGCAGATAGGCAAAAGGTCCGTCGGGATCGATCAAGATGCCGTATCGGAGCATGAGCACTTCGAGCACCGCCCCGGTCGCCAACGCCAAGGAGGGCAGCAAATAGCGGCGATGTCCGACCGCGGTCGAGAAGGCGGCGGTCATTTCCTTGAGCGATGCCATGGGACGGTTCCCTGCTCAGACGATAACGACGTCGTTAACGCGCCCAATCTAGAGCACTTGCTTAGGCGGCGAGTAATGGCATATCGCATCAGCCCAGAGAATGGGACCTGAGCTTGCAATGAAGTCAATCGTCTGCCGCATTGCCGCCGCGCTCCTTGCGTTGCCGCTTGCGATTATTGCCTGCGGTGCGGCGTCGGCCGAACCTGTCGCGCCCGACCCTGCGCTGAGCGGCGTGATCGAGGCGATCGAAGCCGCGTCTTTGCCGGAAGGACCGCACGAAGTGATCGTCGGCGCCTATATCAACGACATCCAAGAGCTCGACTTCAAGGCGAACAATTACATCGTCGATCTCTATGTCTGGTTCCGCTGGAACGATCCCGAGCTCGACCCGGCCAAGACCATGGAGTTCATGAACCGCTTCGCCTCCGACGACAATCTGCGCGAGACGCTGTACCACGAGCCTAAGAAGATGCCTGACGGCAGCCTCTATTCCATCATCCGCTATCAGGGGCGGTTCTCAACCAAGTTCCCACTCGAGAAATATCCCTTCGACACGCAATATCTGCGCGTGGTGATGGAAGACACCGTCTCGGCCGACGACGCGCAGGTCTATGTCGCCGACAGCAACGGCGGCATCAATCTCAACGCGCAGATCACCTTGCCCGGCTTCACCGTGGGCAAGCCGACCATGCGGATCGCGGCGAACACCTATCCCACCAATTTCGGCGACCTTGCCGAGCCCGATGCGACCGGCTATTCGCGGCTTACGCTGTCCGTGCCGGTGACACGGCCGATGGTCGCGATGTCGATCAAGACCTTCGTACCGATCTTCCTGATCGTGATCTGTGCCACGCTCGTGTTCTATGTGCGCCCCCGCTATATCGAAGGCCGCATCGGTCTCGGCATCACCGCGCTGCTCACCCTGGTGGCGCTGCAGCTCGCATCCGGCTCGTCGCTGCCCGATGTCGACTATCTGATGATGCTCGATAAGATCTACATCCTGGCTTATCTGTTTATCATCATAGCCTTAGCTAGAGTCGTGGCCACCTCCTGGCGGGCCGACGACCCGGCAAGCGAACGCGCCATCTCGCGTGCCGACCGACGCTTCGTCATCGGCCTGCCGGCTGCCTATCTTGCCGCCAATTTGGCGGTGGCGTGGACCACCCTCGCCTAGCAATCCGTCAACACGCTGCCGGCGTGGCCGAGTCTTGCGCCGCATCTATCCGGCGACCAACCGGCCTGCTAGTCTGACGTATGCGGATTGGGCCTTCAGCCCCAGTGGCGGATCCGCGGACCGACGGAGAAAGGCCCAATGGCGAAGACCCGCATCCACTCGACACTCTTCTTGTGCCTGATTGCCGGCGCATCATGCTGGCTGCCGGCGACGCGCGCCGCTGCCGCGGACGACATGGAGTGGCAGTTCTACGAATCGAACGATCCGGACAACAAAAGCCGCGCGAACGCCAGACTGGTCTATGGCGTGCCTGAAACCGACAACATCCAGGTGACCGGCGTATGCGACGCGACGCGTGGCATCGGCGTTCAATCTTCCAGCGTCACCTTCGGCGCCGAGATCGGCGATCTGGAGAATGGCAAGCAAGTCGAGCTGCGCGTCTCCGGAGGCGGGTTCGACCATCCGCTCAAGGGGGAGATTTATCGCTCGACCGGCGAGGAGGGTTTGAACGGCGTGCGGGTTGACATCAAGCCCGACGATCCGCTCTGGGCCGAGATGGACGAGAAGGAATCGCTCGACTATCTCGTGCCGGGCTACAGAGCTGCAACGCTCGACTTCACGCGCGGGCGCAACAAGATCAAGCAATTCGTGCAAGCCTGCCGCGCTTATCCCGCCGCGCCAACCGGCGAGCAGGCTGACGCCAAGGCGAAAGAGACCGGTGGGGACTCCGAGAAGGAAGCCTTCGAAAGCGCCAAGGAACTCGGCACGGTCGAAGCCTGGGAAGCATTCGTCACCAACTATCCTTCCGGCTTCCGGGCCGACTTGGCCCGCGCTTATATCAAGAAACTCGGCGAACAACCGCAAGCCGCCGCGCCGCCTGCCGACCAGCCACCAACTGCAGCAACGGGGTCCGGCGAGTTCCCGATTGAGGCGGCCTCATGGGGCGGCATCGTTCGTTCTGGACCAGGTCAGAGCTACAGCAAGGTCGGCAGCCTGACCGAGGGTCAGAAGGTGACGCTGATCGCGCGGACGAACGTCGTCGAGAATGGCTTTCCGTGGTTCGAGATTGCCTTTGCCGGCAAGAGGGGCTTCCAATGGGGCGGCATAATGTGCTCGACGGGAACCGAGCGGCCGGACCTCTTCAAGACCTGCGCGCCGCCGGCGAAGGCTGCGCCCGCCAACGCGGACACGAAGAAGAGGGCCGCGAAGGGTTGTGGCAAGCACCAGATGAAGATCGAAGGCAAGTGCATCAACAAGCGCGACGCCGCGAGCTATTGCGGCCCCGGCTATCGCTTGCAAGGCAACAAATGCGTGCAGGGCTATGCGGCGCCGAAGAAGCAGAAGCAGTTGCCGTCTTGGCAACTCGAGGCGATCGCCAAAGGCTGCCGGCCGGGACAGGGCTGGAACCCGCAAGAAGGCTGTCACGAAAACGACTGACGCCGTCCGGACGCGACCAAGGCAAGCCCGCGCCTTTCATTCCGGCCTCGTTAGGGCCTCGAGGCCAGCCTTCGCCGCAGCCCCTTCTTGTAGGCCCAAAGACCGACCTCGATATCGTGCTCGTCGAGGATTCGCTCGCAAATGTCGTGATACTGGTTGAGCAGGCGCCTCAGCGGCGTGAACGGCCTGAGCGTAGGCTTCGTCCGCATCTCGACCGTCTCTTCCCACTCCTTCAGGCGATACTCCGCCTCACCTTTGACCCGCCTGCGCTCCGCATCGTTCATCTTCGACGGCTCGCCATAGCCAAGTTCTCGCGCAATCAGCGCACAGATCTCATCGAATTTCTTTGTCTTCTGGGCGTAGAGGAGTTCCCGCTTTGTCATGATTCGTTCCCTCTTTCGTTATTGGCAGGAAGCGCTCGCCGCGCCTCCTGCCCTCGAAACAACGAATCGGGGTCTTCGGTTCCGCTCCGACGGCGATTTGCCCAGAAATGGGAACGGGTGGACTTCGGCGTGACGCTCGGCATTTTGCCGAGATAGTTGATCTGTAGCGAGAGAGTCAGTGCGTGCTGGAGCTCCTGATGCCATGCTCCTCGAGTTGCGCGGCGATGCTCATATATTCCGCGCCCCTCAGCACCTGAGAATAGACGACATAGGCGATGATCGCCTGACATTCGCGCGAGAGATCCTCGTTCAAAAGATCCGCCAGTTGATCGCGGGTTACGTCCTGCCCAGCCATCAGTTCCTCCTTTGGATTCATCGCTTCGATATTGGCCCTTACGTCTTAGTTTGGCGAAAAATGAATGGCGAGCCAGATCGTCGGCGGATCGCGTTCGGTCCAGGTGACGCGATGGCGGCAATGGGCGGGGAGCAGCAAATAGTCGCCGGGTGCGAGCGCACGGTCTTGGCTCTCGCCCTCGATGCGGAGCCTGGCGGCTCCCCTGACGAGGAGGACCCATTCGTCGGCGTCCTGGTCGTACCATTGGCCTTCGGGTGTCGCCTGCCCGGTCGAGACGATGCGCTCGATGCGAGCACCCGGCTGCCGGCAAAGCGTCTCCACGATCTCGTCGCGAGCAGCCGGCGACGAGAGCCCGCCGAGCAGGCTTCCGGACATGACCATCGCCGCTCAATGCGCTCCGACGCGCTGGCCGGTGATCTCGAATTCGCGGGCGTCCTTCAGCGCGGCATCGTTTAGCGGATCGCCGTCGAGCGGGAGCAGATAGAGCATGGCGGTGCCGCCGATCGTCTTCCTCTCACCGTTGAAGGTCAGATCGAAGTCGAGCCGGCCGATGCCGCCCGTGGCCTCGCCCGCCGACGGGGCGGTGAAATCGAGCGTAGTGCCGGTGATCCGGGTCGTGCCGTCTTCGCCACGCCGGCAGTACCAGCTGCCGCGCCCGTCGGTGAAAGACGCAAACCCGGCCTCGCCGCCCTCGCCTGAATCGGTGAAGAGCAACAGGTGACCCCTACCGAGCGAGAGCAGGCTGCGGCTGATGAAACTCCCGCCGCTCTGTCCCTTCGGCCTATTCTCGGTGAGATAGGTGCCGATGAGATATTTACAGCGGGCACGCTTCTCATCCGAAAATTTGAGCGCGGTTACTTGATAGAAACGCTCAACCCAGGTGCCGTCCTGCTTCGCCATGAGCTGGGTCACGAAAGCATGCCGGGCGATGGGAACTCCCTTGAAGGTGCCCTCCAGCTTCGCCTGAAACGTTCGGAGTGCGGCGTCGTCGCCGATCAATGAAACGTCGACATCGCCGACAATGGTCTGCGCATATTTCAGGTCGGGCAGCGAGGCGATCTGCTCGTCGACATTTTGCGGGCCGGGATAATAGGGCGTGACCGCAATATGATTGGGCGTCATCAGCTGCTTGACCGCCTCGACATCTTGCCGCTCGAAGGCCGCGTCGAGCGCCTCGGCGGCCTTGTTCACCTCGGCGATGATGTGTTCATCGCCGGCGCGCGCCTCGACCAGGCCAGCCAAGGCGAAGATCATGAGCACGAGCAGGACGAACAGGCTTCGCATGCTACCTCCAGGCCGAGGACGAAGCACGGTCACGGTTTCAGCGTCGTGACCTGGTAGAGCCGCTCGACCCATTTGCCGTCGCGCTTGATCAGTAGCTCCGTCGCGAACACGCGCGGCGGCAGGGGCTTACCCTGGAAGGTTCCTTTGAGCTCCGCGGCGAACGTGCGCAACGCCACCCCTGGAGTGAGCAGCGTCACGTCGGGCGCGCCGACGATGGTCTGGCTCCAATCGTACTCCCCGAGCGAGGCGAGCTGGTCGTCGACCGTCTGCGGGCCGTCATAATAAGGCGTGACGGTCAGGTGATCCTGCGTCATCAGCGCCTTGTTCGTGGCGACGTCTTTCTTGGTGAATGCTTCGTCGAGAGCGTTCGAGGAGGCGTTGACGGCGGCGATGGTCGCGGCGTCGGTTGCGTTGGCCTCGGACAGAGCGGCGGCGCGTGTCATCATGCTGCAACTCCTTTCCGCATTGGGGCTCGGGAGGCCCTATCATGCCTCATCGCGATGGTTCGTCCAGCCCCTCCGTGGAAATATCACTACAGCGTCTTAACCTCATGACAGCCCACCGCTCAGTCCTTCGGGAGTGCGCCGCGAATTTGCCGGTGCAGCGGCTCGCTCGCGCCGGCGATGAGATCCGCCTGGAGCGCCCTAAGCTCCTGCGCTTGTTTGGCCAAGGTCTCGAGGCAATCGTGCCAATATTCCATCTGCAGGCGCATGACGCGCAGGGGAGTCCGCGCCGTCGCGAGGTCCCTCACATGATCGAGGCCCGACATGACATTGGCCCGCGCGAAGTCAAGCAGCTTGCAGTTGACCGCGACACTCCCCTGCCCCGCCGCGTTGACGGAGCGTTCGATCGTCTCGACCGCGCTGCCCAACAAATGTTGCGGCAGTTCGGCCGCCTCGGCAGCGGCCGCTTTGCGCGGCGCCGCAGTGGCCTTGGCCGCTACAGGTACAGGCTTGGCCGCAACCGGTGCAGGTTTCGCCGCAACCGGTGCCGGCTTGACCGTGACGGGTGCGCGCTTGGCGGCGACAGGAGCAGGATTGGCGGCAGGCGCGGCTGCAGCAGGTTTGGCCGCGGCCGGCGCGCTCGGACGCTGAACCGGTGTCGGCGGAACGCTCGCCGGCTCCTTGCGCGTCGCCGGAGCGCCGATCTCGGCGGCGACGGTCGTCGGTTTCGGCGCGGTCTTGCCGGTGTCTTGCGTCTTGCTTTTCGCCGGCTTGCCGCTGAGCGCGAGGCCGTTCTGGGCCTTGGAGCGCTCCGGCTTGCCGCGCACTGGTCTACGAGGATTACTCATGGATCTTCCCCTTGTGAGCCGCATCGGGGCAGCGCCTAATCTCTAGCCACTATGCCGCCAGCATGGACGGCACGAAAGCGCCGATGCTAGGGACTAGACGGGCCTCGCGGCCATTTTACGGCGGAAGACGAGGCTTCGCCGCTCGGCCAAGACAAGGGTCTTGCAGGATATGTGCCGTGCCGCCGAGGCTTAGCGGTTCTTGCGCCGGCTTACTTCCGCCTGGCTGATCTCGCCCGAGGCGACCAGGGCATTCACGCAGCCCTTGGACAGGCTCTTGCCGGCCTTGTCCATGCAGACGCGCAAGGCGGCGCTCTCCAGACCATAGTCGCCGCAATATTTGCGATAGTCCGCCGCGCAGGATTGCTTCACTGCCTTGCTGTAGGAATCGGCGCCTGCCGTGCCGACGAGGCAAGGCACCGCCAAGCATGCGACAAACAAAGTCGCCAGTGTGGTCCGCATCGAAAATCCCCCTAGGTCCGACTCACGTCTCAGCCTAATCCGAAACGGCGCGGAGCGATCCTTACAACGCAGACAGCAGACGCGAAAAAATGTGCATATTGCTTTTGCGCAACAGCAACGCAGGCTTGAGGATCAGCGGGACCACAAGCTCGCTCGTTGCCGCAAGGCGCGCTTCGCACCATCGTCCTCAAGCCATGCAAAGCGAAGGGGCCGCTCACCGGAGCGGCCCCTTGCTTCACGCACCAAGAAGGATATCTCTCTACTCCCTGGACGTCTCAGGCCCCATCGTGGGGTTTGGCTTCGATTGGTCGGCGGCCGAAGAGCCGTCCGGCGCGGAGCTCTGCTCCTTGGCGCCGCTCGAAACATCCGACGACTGCGCGTCGGAGGTGCTGCCGGTGCCGGCGCTCGCCGCGCCAGACTCCGGAGGCGCGGAGCTGCGCTCGCGCGCGCCGCCAGACATATCGGCCGAGCCATTGTCCGGCTCATGGGCCTGCTTGGCCACGTCAGGCGACACGCCAGGCTGCGTCGGAAGCTGGCCGCTCTGGCCCTCTTTCGGCTCGTTGGCGGCCTGCGGCTGGCCGGGCTCCGATGCGTCAGGCGTCAGGCCCGGCTCGCTCGGCAGCGTGGACGAAGAGTCGTTCGACTGCGATGCCTCAGGCAGCGCGTTCGACTGATCCTTCGCGGAATCGTCGATAGCGAGGGCCGGCGCAACGCCGAGCAGCAAAGCGACAGCCGTTGTGGTCAATAGACGATGCATATGTTCCTCCTAGAGGTTCCCGAGCCAACCTGTTGGGCTGGCATGATTGGTAACCCCGCCTCTGGGAGAAAAACGTTTGAGCGCGGCATGGGTTCCGCCGCGCTCGCACGTCCACTAGCGAACAGAATCGGCTTCGCGGCTTAGCCCTCACCGCTCGCGACGCAGGCGTGGGCAAAGGTGCGCATGCGCCGTGCCACCACGCGCGATGCGTGGGCAACGGCGTTGCCCACGCTACAGCTAAGCCATGCCCATGGCGGCGGCCTTATTGAGCAGCGCCTCCGCCTGGCGGATCGAGGCGATGTCGATCAGGCGCCCGTCGAGCGACACCGCGCCCTTGCCTTCTTTCGCCGCCTGCTGCATCGCCTCGACGATGCGCTTGGCCTTGGTCACCTCGGCCTCGGACGGCGTGAACACCTGGTTGGCGAGATCGACCTGCGAGGGATGGATCGCCCACTTGCCCTCGAAGCCGAGCACGGCGGCGCGCTTAGCCGCGGCGAGATAGCCGTCGGGATCGGAGAAATCGCCGAACGGCCCGTCGATCGGCCGAAGCCCGTAGGCGCGGCAGGCGACCATCATGCGCGACAGCGCGTAGTGCCACGGGTCGCCCCAGTAATAAGAGCGGTCCCCCTTGTCGTCCTTGTCGGACAGGATGCCGTAATCGGGGTGCGGCGCGCCGATGCCCATGGTGCGGGCGCGGGTCGAGGCGGCATAGTCGGCGACACCGAAGCTCATCGCCTCGTTGCGCTTGCTGCTTTGCGCGATGGCCTCGACATTGGCCATGCCGAGCGCGGTCTCGATCAACAGCTCCAAGCCGATCCGCTTCTCGCGCTTCTTGTATTGCTCGATCTGAGTGACCAGCATGTCGATGGCGTAGACGTCCTGCGGCACGCCCACCTTGGGGATCAGGATCATGTCCAGCCGTGGACAATTCTCCACCACGTCCACGACATCGCGATAGGCAAAGTGGGTGTCGAGACCGTTGATGCGGATCATCATGGTCTTCGAGCCCCAGTCGATCTCATTGAGACCCTGGATGATGTTCTTGCGTGCCTGCTCCTTGTCGTCGGGGGCGACGGCATCTTCGAGGTCGAGGAAGATAATGTCGGCGCCGCCCTTGGCAGCCTTCTCGAACAGCGACGGGTTCGATCCCGGCACGGCAAGCTCCGAGCGGTGGAGACGCGGAGTTGCCTGTTGAATCAGGGTAAAGCTCATTTCAATGCTCCCTTCTGTTTAGCCTGTGGCGCCGAGACCGGCGGCAACGGTGTTGATGGATAAAAGCAATGCGGATTTGTAAGCCTCGCGCTCGGCCTCGCTTTGAGCACCGCGGAAGCGGCGCAGCAGCTCGACCTGCATGCGGCTGACCTGGTTGACGGCGGGAAGCCGCGAGGCCAGCACGCGGCGATAGTCGGGGAAGCGCTCGGCAACCTCGCCGCCGCCCGACACTTTCAGCACCATCTCGCAGGTCAGGCGGTATTCCTGCTCGATCATGCCGAAGATCATGTCGCGCACGCCCTCGTCCTCGACCAGGCTGGCATAGTCGCGAGCGATGTCGAGGTCCACCAGGAGCAGCGTCTTCTCCACCTCGTCGACGATGAGGCGGAACAGCCGTGAGTCGTTGAACAGGCGGGGAAGCAGCGCCTCGCCCTGCTGGCCGCGCACTTCGAGCAGGCTCGATAGCGCCGAGCCGACGCCGTACCAGCCAGTGATGATGTGGCGGTTCTGCGCCCAGGCGAACACCCAGGGTATGGCGCGGAGATCGCCGAGCGAACGGGCGCCAAATCGGCGCGCGGGGCGCGAGCCGATGTTCAGCAGCGAGATCTCCTCGAGCGGGCTCGCCGCCTGGAAATATTGGACCAGGCCGGGATGAGAGACGAGCCCGGTATAGGCGGCGCGGCTGGCGCCGGCCAGCGCCTCCAAAATGTCGTCGAATTCGCGCTTGGGCTTCAGCGCCTCTTCGCGCTCGGATTTGAGCGCATGCTCGAACACGCTGGCGGCGAGCAGCTCGAGCTGATAACGCGCGGTGCCCTTATTGGCATATTTATACGAGACCACCTCGCCCTGCTCGGTGACGCGGAATCTGCCGCGGATCGAGCCGGCGGGCTGCGCGGCGATGGCGCGCCCGGTCGGCGCACCGCCTCTGCTGACCGATCCGCCGCGTCCATGGAAGAAGGCGATCGCCGTACCGGCCTCGGCGCCGACCTTGGTGAGCTGCGACTGCGCCTTGGCCAGCTCCCAGTTGGAAGCGACGAAGCCGCCATCCTTGTTGGAGTCGGAATAGCCGATCATCACCTCCTGCACGTTGCCCTGCCAATGGGTGGAGCGGCGAATCAGCGGCACATTGAGCGCTTCGCGCATGATGGCGGGCGCGGCGCGGAGATCGGCGATGGTCTCGAACAGCGGCACGATGGGCAGCGCGCAGATCTCGGTGCCGGCCGCGTCGAGAAACGTTCCGCCCTCCTTGGCAAGCAGATAGCCGCCGAGAATGTCGTCAACCGAGCGGGTCATCGACAGGATGAACGAGCCAAAGGCATCGCGGTCGATGCCGCGCCTGGCGGCGGCGGCCTGGCCGAATATCGCGATCAACTCGGTGGCTTCGGCTGGAAGATCGGGGATGAGCCGCGGACCGGTTAGCGGCCGCGCCAGCTCGCGATAGAGCCACATGCGCCACTCGCGGCTGCCGAGCTCGGGCGGGGTGTCGTCGCCATGGCCGGCGGTCGCCCACCACAGCGCCTGAAGCGCCGCAGTGGTCTTGGTGGTGTTCTCGCGCAGATCGAGCCTGACGGTGGAGAAGCGGAAGATCTCGACGGCGCGGCGCACCGGCTTCACCAGATTCGCGGCAAGCGAGGGGCTGTTGGCGTCGTGCAGCGCCGCCTCGATCACGCGGAGATCGAGGATCATCTCGTCGGCATTGGCGTAAGCCGCGCCGGGCCCGCCGATATCCTGCCCCTCGACCTGGGCGATAGTGGCGTCGAGCCGCCGCAGCACGATGGAGAGGAATTGACGGTAGGGCTCGCCGGGATTGCGCGTTTTGATCTGCTCCGGCTCGCCGGTCGCGGCCAGCGCGCGCTCCAGCTCGGCCCGGAAACTGGGGGGCGCGGGAAGCGCGCGCTCGGTGATGGACAGTGCCCGGGCCAGCCCGATGATGCGCTCGCGATAGTGCCGCAGCGAGGCGAGCGCGTTCTGCCGCAAGGTCCAGGCGGTGACCTCGGTGGTGACCCATGGATTGCCGTCGCGGTCGCCGCCGATCCAGGAGCCGAACTGAAAAAAGGGCGGCAGCTCGGAGCTTTGCCCCGGATAGTTTCGCTCGAGCGCCGTTTCGGCCAGCGACAGCATCTCCGGCGCCTGCTCGAACAAAGTCTCGTCGAAGAAGTGAAGCCCGCGGCTGACCTCGTGCTGCACGGTGGGCTTTTCCAGATGCAGTTCGCCGGTCATCCACACCAGCTCGATCTGGTCGCGCAGATCGTCGATCAGCGCGGTACGCTCCCGCTCGGTCCAGCGCGGCATCTCCAGCTCGCGCAGGGTGAGATAGATGCGGCGGTACTTCTCCAGTACGGTGACGCGCTTCGACTCGGTCGGATGGGCGGTGATCACCGGCCTGATGCGCAAGCCGGAAAGCAGCGTCTTGACCTCCTGCGCGGGAATGTTGTCTTGCGCCGCTTCGGCCAGCACATGGGCGAAGGTGCCGCGCAAGGCGTCGCGCCCGCGGGTCCGTTCGATCTGGCGGCGGCGGCGCATGGCGGCGTTTTGCTCGGCGATGGAGAGAAGCTGAAACCAAATGCCTTGCGCCTGGAGGGCGCGGGCCATCGACTCGGGCGTAAGCTGCGCGATATCGGCGTCGCCCCTGAGCACCGTCTCGATCTCGGGCTGATGCCGCCGCACCACCTCGATCAGCAGCCGGAACAGGAGATCGGCCGCTTCCTGAGCGGAGGTGCCGCCGATCACGGCCTCGGGCGCCCCGGCATCCCGGGCTGGCGGTTTGGGCTCCTCGTTCATGGCGACGCAACACACTCCCAGCCGCTTCGGCCGGCTAGAGACGGGTTCAGCTTGGCGCCTGGGCGCCGGCCCACCGCCATTCCTTAGAACAAAACCCGCCTGAATAGTACGGCTGCTCACTCCGCCCGGCTCATCCGGCCGACGGTCGGCTGAGCCACCCTCCCCATCAAGGGGAGAGGGACTCGCCGATGACGCCGACGCACGCCCGATCACACGGCGACCCGGCGCTCCGGGCGCTTGGCAAGCACGCCGGCCACGGTCGCGCCGAACTCGCTTGGGTTGGGGGCAACCGTGAGCCCGCAAGCGCGCATGATCTCGGCCTTCTCGGCGGCACTGTCGCCGGCGGCGGAGATGATGGCGCCGGCATGGCCCATGCGCCGGCCCTTGGGCGCGGTCAGACCCGCGACGAACCCGATCACCGGCTTCGACATATTGTCCTTGATCCAAGCCGAGGCCTCCGCCTCTTGCGGTCCGCCGATCTCGCCGATCATCAGCACCGCGTCGGTCTCCGGGTCCTCCTCGAACAGAGCGAGGTGATCCAGGAAGGACGAGCCGTTGATTGGATCGCCGCCGATGCCGACCGAGGTCGTGATGCCGATGCCCTTGGCCTTCATCTGCGAGGCGGCTTCATAGCCGAGCGTGCCGGAGCGCGAGATCACGCCGACATTGCCCTGCAGATAAATGTGCCCGGGCATGATGCCAAGCATGGCCTTGCCGGGGCTGATGATGCCGGCGCAGTTCGGCCCGACCATCATCGGGCGGCGGTCTTTGGGATAGCGCATCAAATAGCGCTTCACCCGCATCATGTCCTGGGCCGGGATGCCGTCGGTGATCGAGCAGATCAGCCTGACGCCAGCGTCGGCAGCTTCCATGATGGCGTCGGCGCAGAAGGCAGGCGCCACGAAGGTGATGGTGGTGGTGGCGCCGGTCGCCTTCACAGCCTCTTTCATGGTGTTGAACAGCGGGCGGTCGAGATGCTTGCCGCCACCTTTGCCGGGGGTCACGCCACCGACGACGTTGGTGCCGTATTCGATCATCTCCTTCGCGTGGAAGGTGCCCTTGTCGCCGGTCATGCCCTGCACGAGGACCGGGGTGGTTTCGTCGATCAGAATGCTCATGACATCTACTCCTGGCCGGACATCAAGCCGCAAGCCGCCCCTGGCACGCCGCCACGGCCTTTTCCGCGGCTTCGGCCAAGGTCTCGGCGGTGATGAGCTTGAGCCCGCTCTCCGCTAGAATCTTCCGTCCCTCTTCCACATTGGTGCCGGCGAGCCTCACGACCAGCGGCACCTTGACGTCGACCGTCTCGCAAGCCTGCACCACGCCCTTGGCGACCCAGTCGCAACGGTTGATGCCGGCGAAGATGTTGACGAGCACGGCCTTGACCTTGGAATCGGACAAGACGAGCTTGAGCGCGGTGGCGATGCGCTCGGGCGAAGCGCCGCCGCCAACGTCCAAGAAGTTCGCGGGCGTGCCGCCGGCATGCTTGATCATGTCCATGGTGGCCATGGCCAGGCCGGCGCCGTTGACGATGCAGCCGATC
>DASQKJ010000087.1:0-3281 GCA_035630595.1 Methyloceanibacter sp.
GCTGACCGTACTGGTCCGGCCTCAGCTCGAATGAGCCGCTGTCGAAGGTGAGAGTATTGATGTCCACGCTACGCATCCGTTGGCGCAGCGCTGGCGTGTAGCGGATTTCGTCCAGCGTATAGGGCCGCTCTATTGCATCGACCGGCGGCGCTGCGAGCGTATCGTAAAGCATCGCCGGCGGAGCATAGCGCGTGTCGACGATATACTGGTCTTCCGGAATAGTGATAACCGGCGGCGGCACGTTGGCGAGATAGGCGACGCCCAATCCGGCAGCGAGGCCTGCCGCGATGCCTATGCCGAGCGCGGTGCCTGCACCCATTCCGGATCGGCTGTTGTCGAACATCACATACTCGCGGCCGAACTGGTCACGGCGCACCCGCCTCACCAGCCTGCCGGTGTCGTCAGTGACGTTGATGATCCGCGAGCCATCGGGCCGGACCGCGATTGTGCGGAGCTCGTTGCCGCGACGCTCGGCTATCATATTGCGAGCGCCATAACGGAAGCGGTCGCTTTCGTCGCGGCGGATAACGGTCACGTTGCCTTGCTTGATGATGGTGCGGCCAGGCTCACGGATAATCGTGCGGTCGCCTTCGCGGACCTCCCGGCGCTGTGAGCGGAAATCATCCATCCGCCGGACATTGGCGGGCGTTGCAGTCGGCGCCACGGCGGCTGCAGGTGCAGCCACACCTGCCGCCGGCCTGCCACCCGGACCGCGAAGCGCCGCTGGTGGCGGTGCCACGGCTGGCTTTGCCACCGGAACCGGCTTGCCTGGCTGGACGAACGGTCGTGCTGTCGGCGCGGGAGTTGCGGCGGCTGGCGGCGGAGGCGCAGGGCGTGCGGCGGCTGGCGGCGGAGGCGCAGGGCGTGCGGCGGCTGGTGGCGGAGGCGCGGGCTTTGCAGCGGGCGGCGCAGGCTTGGCAGGCTTGGCCGGCGCAGGCTTCTTAACTTCTTTTTCGGGCTGGGCTTGCGCGACCACGATCCCCGACGCCGATTCCGCGTGCGCCGGCTGAACCAACAACACCAGAGTCGGAATGACTGTCCCAGCGAGCAACGCAGTCGTGATCTTCATGATGGCGTCTCGTGTTTGCAGGGCAATCACAATGCCCGGATGTCGCATGCATCAACCGCGATTCCCCCGACGACGCGCCGAACTTGCGCAAGTATTCGCTTATTGTCGCCTTGCGACAAGACAGCAGCGAGGCGTCTTCAGGAGCGCGTCCATTGGGGGCGAGGCGGTTGTCTCAGACAGCGAGCTAGGCTTCGGCGAGCCGGATTTTGAGGACCCCGCTTTGATGCTGGTCACCTACGTGTGCTCGGTGTGCGGTCTGCGAGATCGCGCGCAAATCGAGCGCAAAGCCGACTAACCAAAGGTGTTCGTGAACGGTGTCGATAGCGTATACGCCGAACTGGCCGCGCGCGGAGCCAACGTGATAAGCCGCCGCAGAATTACGATTACGGCATGCGGGACTTTGACGTTCTTGACCTTGATGGCAACCACCATACGTTCGGAGAGTCATCCCCGTCATGAGCGATGTCATTATTGAGGAGCGTGAACGTCGCCCGGCGCGATGACGTACGGCGATCGCGTTGGATCTTGGCTCCCGAGTGGCGGCACGAGGCGAGATTCGGCTAGGCGTGCGCCGCGCGACACAGTCGGCTCGGCGAGCGTGACGCGCGAACGCAGCGCCCTGCGCGCATCGAGCCGCGATTACACCGTGGGCGTGCGCGAACGCAGCGGGACCGGCAGGGTGCGCGCCGATAGCGCGACACGATGCGCGGCGGCAACGCCACGATGCGCAGCCCATCCACGGATGGACGCGGCAATGTTGGGTCGGCTCCGCAGGCCGGAGGCGGTCAGGAGCTGGGGGCCTTTCCCCACAATAGAACCCGGACATCTTGCTTCTGCTTAATGCATCGCCAGGTGGAACCGATGACTTCCAAGCGAATTGGGAGTGCGCCCTGTAGGAGGTCGCTCTCCACATTGGGCAAACTCAACCCCGCCGACTTGGCGGGTTTTTTTGCGGCACTCCGTTTGAATGGATGATGGCCATGAGGCCAAGGCGCAGTGTCAGAAGAACTGGGATGCCTGGAAGGCGTGGGCGAAGCTGGAGGAGATGCCGTAGTGTCGGGTAACGGACCGACAAAAGCCGCGAATCTTGTATGCTCACTCGCGCCAACTCAACTTTCGATGGCCCACTAGCCCCGCTTCGGCGGGGCTTCCTTTATGCGCTCTTACGGCGAGTTACCGCTTTGAGTAGAGCATGGTGCCTCCGGCGGTCCCCATATCCTCTCGATAGCTCGTTCTCGAAGCCGATTAGGGTCGCGCTCGCCTTGCGTCGCAATTGCGATGATCGACTTGGCAAGCATTTCAGCACCCGGACTCAGGGCGTGCCACCAAAACGCACGGCGGTGCCCGGCTGAGTCAGGGCGGGGCATTCGACGCCTGGAGCCGCAGAAAGAGCCCCGCAAAGCGGGGCTAAGTCGTTCGCCATAGCTTGCCGGTGAGAGCCAAGAAACGGCAAACCCGCAAATCAACATTGCGCCGAGCCGTTGGTTTCTATGTCGTATTTCCGACGCTGCGGTGCGAACGCGGCAATGGACTTCGCACAAAGAGGCCCGCCATGAGGAGCGGGGCTGGGTGGGTCATCGGGTGCCTAACGCGGCTTGCCGACCTGACGCCCGACCCCGCCCGAGAACCCAGGAACGACGCCAGGGCATCGGCGGCAAGCCCACCGACTCAACACCAAGGAACGAAGTTTGTTTCGTGAGCCGGTCCGTCACCTCACTCAATCGCGCAGCCGAAGGCCGCGCGTCGGAACTTCTTCGACACATCAGCATTGTTTGCGTGCAATGAATGCGACTTTGAGCAAGCAGTTTGAAGGCTTCGCTGAGTGCTGTTTAGAACTAGCGCGAAGCGCCGAGACTACGGAACGTCGCGCGCGTTTCATCCAGATGGCGCACGAGTATCGGTTAGCAACGTTGCTGACCTCTGAAGAGCCTTCATCTGGACCGAAGGGCCGGCGACTTCTACCAGCAGCGGAGTCACCTCTTCTCATTGCTGCTGAAGCACCCGCCTCGCGCGCCCAGACGCGCCCGCAGCCAAGGCTGTTCGCGCGTAGTGCCGCGCCGAGACACCCTGGCTTCAAAGCACAAATGTTTGACGCCGATAAACAAAACCGGGACTTGTCGAATCGCGACCAAGGTGGGAACGCAGAAGGACCGGACACGTGAATTCAGAGATCGACCGACTCCTCCATCGCTGCCGAGCGTGGCTGTTCCGC
>DASQKJ010000088.1:0-9497 GCA_035630595.1 Methyloceanibacter sp.
CCGCGTCGCCTTGACTTCCGGCCGTGAGCGAGTAGGGTCGCGCCAAAATTGCCTATAGCGCTGTTGAGGACCACATGGCCAAGCCCGTCACCCAGAAGATCAAGCTCGTTAGCTCAGCCGGCACGGGCTATTACTACGTGACCAAGAAGAATCCGCGCAATCAGACCGAGAAGCTCGTGTTCAAGAAATACGATCCGGTCGCGCGCAAGCACGTGGACTTCAAGGAAGCCAAAATCAAATAGACGGATCTGTCTGCCGCTCGCCCAGCGGCGGTCATTCCCGCAGCCACGTATGGCTGTTGGCGGGCAGGTTCGCGTGGTGGGGGCGACCACAAGCCAACGACCCGCACACGGCCTATTGGTCGTTCAACTTGATGGCCGGCCGAAACGCGGCGCTAACGAGGAGGCCACTCAACCGCGCTCCGGCCGGCCGAACCCCACGGACCCAGGAGATGCGGCGGACCTGAGCACTCCGTAGGGTTATCTCTTGCGACGAGGAAGTTTAGATTCGGGGCGCGTCAGGAATATCGCCCAAAGCCCCCTACTCCACCCTGCCTCCCCCCGTCGAGATTATCGGCGATAGTCAAACCATAAAACGCCCAACGAAGGGACGAAATCAACCAAATCTTGCCCTTAACGTGATAAAAATGAGCCATCGAAGCCTGTTAAGGTTAAGCCTTCAGGTGACGCCTCAAGTGGGAAAAGCGCAAAAAGCCGCCTCAATCCGGAGAAACTGTCCAACTGATTCGGAAAATGATGATCGGTGGCCCGTTAGGCCGCGTCGTCCCGGTTGCGCCCGTCCCGCTTGGCGCAATAGAGCGCCTGGTCGGCGCGCTTCAAGATGAGTTCGGGCGTGTCATCGGGAAAGTCGAACGCCGCCACGCCGACGCTTGCCGTCACCTCGATGGTGCCGATCCGCTCTCCCGCATAGAAGGGGGCCGCGGCGATGCACTGCCGCAAGCGCTCGCCGACCAGATAGGCCTTGGCAAGGTCGGTGTCCGGCATCACCACGACAAACTCCTCCCCGCCCAGTGGGCAAGCCAGGTCGATCCCGCGAATATTGCGCCTTACGCGCGCGGCGAACTCGCGCAGCACGGAACGGTCCCGATCCTCGACAAGAAATATACGCCCGCCACGCCCGAGCTGACCGAGCCTGATGCCCAAGGTGGCGGCGAACCCCATCTGCTCCTCGGTCGAGGCCCGCATCAGCATTTCGTCTGTGAGCATTTTCAGTCGCGCTAGGTTTCTCACCCGGGTAATCAGCGCGATGTCGTCGACCGGCTTGGTCAGAAAATCGTCGGCGCCGGCCCCCTCACCCGGTCGACGGCTGGTCGAGTGCCGTGACGATGACCACCGGTATGTGCTGCGTACGAGGCTCGGCCTTGAGCCGGCGGCAAATCTCGAAGCCGTCCATGCCTGGCATCGTCACGTCGAGCAGGACGACGTCGGCCCGCTCTCTGGCGCAGACTTGCAGCGCCTCTGGCCCGTTCCGCGCGGAGCGCACCTCGAAAAACTCGGCCAGCCGCGCTTCGAGGAGTTTCACATTGGCGTCGACGTCGTCGACGACAAGAACGCGTGCGGTTATGGCTTGTTACCGTGCCTCGCCGATGAACTGCCTGACCGTGTCAAGAAACATCGAGACGGAGATCGGCTTGGAGATATAGGCCTCGCAGCCGCCTTCGCGGATCCGCTCCTCGTCCCCCTTCATGGCGAAGGCCGTGACCGCCACGACCGGAATCTCCCGTAGCTGATCGTCCTCCTTCAGCCACTTCGTCACTTCCAGCCCTGAGACCTCGGGCAGCTGAATGTCCATGAGGATGAGATCCGGACGATGCTCGCGGGCCAGGGCGAGCGCTTCCATGCCGTTGCGCGTTTGCAGCGTCTTGTAGCCGTGGGCATCGAGCAGGTCGTGGAACAACTTCATGTTGAGCTCGTTGTCCTCGACGATCAGTACGGTTTTGGTCATTGCCCTCGGCCCCGGCGATTCTGTCGGCCCATGATGGGGGATGTGAGCATAGCGCGCCATGGCGCTCTCAGCCGGTCTGACCCGCCAGAACATCGCAATCGCTCCCATCCGCTTGATCTGGGCGATTTCACCGTAAACCCGTAACCAATTTGTTTAGACGCGCGGCAAAGGCGGCGGGAAAAAGGAACTTCTGGGGTGCGTTCGCCCAAAGTGGGCCCGCGAATGCTGCTCGTTCTCGGTCGCTGCAGCGACCCTTAGCGGCACTCGGCCGACTTCAGATATTCGAGCGCGGTCAACGTGCCGTGAATCGAAAAGTCGCCATAGTCGATCAGCAGCTCGCGGCTCACGCCGTTCTCATAGAGGCGAAAATCGATCTGGTAGCTCGGCGTGAGATCGCTGCCTTTCGGCTCGAAATAGCCGATCGACATCGGCCAGGAGGCGAGCTTGTCCAACCCCTTCTCCTTGGCCGCGGCTTCGAGCTTGTCCCCCACCCCCGGCTGCAGTTTGGCGCCGATAAAGGCGGTCGTCTCGTAGACTTTCTGTCCCTTCTCGGACCCGTCATAGATCCGCGCCTGGAACAGTACCTCGCCGGCTTGCGCAGCCTCGATCAGGGCGAGGCTGTGTTGCGTAGGAAACAGCACCTGGCCCGAAAGATTGACCTCGGCCTGCGCAGGCTGGCTGAGTTTCACCTTGACGGCGTCGCTGGGACGTTCGCGCACCGCGCGCCCCATCGTCACGTCGCCCAGCTTCTCGTTTAGATACTGCGCCGACTGAAACCGGAATTTCTGGCCGTCACCCTGTTCCCATGTCGACGATCTGAGATCGGTCAGGTTGGTCTGGCCTTGCGAGTCGGTCATATGAGTAACCATGCGCATGTTGAGCGAGTAACCGTCGCAAGACGACCCGGTGAACTCGAAGACCATGCGGCCGTCGATGCCGGTGATGCCGGAGGCCGAGCGGGCGTCTTTCAGCGTCATCTCGTAGATCGCGCGATGCGGCACGAGCCGGTGCGGTTGCTTGGCGGCGAGCGCCTGGGCCTGACCCGTGGACGCCGCGCCGAGGAGTCCAGCCAGCAGCAATACGAGCCATCGATGTTGGCAAGAACCGAACATGCCTCTCGCCCTCTCGGATCCGTCAGGTTTCAGGTCAGCCGCACCCGGCAAACGGCCGACGCCAGCCGGGTTTTCGCATCAACTGCCACGCCCGACAAGAGGGCCCGCCCCGCTTGGCGCCGCTTGCGGGGCGCGCGGATTTGCTCGATGGTTTAAGACATTGCGCAAAATTGGAGGCCGTTGCATGGCTGGTGAAATCGAAGCGCGGTTGAGGGCCCTGGACTTGGCGCTCCCCGAGGCCAAGGCGCCAATTGGCTCCTACGTCCCATACCTGCATCTCGGTGGCCAGTTGTTCATCTCCGGCCAACTCCCGATCATGGACGGCAAGCTTGCCGCCGAGGGAAAGATCGGCACCGACCTCGATCTCGGCCAAGGGCAAGAGGCGGCGCGCGTCTGCGCCATCAACATTTTGGCGCAGGCAAAGGCGGCGTTGCGCGATCTCGACCGCATCGTGCAGCTGCTTCGCCTCAACGGCTTCGTCAACGCCGCGCCGGATTTTGCAGACCATCCCAAAGTGCTCAACGCCGCCTCGGAGCTGATGGTCGAGATTCTCGGCAACAAGGGACGGCATACGCGCATCGCCGTCGGCTGCGCCAGCCTGCCCCTCAACGCCGCGGTCGAGATCGATGCGATTTTTGCGGTAGACTAGCCCCTCGGGCTTCGAGCGCCTCACATGGCCGAACTTTTCTGGTTGCAGCGGCCGATCGCCCATCGCGGGCTGCACGACGCGGCCAAGGGCATCGTTGAGAACAGCGCCTCCGCGGTGCGCGCGGCTATGGGCAAGGGTCTTGCCGTAGAGGTGGACCTGCAATGCGCGGCAAAGCACCTGCCCGTGGTGTTTCACGACGCCACGCTCGACCGGCTGACCGCCGATAGCGGCCCGGTCGCCGCGCGCGATCCGGAAGCGCTGTCGAATATCCCCTTGCGTAACAGCGCGGACTGCATCCTGTCCCTCCCCGCCCTGCTGACGCTGGTCAATGGCTTCGTGCCGCTGATCCTCGAAGTGAAGAGCACCTGGACCGGCGACGGCGCGTTCGAGGCGAATATCGCCAAGATGCTCGCAGCCTATCGCGGGCCGGTCGCTGTCATGTCCTTCGATCCCTATTCGCTGGCGGCCTTTCGCGAGGCTGCGCCCACGCTGCCGCGTGGCCTGGTCTCCGAGCGTTTCGACGATGCAAATGATTGGCCGCAACTCAGCCTCTGGCAGCGGCTCGCCATGCGCAACCTGCTCAGTTCCGCCATCGCGCGGCCAAACTTCATCGCCTACGATATCAGAGCGCTTCCGGCTGTTGCGCCGCTGGTCGCGCGGCTCGCGTTCGGCCTGCCGTTATTGACTTGGACGGTGCGCAGCAACGAAGAGCGCGAGCGCGCGTTACGCTACGCCGATGCGATGATCTTCGAAGGGATCGCGCCTTAGCCATGGGCGACATCGAGAAACCGCCACCCGGCGCGGACGCCGCGCGCGAGGGCGACGCTTATATCGTCCGCATCGCCGCATCGATCGGCGAGATTCCAGTACGGGACTGGGAGGCGTGTGTCTCATCCCACCCTAACCCATTCAACACACACGCGTTTTTGAAGGCGCTGGAAGACAGCGGCTCGGCCACGGCGGAGACCGGCTGGCTGCCGCATCATCTCCTCCTCGAAGACGCATTGGGCTCCCTGCTCGGCTGCATGCCCTGCTATCTGAAGTCGCATTCGCGCGGCGAATATGTGTTCGATCATGGTTGGGCCGACGCCTATCTGCACGCCGGCGGCCGCTATTACCCGAAGCTGCAAGCCTCCATCCCCTTCACGCCGGTGACGGGGAGACGTCTGCTGGTCCGGCCGGGCCAAGGCCAAGAAGAGCGCGAAGCGCTCCTGCTGCATGCGGCCGTCCAGGTCGCTGACCGGCTCGGCGTCTCCTCGCTGCATGTCACCTTCCCAACGCGCGCGGAATGGCAGCTCGCCGGCGAGCTCGGCTTGCTCCAGCGCACCGACCAGCAATTCCATTGGCTAAACGAGGGCTATGGCAGCTTCGAGGATTTCCTGGGTGCGCTCGCGTCCCGCAAGCGCAAGGCGATCAGGCGCGAGCGCCGCGAGGCGCTTGCCGATGGCATCGCTATTGAATGGGCGACCGGCGCCGGTCTCACCGAGGCGCATCTCGACGATTTCTTCGCTTTCTACACCGACACCGGCGCGCGCAAATGGGGCTCACCCTATCTCACGCGGGAGTGCTTCAGCCTGTTGCGCGACAGCATGGCCGACCAGATGCTGCTGATCTTCGCCAAGCGCGCGGGGCGCTCTATCGCCGGCGCACTCAACTTCATCGGCCAAGACGCGCTATATGGCCGCTATTGGGGCGGCATCGAGGAGCACCCCTTCCTGCATTTCGAGGTCTGCTACTACCAAGCCATCGACTTCGCCATCGCGCATGGTCTAGCGCGGGTCGAAGCCGGGGCGCAAGGCGCGCACAAACTCTCCCGCGGCTATTTGCCGAGCGAGACCTATAGCTTCCACTACATCGCCGACCCCGGCTTGCGCCGTGCCGTCGCAGACTTTCTGAAGCGCGAACGGCGGGCGGTCGCTCGCGAGATCGCGCTGCTGGGCGAGGAAGCTCCCTATCGGAGGAGGGATGCGTAGGGTGGCCAAAGCGAAGCGTGCCCACCCTTGGGACCAATGTGGGCAACGGCGGCGCCGTTGCCCACCCTACGCACTCTCGGCTATAGGAGCACGATGGCCTACGACGAGAGCAATATCTTCGCCAGGATGCTGCGGGGCGAGATCCCCTGCCACAAGCTGTACGAAGACCTGGACACGTTCGCCTTTCTCGACATCATGCCGCGCAGCGAGGGCCACACCCTCGTCATCACCAAGGAGCCGGCGCGCGACCTGTCCGACATCTCGCCGGAGGGCCTCGGCAAGCTGATGGCCGTGGTGCAGAAGCTCGCGCCGAAGATCAAGCAGGCCGTGGGCGCCGAAGGCGTGCTGATCCAGCAATTCAACGGCGCGGCCGCCGGCCAGACCGTGTTCCATCTCCATGTCCATATCGTGCCCTGCAAGGAAGGCGAGCCGCTCAAGCCTCACGCCGGCAAAATGGAAGATCAAGCCAAGCTCGCCGCGACCGCGGAAAAGATCAGAAAGGCGCTGGGATAGTCCGAGACGCTTTTGCCGCTTGCGCCGATCCGGAACCGAGCGGGCACGGTCCTAGACGATGAACATGCTCCAGCTTTACGTGCGAGTGTTGAGGCTGCTCGGCCCGCAGATTGGTCTCGGCTGGGCGCTTGCCTTCGGCAATGTGGCGCTGGCCGCTGCCCAGTTCGCCGAGCCCGTGATCTTCGGACGCATCATCGATCGTCTGGCCGGCATACAAAGCGGAAGCGGCACCCTATCCTGGCCGGACCTGCTGCCCCTCGTGGCGGCGTGGATCGGCTTTGGTCTTTTCATCATCGTTTGCGGGACGCTTGTGGCGCTGTTCGCCGATCGTCTCGCGCATCAGCGCCGCCAAGCGGTGCTGTCCGACTTTTTCGAGCATGTCCTGCAACTGCCGCTCAGCTTCCATGGCGCCACCCATTCGGGCCGGCTCATGAAGGTGATGCTGTCGGGCACGGATGCCCTTTGGAACCTTTGGCTGGGCTTTTTCCGCGAGCACCTCGCCGCCCTCGTGGCGATCTTCGTGCTTCTTCCGATGTCCCTTTATCTCAACTGGCGGCTTGGTCTCCTGCTGATCGGCCTCTGCGCGGTGTTCATGATCCTCACCGCCTTGGTCCTGCGCAAGACCGAGACCCGGCAGCGGGATGTGGAGCGCTATTATTCGGACGTCGCCGAGCGGGCGTCGGACACGCTTGGCAACGTGGCGCTGGTGCAGAGCTTCACCCGCGTCGAGGCTGAAGTCCTTACCCTGCGCCAGATCGTCGACCGGTTGCTCGGCGCGCAAATGCCTGTCCTGGCATGGTGGGCGGTCGTCTCGACGCTGACGCGCGCCTCAACGACATTGACCATGCTAGCGATCCTGATCTGCGGCCTCTACCTCTTCGCGCAGGGTGAGACCACCATCGGCGAAATCGTGATGTTCATGAGTTTTGCCGGCATGCTAATGCAACGCCTCGATCAGGCGGCAAGCTTCATCAACCGCGTCTTTATGCTCACGCCGCGTCTCCAGGAATTTTTCGGCGTTCTCGACACCACTTCCGCCGTTCATGACCGCAAAGGCGCCGTCACCCTGAAGCGAGTCAAAGGCGCGGTAGAGTTCGACCACGTGACCTTCTCCTACGACGGCCGCGTGCCGGCCATCGTCGATCTGACGTTCAGCGCCACGCCTGGCGACACGGTCGCGCTGGTTGGCCCCACCGGCGCCGGCAAGTCGACCGCGCTTGCCATGCTTTACCGGGTATACGATCCCCAATCCGGCAGCATCAGACTCGACGGCCGAGACATTCGGGACGTCACTCTTGCGAGTCTACACCGCAATGTCGGCGTCATCTTCCAGGAGACCCTGCTCTTCAACCGGACGATCGAAGAGAATTTGCGCGTCGGCAATCCGGAAGCGAGCGACCGTGCCATCCGCAAGGCCTGCGAGCAGGCTCAGGCGATGGACTTCATCGAACGTCACGGCGGCCTGAACGCCGTGGTCGGCGAGCGGGGTCGCGCCTTGTCCGGAGGCGAGCGTCAACGCATCTCGATTGCGCGGGCGCTGCTGAAGAATCCGCCGATTCTGATCCTGGACGAAGCCACCAGCGCACTCGATGCCGCCACCGAGGCGAAAGTGACTGCCGCTCTCGCCGAAGTCATGAAGGGGCGTACGAGTTTCGTGATCGCGCATCGGCTCGCGACGGTCAAGAAAGCCACCTGCATTCTGGTCTTCGACCAGGGCCGCATCGTGGAACGTGGAAGCTTCGACGAATTGCTGCGCAAAGACGGCCCCTTCGCCGAATTGGCGAAAGCGCAGTTCATCGGCCCTGATAGGAGCGCGCCCGAAGATGGCGCTCCGGCCTAGGCTATTTCGTGCCGAGGGGAACCTTGGGCACGAGGCTAGCGCCCACGCTACGACTGCGCGCCGCGCGAGGCTTGCGCGAGGCCGCCCGTCGTATGCGCGGCTTCGGTCCGCCGGCCTTGGGCGGCCCCTTGGGTCCACCGCCGCCGCCGGGATCATCGCCCTCGGGATCGCTTTCCTCGGGGTCGCGCGGCCTGATCGGTGCATCGGCCTTGATATACTCGAAGCCGAGCAGCTTCTCGCCCGCCTTCTCCTCGACCAGCACGCGAACGGTGCCGCCGTCCTTCAACGCACCAAACAAGATCTCCTCGGCGAGCGGCTTCTTGATGTGCTCCTGGATCACGCGCGCCAAGGGCCTCGCACCGAACTTGTCGTCGTAGCCGCGTTCGGCCAGCCAGGCATTCGCCTCCGGCGTCAACTCGATGGTGATGTTGCGGTCGCCGAGCTGCGCCTCGAGCTGGAACACGAACTTCTCCACCACCTTGGAGATGACCTCCGGCGGCAGATTGGCAAATGTGATCACCGCGTCCAGGCGGTTGCGGAACTCCGGCGAGAATAGGCGATTGATCGCCTCCTCGTCGTCGCCCTCG
Source organism: Methyloceanibacter sp. (assembly GCA_035630595.1). Lineage (GTDB taxonomy): Bacteria > Pseudomonadota > Alphaproteobacteria > Rhizobiales > Methyloligellaceae > Methyloceanibacter. Next base: position 8,640 of record DASQKJ010000088.1, read on the forward strand.
CGCTTCGAGCGATTGAAGCCGATCGCCGCCTTGGCGAGATCGGACGCCCCGGCATTGGTGGTCATGATCAGGATCACGTTCTGAAAGTCGACCCGCTTGCCGTTATGATCGGTCAGCTTGCCGTGATCCATCACCTGCAGCAGGATGTTGAACAGGTCCGGGTGCGCCTTCTCGATCTCGTCGAGCAGCAGCACGCAATGCGGATGCTGGTCGACGCCGTCGGTTAGCAGCCCGCCCTGGTCGAAGCCGACATAGCCGGGCGGCGCGCCGATCAGCCGCGACACGGTGTGGCGCTCCATGTACTCGCTCATGTCGAAGCGCAGCAGCTCGACACCCAATAGCAGCGCCAGCTGGCGCGCGACCTCGGTCTTGCCGACGCCGGTCGGGCCGGAGAACATGTAGGAGCCGATCGGCTTGCCGGGCTCGCGCAACCCTGCGCGCGACAGCTTGATCGCGGCGGCGAGCGCCTCGATCGCCTTGTCCTGGCCAAACACCACCCGCTTCAAATCCTGGTCGATCGCACGCAGCACCTCTTGGTCCGTTTTCGACACTGTCTTCGGCGGGATGCGCGCCATGGTGGCGATGGTCGACTCGACCTCCTTGACGCCGATGGTCTTGCGCCGCTGCCGCTCAGGCAGCAGCATTTGCGAGGCGCCGGTCTCGTCGATCACGTCGATCGCCTTGTCCGGCAGCTTGCGGTCGTGGATATATTTCGCCGACAGCTCCACCGCCGACTTGATCGCCTGACTGGTATAGCGCACGCGGTGGAAGTCCTCGAAATAGGGCTTCAGCCCTTTCAGGATCTCGATCGCGTCAGGCACCGACGGCTCGTTCACGTCGATCTTCTGGAAGCGCCGC
>DASQKJ010000089.1:0-5669 GCA_035630595.1 Methyloceanibacter sp.
CCGAGGATGGGACCGATATAGGGAATGAACTCGAACATTCCGAGCAGTAGTGCAAGCAGGAAGGCGAGCGGTATGCCGAGCAACAGAAGTCCGAAATAGGTGCGCCCAAGCTCCTCGAGTTGCTCGACCAGTACCGGCCCGGCATTCCAAGCCACGAGCGAGAGGAAAATGCCGATGCCCAGGACCCCGACACTAAGCGCCGCGGGCTTGGGCATGCCGGTCCAGCGCATTAGAGGGCGGGACAGGCCGTCGAGCAGCACGGCAAGCAGAATGCCTGCAAACAGAAGCAGCAGCGCGGTCCGGGCGAACCACAACAGAGCGACCAGCGCGACGACTCCTGCGACCACAGCTACGATGCGGGCAATCTCGATGGCGGCCACGTGCCACTGCGGAGCTCGCGCTCCGGCAGGCTGTTTGGCTGGTCCTTTGGCCATGAAGGTCACTCGGTGCGTTTGGAGATCGGAGGCGGTCCGAACGGCCGGCAAGCCAACAACGGTGAACCGAAGAGGAAAGTTGCTACTCGCGGATGCCTTCGAAGAATTCCTTGACCCGCGCGAAGAAGCCGGTCGACGCCGGGTTGGTGCTCGCGCTGGAAGCCTCCTCGAAGGCCTTGAGCATCTCGCGCTGCTTGCGCGACAGGTTCTTGGGAGTCTCGACCTCCACCTGGATATAGAGATCGCCCTGCTGCTTGGAGCGCAACACCGGCATGCCCTTGGCTTTGAGCCGGAACTGCTTGCCGCTCTCGGTGCCTTCCGGAATCTTCACCCGCGTCCTGCCGCCGTCGATGGTCGGCACTTCGATCTGGCCGCCGAGCGCGGCCGTGGTCATGGCGATCGGCACCCGGCAGAACAAATCCGCGCCGTCACGCTGGAAGAATTCGTGCGGCTTGATCGACAGGAAGATATAGAGGTCGCCCGGCGGTCCGCCGCGCAACCCGGCTTCGCCTTCGCCGGCGAGCCTGATACGGGTGCCGTCCTCCACACCGACCGGAATGGTGACCGACAGCGTGCGTTCGCGCGTGACGCGGCCGGCGCCGTTGCAGGCGGGGCAGGGGGTGTCGATCGTCTCGCCGCGTCCCTGGCAGGAGGGGCAGGTGCGCTCGATGGTGAAGAAGCCCTGGGTCGCGCGGACCTTGCCGACACCGCCGCAGGTCCGGCAGGTGGTAGGATCGGTGCCCGCCTTGGCGCCGGAGCCGGAGCACGCCTCGCAGGTGACCGAGGTCGGCACGCGGACCTGCGCGGTCTTGCCGTTATAGGCTTCGGCGAGGGTGATCTCCATGTTGTAGCGGAGATCCGAGCCGCGCTCGCGCGCCGAGCGCTGGCGCGGGCGGCGCTGGCCCATGAACTCGCCAAACAAATCGTCGAACATCGCCGACATCGAAGCCGAGAAGTCGGCGCCGAAGCCATGGCCGCCGGCAGTGCCGAGGCCGCCTTCGAAGGCGGCGTGGCCGAAACGGTCGTATGCGGCGCGGCGCTGCGGGTCTTTCAGCGCCTCGTAGGCTTCGTTGAGCTCCTTAAAGCGTTTCTCGGCGCCCGGATCGCCGTTGCAGCTATCGGGATGACACTCTTTGGCAAGGCGGCGGAACGCGGCCTTGACCTCGCTGTCGCGAGCGCCGCGCGTTACGCCGAGCACGTCGTAGTAGCACCGTTTCATTGCCCCTCCGGCCCTTTACACCGCCGTCCGCCAAGGCGGCGCTTAAGCCTCTTGTGTTGGGCTGGCGCCAGGGAAAGGGCTCCGGCGCCAGCCATTCGCTTACGCCGACTTCTTGCTGTCGTCGTCCTTGACTTCCTCGAAGTCGACATCGACGACCTTGTCGTCCGGTCCGCCGGCGGCCTCGGACGGACCGCCGCCCGGTGCGCCGCCTTGGCCCTGGCTCGCCTGATACATCGCCTCGCCGAGCTTCATCGAAGCCTGGGCAAGCGCGTCGATCTTGGTCTTGATGGCGTCCTTGTCCTCGCTCTGGGTCGCGGATTTGAGGTCGTTGAGTGCGGTCTCCACCAAGGCCTTGTCGCCGGCGGCAACCTTGTCGCCGAAATCCTTCAGCATCCGCTCGGTCGAGTGGATCAACGCCTCGCCCTGGTTCCTGACTTCGACCAGCTCGCGGCGCTGCTTGTCCTCTTCCGCGTGGCTCTCGGCCTCCTTCACCATGCGGTTGATATCCGCCTCGGTCAGGCCGCCGGAGGCCTGGATGCGGATCGACTGCTCCTTGCCGGTAGCCTTGTCGCTCGCCGAGACATTGACGATGCCATTGGCGTCGATGTCGAAGGTCACTTCGATCTGGGGCACGCCGCGCGGCGCCGGAGGAATGCCGACGAGGTCGAACTGACCGAGCATCTTGTTGTCCGCCGCCATCTCGCGCTCGCCCTGGAACACGCGGATGGTCACGGCGTTCTGATTATCCTCGGCGGTGGAGAACACCTGGCTCTTCTTGGTCGGGATGGTGGTATTGCGGTCGATCAGCCGGGTGAACACGCCGCCCAGCGTCTCGATGCCGAGCGAAAGGGGAGTGACGTCGAGCAGCAGCACGTCCTTGACGTCGCCTTGCAGCACGCCGGCCTGGATGGCGGCGCCGATCGCCACCACCTCGTCCGGGTTGACGCCCTTATGCGGCTCGCGGCCGAAGAAATTCTTCACCGTCTCGACCACCTTCGGCATGCGCGTCATGCCGCCGACCAGCACCACCTCCTCGATCTCAGCCGGCTTCAGGCCTGCGTCTTTCAGCGCGTTCTGGCAGGGGCCGACGGTTTTCTGGATCAGGTCGTCCACCAGGCTCTCGAGCTTTGCCCTTGTGAGCTTCATGGTGAGATGTTTGGGGCCGGACTGGTCGGCCGTGATGAAGGGCAGATTGATTTCGGTCTGGGTTGTCGACGAGAGTTCGATCTTCGCCTTCTCGGCTGCCTCTTTCAGGCGCTGCAGCGCCAGCTTGTCGCCGCGCAGATCGATGCCGCTCTCTTTCTTGAATTCGCTGGCGAGGTAATCGACGATACGCATGTCGAAATCCTCGCCGCCCAGGAAGGTATCGCCGTTGGTCGACTTCACCTCGAACACGCCGTCGCCGATCTCGAGGATAGAGATGTCGAACGTGCCGCCGCCGAGGTCGTAGACGGCGATGGTCTTGCCTTCCTTCTTGTCGAGTCCGTAGGCGAGCGCGGCGGCAGTCGGCTCATTGATGATGCGCAAGACTTCGAGCCCGGCGATCTTGCCGGCGTCCTTGGTCGCCTGGCGCTGGGCGTCGTTGAAATAGGCGGGAACGGTGATGACCGCCTGCTCGACCTTCTGGCCGAGATGGGCTTCGGCGGTCTCCTTCATCTTTTGCAGGATGAAGGCGGAGATTTGCGAAGGGGAATATTGCTTGCCGTGGGATTCGACCCAGGCGTCGCCGTTGCTGGCTTTGACGATCTTGTAGGGGACGAGCTTCTTGTCCTTCTCGACCATCGGGTCGTCCCACCGGCGGCCGATCAGGCGCTTGATGGCGAAGAATGTGTTTTCGGGATTCGTGACGGCTTGTCGCTTGGCTGGAAGGCCGACGATGACCTCTCCGTCATCGGTAAAGGCCACCATCGAAGGCGTCGTCCGCATGCCTTCGGCATTCTCGATGACCTTGGGGCTCCGCCCCTCCATCACGGCGACGCAGGAATTGGTAGTGCCGAGATCGATTCCGATCACTTTCGCCATTACGAACCTCTCTTTCTGGCAGACCGTCCGGGCCCTTGAGCGGCACCCGCGATTTCAGCGCTAGGCTTGGCGTCGGTCCCCACAATTCGGCGAGCCCGCCGACTCATCCGGCGGGGTTCCGCGGTTATATAGGAGGCAAGCCTATGGCCCGCAAGGAGAAGCGGGGTTCGCGACGCCGTCTCGAAGCGGCGCGTCACGCGACGCGCTTCCAGGCACCGACCAGGATCGGAGTGAGACAGTAATAGCGCCCGTCGGCCGCCGCCTCGGCGACATCGGCCTTGAACGCCGTTGCCCGCACCGGATCGGCGAGGCCGAGCTCGGCGGCCGAAGCGAACAAACCTTGGTAAACGCCGATCAACATTTGGGCGATGGCGCTGAATGGCAGGAATTTCGCCTCGGCGCTGGTCCCGTCTGGAAGTCCCAACCCCGCCGCTTCGAACTGGGCCGGCAGTTGCCGCCCGGCCCTCAAGTTGCGGCCGTGAGCCCGGAACACACCCTCGAACAGCCGGTTGAACTCGGTCATCGGCGGACAGAGCGGCTCGACCGCGATCGAGCCGAAATCGAACTCCTGCGCCGCCACGATGCCCCCCGGCTTGGTCCAGTGCAGCATCTTCTCCAGCGCCGCCACCGGGTCCGGCAGATGCATCAGGAACAGGCGGCAATAGGTCAGATCGAAAGGCTCGCCGGCCACCTGATCAAGATCCCGCACGTCGGCGGTGATCATCTCGAACGCCGCCCCGCCTTGGGTGCGAAGGTCGGCCAGCGCCCGGGCGCCGAGCACGCCGTCAATCTCGATGCCGGTCACGCGGCCTCGCGGCCCGACCCGGTCCGCCATCAGCCGCATCACCGCCCCGGGGCCGGAGCCGACATCGAGGCAGGTCATGCCGGGCCCTAGCCCGATGCCGTCAAGCAGCTCACTACTCGACCGCTGCCACAGTAAAGCCTGCTCGCGCAGGCGCTGATACTCGTTCGGATCGCGAGAATGCACATAACCGTCGGGATTTGCTGTCTGTGCCTGTGCCGCCACCGGGCTCATCTCCTCATATGCCGCTGCTGCGCTATATGCAGAGAAGGTAAGGCAGGGTTGCGGTGGAGCAAAGGCGGCATGCATTATTTTCCGCAGCGGCTCGATGGGGGCGCGCAAACGGCGCTTTTGGCCGCGTTGCGGGCTGTCATTGCTATCGCCCCGCTATTCACTCCGGCGATGCCCCGCTCGGGCAAGCCGATGTCGGTGCGCATGACCAATTGCGGGCCGCTCGGCTGGGTGACCGACAAGGAGCGCGGCTACCGCTACCAGGGCACCCATCCGGTGACCGGGAAGCCCTGGCCACCGATCCCGTCGATGCTGCTCGACCTCTGGCAGGACGTATCCGACTACCCCTTTCCGCCCGAAGCCTGTCTCGTCAATTATTACGCCTGCGACGCCAAGATGGGGCTGCACCAGGACAAGGACGAGGAAGATTTCGCCGCGCCCGTTCTATCGGTGTCGCTCGGCGACACGGGTGTCTTTCGTGTGGGCGGACGGTCGCGCAAGGACCCGACGCAGAGATTTGAATTAAAGTCGGGCGATGTCGTGGTGCTTGGCGGCGAGGACCGGCTTGCCTATCACGGCATCGACCACATCTTGGCCGGCACGTCCGGCGTGCTCCCCGAGGGCGGCCGGTTCAATCTCACGCTGCGCCGCGTCACCAAACCGAAATGAGCGGGCCTCAGTCGCCCGGCTCGGCGTCCTCGCGGAAATCGTCATTGGCAGCTTTGCGCGACGGAGAGCCATTGCCGCTTGGCGCCTTGGCCGGCTTCGCGCCTCCTTTGGCGACCGCGATGAGCGCCGGCCTGAGACAGCGATCGCCGATCACGTAGCCGGACTGCATCACGTCGACCACCGTGCCCTCTGGCACGTCGGCGTTCTGCACCTCATACATGGCCTGATGGCTATTCGGGTCGAAGCGCTGGCCGAGCGGGTCGATCCGCGTGACGCCGTGGCGCTCGAGCAC
>DASQKJ010000090.1:0-2965 GCA_035630595.1 Methyloceanibacter sp.
CCCATCGGATCGTCGAAATCGAACACCGGCCTCGCGCCGATGCCGCGGAACGCCATACCGATCACGTCGTTGACCTGGACTTCCCGGCAGGCGCGCACGCATAACCCGCAATCGATACAGGCATCGAGATTGACCGCCATCGCGGGGTGGGACAGGTCGGGCTTGATGATGTCATGGGCCGGAAAGCGCGAGGTCTCGATGTGCTGGACCTGGGCCCAGTGCCAAAACGGCGAGGCGCGGTCGGGCGAATCCTCGTGCGGCGGCTGGTCGGCGAGCAGCAGCTCCATCACCATATGGCGCGCCTTGACGGCCCGGTCGGTCGCGGTCTTCACCACCATGTCGGGCGCGGGCTTCCGAATGCAGGAGGCGGCCAGCACGCGCTCACCTTCGATCTCGACCATGCAGGCGCGACAATTGCCGTCGGCGCGATAGCCGGGCTGCGGCAGCCAGCAGAGATGCGGGATGTCGATGCCTTCGCGCCGAGCGACCTGCCAAATGGTCTCACCCGGCCGGGCCGATACCACATTTCCATCGAGTGTGAATAGCAGCTGGTCTGTCATGTTTCTTTCCCTAGGCGCGTCCGGCCATCTCGGTTCCCAAGCGCTCGTCTAAAAAGAACTGCATGGCTGAGATGAAGGCATTCGGCGCGGCCTGTCCAAGTCCGCAGATCGACGCGTCGCGCATGGCCTGAGCGAGCTCGGAGAGCAACTCCTTGTCCCATTGCCCCTGTTCAAGCAGCGCCACCGCCTTGTCACAGCCGACCCGGCATGGCGTGCATTGGCCGCAAGACTCGTCTTTGAAGAAGCGCAAGAGATTGATCACGATCTCGGCGACGTCGTCCCGTTCGGAGAACACGACGATGGCGTGGCTGCCAACGAACGAGCCGTATTTGTCAAGACTGCCGAAATCGAGCGGCAGGTCGGCGAGGCTCGCCGGCAGAAGGCCGCCTGACGCGCCGCCCGGCAGGTAGGCCTTGAAGATCTCGCCGTCTTCCATTCCCCCGGCCATCTCGATCAGTTCGCGCGCGGTGATGCCGGCCGGTGCCACGATCACGCCGGGCTTCTTCACCCGACCCGACACTGACCATGACCGAAGGCCCTTGGCACCGTTCACGCCGTGATCGGCGAACCATTTGGCGCCCTTGTTGAGGATCTCCGGGATCCAATAGAGCGTCTCCACGTTGTGATTTAGGGTCGGCCGTCCGAACACGCCGACCTCGGCTATATAGGGCGGACGATTGCGCGGATAGCCGCGTTTGCCCTCGATCGATTCGATCATCGCCGATTCTTCGCCGCAGATATAGGCGCCGGCGCCTCGGCGAAGCTCGATGAAGCCTTTGTCGATGATGCCGGCCTTCTCAAGCGCCGCGATCTCGTGCGCGAGAATATGCAGCACCGCCGGATATTCATCGCGCATATAGAGATAGATGCGCTCCGCCTCGACCGCCCAAGCAGCGATCAGCGCGCCCTCGAACATCTGTTGCGGATTGCGCTCGAGGTAATAGCGATCCTTAAACGTGCCGGGCTCGCCCTCATCGCCGTTGATGGTCATCAGTCGGGGTCCTGGATAGGAGCGCACGATCTGCCATTTGCGGCCGGCGGGGAAACCTGCGCCGCCCAGCCCGCGCAAGCCCGCGTCGGTCATCTCCTTGATAATGGTGTCGAACGGCAGCTTGCCAGCGCGGCATTGCTCAAGTACCGAATAGCCGCCTTTGGCCAGGTACTCGGCCAGCGTCTCATAGCGCGGAATGTTCGTCTCGCGCTTGCCGCTGTCGACCACCTTCCTGACGGCCTTCGGCGTAGCGTGGTCGACGAAATAATGTCCTACCTCGGCGACCGGCGCGGTGTCGCAGCGGCCCATGCACGGCGCGCGCAGCACGCGCACCTGGGCCGGATCGGCGCCTGACTTGAGCGCCTCGTACAAGGCCTCAGCGCCTTTTATGGCGCAAGTGATCGAATCGCATACTCTGATGGTGGTTGGAGGAGGAGGAGTTTCGCCCTCCTTCACCACGTCGAAGTGGGCATAGAAGGTCGCGACTTCGTAGGCGGCCGCCTGGGGCAGACGCATCTCCTCGCATAGCGCCCGGAGATGGTGCGCCGAGATGTAATGATATCGGTCTTGGATCAGATGCAGATACTCGATCAAAAGATCGGAGCGTCGCGGCTTGTCACCGAGCAGATCTTTTATATCTTGAAGCGCGTCGTTTTCGATCTGGCGTCCCTTGGGAAAACCTCGGGCGCGCTTGCGTGAGCCGACATGTCGTGCCGGCCGGTCGGGGCTGCCGCTGCCTGGGGTCTTTTGCTCCACGCTTCTCCCTTTCGTTGAGACCCCGCCCAGCATCGATTTGCCCAGCCATGCGGGAAAAGAGCGTCACAAAGGGTAGGCTGGTGATATAGCGGCTGACCTAGGTCGGCAAGTCAAGGGACAGCCGGCATGCTGCCCCTAAGGCTTTTCCCGGCCATACAGTTTAGGTAACGTCTTAAGGGCGCTCCACAGAGGCATTGAACCACACCCCTCCCATGGCCGATTTTCTCCAAGCATTTCATACTGCTGTGAGGCTTATCGTCACGCTCGATCCGCGCCTGGTCGAGATCGTGCTGCTGTCCCTCAAGGTCAGCCTGCTGGCCGTGGCGATCGCCAGTGCAATTGGCTTTACGCTCGGCGCCGCACTCGCCGTCTACCGCTTTCCGGGTCGAGGCGCGGCGGCCGCGCTTTTGAGTGCGCTCATGGGCCTGCCGCCGGTTGTGGTCGGCCTATTCATCTATTTGCTGTTATCGAATGCCGGTCCGTTAGGCGTGCTCCAACTGCTTTATACGCCGACGGCGATGATCATCGCCCAGGTGGTACTGGTTGTACCGATAATCGCGGCGCTCACGCGCCAGGCCTGCGAGGACCTGCTTGAGGAATATGACGAGCAGCTCCGCTCGCTCGGCGCCTCATCGAGCGACATTGTCGGCACGCTATT
>DASQKJ010000091.1:0-11673 GCA_035630595.1 Methyloceanibacter sp.
GGCTCGAACCCGCTGCTATACGCCTGGTTCGCCGAGACGCTTGCCGCGCAGGGCTATGTCGTCGCCGGCATCTACCACTATCGCGCCAACACCTACGACCAGACCATCGCCTATCTCGCCAACAAGCTCTGGCAGCGGCCCTCGACCTCTCGCTCGCGATCGACTTGTTGCTGAACGATCCGCCTGGGGGAAGCAGATCGACGCGGAGCGGATCGGCGTCGCCGGCCATTCGCAAGGCGGCTTCACCTCGCTCTGGATCGGCGGCGCGAAGGTCGACGCAGATAAATATCTCGCCTTCCAGAAGGGCTGGAAGGGAAACCATGGTTCCGACCCATCTCCGCAACGCTCTGCCGCTCGATGCAGCACCTGCGCTCGATGTGCACGACACGCGCATCAAGGCCGCCTTCGCCATGGCGCCGGGCATCATCAAGGCGTTCGGCATGACCGAGGCGAGGCTCGGCGCGATGAGCATACCGACCTACATCACGGTTGGCGCGCGCGACACGCAGACGCCGGCCGACGAGAACGCCGCCTTCGCCGCCAAGCATATTCGGGCGCCGAGCTTGTCGTCATCCCCGGCCTCTTCGATCCTGAGATCTTCGTCAATGAATGCGATGACGAGGGCCGCGATGAGTTCCCCGAGGCCTGCATCGATGCGCCTGGCGTGGACCGCCACGCAATCCACGAGGAGGTCGGCGCCGCTGCGCTGCAATTCTTCGGCAAGAACCTGCAAGCGGTGCCCTGACTAAGAGGCGAGCTTGAGCTTGGCCTCGGCACCGGCGCCTTCGATCGGCATGACATGCGGCTCGACCGCATCCCCCACGGGCACGCGGAATTTCCGCAACAGGCGCTTCATATATCTGCGGAAGCGATAGTGGTGGATCTCGAAACGGTGCCAGGGCGTGTCCTGCCAGCGGATGCCGTGGCCGATATCGGGATGGGCACGCGCTTTCAGCGCCCGGAACCACGAAGCGCGCTTCGGATCGGTCTCCTGGGAATTGATGAAGGCGGCGATCAGCCGCGCCTGATAATCGGCGATCTGCCATACGCCGCCCTCGGCCGGCTCGAACAATCCAACCACGAACAGATCGTCAAGCTCGCGACTGAAAGTGTGGATGAACAGCTTCGACTTACCTTGCTCGTCGAGAATGTAGGACTTATCGATGAACGGGAAGCTCGGCCTGAAGCCCGTGGCCCAGACCAGGAAATCGATCTCCTCGACGCTGCCATCGGTGAACACGACCCGCTTGCCGTCGAGCCGCTCGATGCCGGGCTTCACGATCGTGCGCCCATGGATCAAATGGTCGATATACGTGTTGCAGGCGGTGGGATGCGCTTCGAACAGGTCGTGGTCCGGCCGCTCCAGGCCGAAGCGGCGATGCGGTCCGACCACGATGCGCATGCCGAAACGGTAGAGCAGCCGCATCAATTTGCGCGGCAGCGGAATCCGGCTGGTGTAGTCGATGAACACATCGGTTGGCTTGCCGAACACCGTCTTTGGGAAGAAATAGTAGGTCCGGCGCATCGAATGCACGACACGCCCGTTCTCGATCGCGGCATCTGACAGAATATCGACGGCCGAGTTGCCGGCGCCGACCACCAGCACACGCTTGCCCTTGAGCTGCTCCTTCGACTTCACATCGTGGGAATGCAACGCCTCGCCGTCGAACCGGCCGGGATAAGTCGGGACAGTCGGCTCCCAGTGATGCCCGTTGGCAATGACCAAGCCGGCATAAAGCCGGGGCGCGTCCTCGCCTTCGATCTGCACGCGCCAACCTTGCTTCGTGCGCTCGGCCGAAATGACGCGGCTGTTGAAGCTGATCAGCGGGTAGAGGCCGAACTCGGTGGCATAGGCGCGCAGATATTCTTGCGCCTGCGCGCGGCTTGCATAGAGCGCCCACTCCTCCGGGAAGTGGAAATCTGGATAGCGCGACAGCTTCTTCGACGAATTGAGATAGGTGGAGCCGTAGACGACATGGGGGCTCTCCGGGTTCCAGATGCCGCCAATATCGGCGAGCGCCTCGAAGCAATCGAACGCGATGCCGCGCTCGGCGAAGGTCTTGACCACGGCCAGCCCGCACGCCCCCGCGCCGATGATACAGAAACGTTGCACGTCCCTAGCGATCCCTTGCGATGTTCCGGGCTCAAGTCCGGCTCTCGCCCGACTTTGCGGCAGACCTAAGCATTCCCCAATTTCGGGTTCAACCCCGCTCGCATGATTCCGTCCCCTCTTTGGACTCGGTCAAGTCCCCGCCTGCTTGCGGTCATGCTCGATGCCGGGGAGCCGCGACGCTTGGAGCCTGGATTCGTCGGCGCTTTGGTTTATGGTCTGACGCCCGGCAGGGGCCCCCGGGGGAAGTTCATGCAAATCAAGCAAGATGTCACGATCAAGACCTGGGACGGCACCTGGACCTACCATCCCAAGGTGATAGCGACGCCTGAGAGCGTCGAGGACCTGGTCGAGATTCTGACCGACGAGGTGCGCTTTCCCTCGCCTGTCAGGCCCGCCGGCTCGATGCACTCCACCGCGCGCATGAACGGCGACGACGGTGGCACCATGGTCGACATGAAGGGGATGAATCGCATCCTCCACTTTACCGACGACACGGTGACGGTCGAGGCGGGGGTGACGCATATCGCGCTCGCCAACGCCCTGAAGGAGCGGGGCCTGCAGCCTTACATCACCACTGAGATCGGCAATGTCACCATCGGCGCCATGGCCACCGCCGCCACCAAGGACTCATCCTTCCCCGGCGGTTTCGGCCAGGTCAGCTCTTATGTCACCGGCATGCGGCTGGTCACGCCCGACGGCAAGATCCGCGAGGTCACCGAGCGCGACAATCCGGAGGAGATGCAATTGCTCCGCTCGAGCTACGGCCTGTTCGGCATCGTCTACGAGGTGACGATCAAGGTCCGGCCGACCACCGCGCTGTCGGTGCGCCACTATTCGCTGAGCCTCGACAATTTCCGCAAATATTTCCCGATCTACAAGGCGCGCGGCTATGCCGTGATGTATTACATCTTCCCCTATGCGAAGCGCGTCGTCGTCGAGTTGCGCAAGGATAATCCCGAGGCGCAACCGACCTCGCGCCATCTCTGGTCCTACCGCAACCGCTTCTGGCGCAAATACGGCCCGGCCGTCACCCAGTGGATTCAGCGCAGCAGCAAGAACCATGCTCTGCGCACGATGGCCGACAAGCTGCACTTCTTTTTGCTGCGGCAGGCGCTCGTGCTGGTGGTGCGCAGCGACCGCACCTGGCCGCATGCGCAGATCATCAACTATCCGCGCGAGCCCGGCAGCAACAAATATCTGTTCAGCATGTGGGCGTTCCGCGAGGCGGGCTTCTTCGACATTCTCGAGGACTATTGCAATTTCCTGATCGCCTATGAGCAGAAGACCGGCTATCGCTGCGACTTGCCGAGCGTTGGCTACTCCATCGCCCGCGACGTCGAGGCAATGCTCTCCTATAGCTGGGAGGGCGCGACCTTGAGCATCGACCCGGCCTCAACCGGCGGCCCCGACTGGGAAGAGTTCCTGCATCATTACAATGCGTTTTGCAGCGAGCGGCGCGGCGTGCCGCTGTTCAACCAGACGCCGTTCCTGACCCGCGAGCAGGTGCGCAAGGCCTTCGGCGTGCGCATCCAGCAATTCGCCGCGCGGCGCAAGGCAGCCGACCCCAAGGGCCGCATGCTCGACTCTTATTTCCGCGAGCTGCTGTCGTAGCGTGGGCAACGGCATTGCCGTTGCCCATGACGTGGAGCCGGTGGGCACGCTTCGCTTTGCCCACCCTACTGCATCGTCTTGGTGAACCAACGGACGAGTGGCAACGACACCGCCCGGGGCAGCGATCGCACGGTCTTCAAGAAGCCCGCGACTTGCGGGGGAAAAGCGATCTCATAGGGCTTTCCTCCAAGCTTCTCGAGGATCTTGCGCGCGCATCGCTCCTTGCTCATCGCATAGAGCTTTTTCTTTGGGTCGTAAGAGGCATTGAGCGGCGTATCGACGAAGCCTGGATTGATGATGGTCACGTCGACACCGGTCCCCTCCAATTCGAGCTTCAGACTCTCGGCGAGATTGATCACCGCCGCCTTGCTGGCGCCGTAGCTGCCGTTCTCCGGCCAGCCGGCATAGCCGAACAGCGATCCCATGATGGCGATGTGCCCCGATTTCCGCGCCAGCATGGAGGGCAGCACCGCGGCGACGCCGTTGATCACCCCGTCGACATTGAGCGCCATGGTGCGATGGAAGCCGTCGAGGTCGATATTGCGAATATTGAACGGCACATACATGCCGGCACCGAACAGCGCGAGGTCAATGGGTCCCAGCCCAGCCTCAATCTTGGCCACGGCCGCTTTGAGCTCTCCAGGATTTAGAACGTCGGCGGGAAAGGCCTTGATGCGGTCGCTTTCAGCGGCGAGCGCATAAAGCCTGTCGCTCGATCGCGCCGAGGCGGCGACAGCGACACCTTCAGCCGCGAGCCTGCGCGCGAGCTCGCCGCAAATCGCGCCCGACGCGCCGGTGATCCAGGCAAGTTTCCAGGGAAATTTAGTTTCGGCCATGACCAGCCTCAATCCACGAAGGGGTCGTGCACGAGGATGGTGTCCTCGCGCTTCGGACTTGTCGAGAGCAGCGCCACCGGCGCGCCGATCAGCTCCTCCAGCCGCCGCACATATTTGATGCATTGCGCCGGAAGCTCGGCCCAGCTCCGCGCGCCGCGCGTCGATTCGGTCCAGCCCTCCATCGTTTCGTAGACCGGCTCGACCCGCGCCTGCGCCCCTTGCGCGGCGGGCAGATGATCGAGCGGCAACCCGTCGAGCCGATAGCCGACGCAGATCTTGAGTTCCGGCAGCTGGTCGAGCACGTCGAGCTTGGTCAGGGCGATGCCGTTGATGCCGGCCACTTTGCGCGTCTGCCGCACCAAACAGGCGTCGAACCAGCCGCAGCGGCGCGGGCGTCCCGTCACGGTGCCAAACTCCGCGCCACGCTCGCCGAGCAGCCTGCCCGTCTCGTCCGTGAGCTCGGTAGGGAACGGCCCCTCCCCCACCCGCGTGGTGTAGGCTTTGGTGATGCCGAGCACATAGTTGATCGCGCTGGGCCCGACGCCGGAGCCCGTCGCCGCCTGCGCCGCCACCGTGTTGGACGAGGTGACGAAAGGATAGGTGCCGTGATCGATGTCGAGCAACGCGCCTTGCGCGCCCTCGAACAGGATCCGCTTGCCCTGGCGGCGCTTGGAGTCGAGCAGCGCCCAGACCGTGTCGACGTAAGGCAAAATCTTCGGCGCGATCTCGCCGAGCTGGCGGCACAATTCGTCGGCGGAGATTTCCGGCTGGCCGAGTCCCCGGCGCAGCGGATTGTGGTGGGCGAGGATGCGCTCGATCTTCGGCTTGAGCGAGGGCAGGTCCTGGAGGTCCATCACCCTGACGGCGCGCCTTCCGACTTTGTCCTCATAGGCCGGACCGATGCCCCGCTTGGTCGTGCCGATCTTGCCGTCTCCAGCTTCCGCCTCGCGCAGCGCGTCTAGCTCGCGGTGCAGCGGCAGGATCAGCGTCGCGTTCTCGGCGACGCGGAGATTGTCGCGGCTGATCTTGACGCCGAGCTTCTCGATCTTCGCGATCTCCTCAGCGAGCGCCCAAGGGTCGACCACCACGCCGTTGCCAATCACCGAGAGCTTGCCGGCCCGCACCACGCCCGAGGGCAGCAGCGAGAGCTTGTAGGTGGTGCCGTCGACCACCAGCGTATGGCCGGCATTGTGGCCGCCCTGGAAGCGCACCACGATATCGGCGCGCTCGGACAGCCAGTCGACGATCTTGCCCTTGCCTTCGTCGCCCCATTGGGAGCCGACGACCACGACATTGGCCACTTTGTAAGTCCTTCGAAATCAGGGCCGGGACGCAGCAACGGCCCCGCTTCGCTGGCAGGGCCGTGTCAGCTTATAGCGCGAGCCTGTGGCCGACGCGAGTACTCCATCGCACTTCGTTAAGAAGCCTCGACGGCGCCTGCGACAGGCTGTCCTGGGTACGCGCCGACATTCCCGGCTGCATGAAGCAGCCCAACGCCGACACCTGTCCGACCATGGGCGTGCAGACACCAACCAATGTCCCGGGACAAGGAACGCACTGGAGCCCCAGGCACTCGCGCTCCCACGCGACGCACGCGCCCTATAAGGGTTAGCTCTTAGCCCATCCGAGCCCGATTGGCCTCCAGCCCCTCCATCCGGGGGACTGGGGGCCGGGCCTTTAAGCTGCCTTGGCCAGCGCCTGTTTCTCCTGAGCAAAGGCCCAGTCGAGCCACGGCAGCAGCGCTTCAAGATCTGCCTTCTCGACCGTGGCGCCGGTCCAGATGCGCAACCCCGGCGGCGCATCGCGATACGCGGCGATATCCTTGGCGGCGTTCTCCCCATCGAGCAACGCCGCCATCCTATGCGGGAAGGCGTCGCGCAACTGTGGCGGCAGCGCGAGCACGTCCGGGTCTACGATCTTCAGGCACACCGACGTGTTCGAGCGCGTAGCGGGTACCGAAGCGAGGAAATCGACCCACGTCGTCCTTGCGACCCATTCCGCGATCACGGCGGCATTTGCGTCGGAGCGCGCTATGGTGCAGGCGGCACCGCCGACGCTCTCCACCCAATCCAGCGCGTCGAGATAGTCCTGCAGACACAGCATCGACGGGGTGTTGATGGTCGAGCCTTCGAACAGCTCGGCCTTCAGCCTGCCGCCGCGCGTCATGCGGAACAGCATGGGCAGCGGCCAGGGCGGCGTATAGCTCTCGAGCCGCTCCACCGCGCGGGGGCTGAGGATCAGCATGCCGTGCTGCGCCTCGCCGCCCAGCACTTTCTGCCAGGAGAAGGTGGCCGCATCGAGCTTCTCCCAGTCGATCGCTTGCGCGAACACCGCGGAGGTCGCATCGCAGATGGTGAGTCCCTTGCGGTCTGCCGCGATCCAATCGGCATTCGGCACGCGCACACCCGACGTGGTTCCGTTCCAGGCGAACACCACGTCGCGATCGCTATCGACTTGGGAGAGATCCGGCAGCGCGCCATAGGGCGCGGCGAGCGCGCGGACATCGCGCAATTTGAGCTGCTCGACGATGTCGGTGACCCAATTGCTGCTGAACGCTTCCCAGGCGAGCACGTCGACCCCACGCGGTCCGAGCAGCGACCACAGCGCCATCTCCACCGCGCCGGTGTCAGAGGCCGGCACGATCGCCACGCGATAGTCGTGCGGCAGCGCAAGTAGCTCACGCGTCCGTCTCAGCGCCAGCTCCAGCCTGGCCAAGGTCTCCGGCTGACGGTGGTTGCGCCCGAGCAGCGCCCCCTTGAGCGCGTCGACCGACCAGCCGGGACGCTTGGTGCACGGGCCCGAGGAGAAGCGCGGGTTCTTCGGCCGCAACGTGGGTTTCGGAGGCGTGGTCATGGAGACAAATCTCTGCTCATTCACCGCTTCGTCTTGCCCGGCTTGATGCCGGGCAAACCCGGTTGAGGCAAACCCAAAGGCAGGTACGTCTTGCTCGCCGGGAGGTCAAGATGACAGCGCGGGACAAGCACAGCAAAAAAGCCGCCCGTCGAAGCGACGGGCGGATCAGTGGCTAGCAGTCTGATGGTTGAGGGGCTTTTGTTATTTGAAGGCGACCGGCATCGGCGCTGGCTGCCTGCCGAGCTTCCAACGGACGCCGAGCATCAGGTCGTGCGAGGTGATGTCCTCGATAGCGAAGCTGCCTGCAATAGTGGAATTGTCGTACGCAAAGGTTCTACCCGTCTTGGCATCGCCGAGATCGAGATAGCGATATGAAAGATACCTGATAATACTATCGTTTTCGCGGCAGCGGCGGGCAATCACGCGGCCGCGTCGGTCAGCGCGTGGACGATCTCGGAGACCACGGTCTTAACCAGCTTCTCGTCGTCGCCCTCGGCCATCACCCGAATCACCGGCTCAGTGCCCGAGGGGCGGATCACGAGCCGCCCCGATTTGCCGAGCTTGGTCTTGCCGGTGTCGATCGCCCTGCGCACCGCCACGTTGTCGAGCGGCTGGCCGCCATTCTTGTAGCGCACATTCTTCAGGACCTGCGGCAACGGCTCGAAGCGATTGCAGATCTCGCTGACCGGCTTGCCGCTCTGCGCCACCACCGCGAGCAGCTGGAGCGCGGTGACCAGGCCGTCGCCGGTCGTGGAGAAATCCGACAACACGATATGGCCTGACTGCTCGCCGCCGATATTGTAGCCGTGCTGGCGCATATGCTCGACCACATAGCGGTCGCCGACCGGCGTGCGCGCAAGCCCAAGTCCCAAATCCTCCAGGTAGCGCTCAAGCCCGAGATTGGACATCACCGTGGCGACGATCCCGCCGCCTGCGAGCCGCCCGCGCTTCAGCCAGGACTCGGCGATCACCGCCATCAACTGGTCGCCGTCGATGATGCTGCCCTTCTCGTCGACGATCACCACGCGGTCGGCGTCGCCGTCGAGCGCGATGCCGATATCGGCGCGCACTTCGTTGACCTTGCGGATCAGGTCCTCCGGCGCCGTCGAGCCGCAATCCTTGTTTATATTCAAGCCGTTAGGATCGACGCCGATTTTGATGACCTCGGCCCCCAGCTCCCACAGGGCTTCGGGCGCCACCTTGTAGGCGGCACCATTGGCGCAATCGATCACCGCCCGGATGCCGTCGAACCGGATATTCTTGGGCAGCGTGCGCTTGGCGAATTCGATATAGCGCTCCCGCGCGCTGTCGATGCGGGTCGCCCGGCCGATCATGTCGGGCGCCGCGAGCAGGTCGGCGCAGTCGCCCTCCATCAGCTGCTCGATTTCCTCCTCGGCTTCGTCGGAGAGTTTGTAGCCGTCGGGACCGAACAGCTTGATGCCGTTGTCGACGAACGGATTGTGCGAGGCCGAGATCATCACGCCGAGATCGGCGCGGAGCGAGCGGGTCAGCATGGCGACGGCCGGCGTCGGCATCGGGCCGAGCTGGAACACGTCCATGCCCACCGCGGTGAAGCCGGAGACCAGCGCGGATTCGATCATATAGCCGGACAGCCTCGTGTCCTTGCCGATCACCACGCGATGGCGATAGGAGCCGATGGTGAACAGCTTGCCCGCGGCCATCCCGACCTTGAGCGCTACCTCGGAGGTCATGGGATGGGTGTTCGCGCTGCCACGGATGCCATCCGTGCCAAAATATTTGCGAGGCATTGTTAGGCCCCCCCGTTCAGTCCCCGGTGCGGTTCCTCATTATGGTCTGACTGGCGCCGCATCGGGATTATGCTTCTCGTGTACCACCTTCACGTTCAAAATATGTAAGCAAAGGTTACACCAGATCGGGTGCCGGACAATGCCGGATTTGCCTTAATTTTCAGTGCCGAAGGTCGAGGCCCGCCAGACGGCCAGGCTTTGCCGGCACCCCGCCACATCATGCACCCGCAGGATTTGCGCCCCTTGCGCGGCGGCGACAATCGCCGCGGCATGGGAACCGGGCTCGCGGGCGCGGGGCGCGGAGCCGCCTGACACCCCCTGGATGAAGCGTTTGCGTGACGCGCCGATCAGAAGCGGCACGCCGAGCGCATGGAACAGGCTGGTATTGGCGAGCAAGGTCAGGTTATGCGCGAGCGTCTTGCCGAAGCCGAGTCCGGGATCGGCGGCGATTTGCGAGCGCTCGATGCCGGCTGCTTCCGCCGCCCGGATCCGCGCGGAGAGATAGTCGAACACGTCGAGCACCACGTCGTCGTAGCGCGGGTCGTCCTGCATGGTCTTGGGCTCGCCCTGCGCATGCATGAGCACCAGGCTGAGCCCCGCCTCCACTGCGACAAGCAGGCAGTTCGGATCGTAGGTCAGCGCCGACACGTCATTGAGGATCTTGGCGCCCTGCCTGGCCGCCGCGCGCGCCACCGAGGCTTTGCGGGTATCGACCGAGATGACCGCAGAGAGACCGCGCAGGCCTTCGATGACCGGGACGACGCGGGCGGCCTCCTCGCCTTCCTCCACACTATCGGAGCCGGGCCGGGTCGACTCGCCGCCGACATCGACGATGGCCGCTCCCGCTGCGGCAAGCTCGGCCGCTTGCGCGATCGCCGCCTCCTTGGTGTCGAACAGTCCGCCGTCGGAGAACGAATCCGGCGTCACGTTGACGATACCCATCAGCAGCGGCCGGTCGAGCGCGAGCCCGGCGAAGGGCCGGCGCTTCACCGTCACGCGTTCGACGAGCGCCGTGAGATCGGCCTCGCGTGACCCGGCAAGCGCAGGCGCCGTAAGCAGCCGCCGCCTGCTGTTTTGCGGCGTTCCTTCGATCAGCACTGCGGCGGTAAACGCCATCGGCCCCCCGGCGAGCGGTAAAGCCAAGCCGTCGGCGACCGCCGCCTCTGCGGCCGCGCCATAGATCAACCCGACCGGTCTGAGGTAGAGCTTCTGAGACACGAGCGTGCCTTAGCACGGCTCGCCAAGGTCGGGGAACGCCGCTTGGCCGGCGGGGAAGCAGTCCAGCCTAAGTCGAGGGCTGGGGCTCCATGCAACCGGTATCGGGCTCCGGCTCCGGCGGGCGCTTGCCGCGTCCGGCGGAGGGTACCGCAGAAGCAGGCGCGGGCCGCGTCGGGGCTTCCGCCGCGAACTCGCGCACCGGCGGCTTGCCCTTGAGCAGGTCCTTGATCTCCTCGCCCGACAAGGTCTCGTATTCGAGCAGGCCGCGCGCGACCGTGTGCAGATCGTCGATATGCTCGGAGAGGATCTTCCGCGCCTCCTCGAACGATTCGTCGACGATGCGATGGATCTCCTCGTCGACTATGGTCTGCGTCTCGTCGGATAGATTCTGCGTCCGCGCGATGGAATGGCCGAGGAACACTTCTTCCTCGTTGTCGCCATAGGCGAGCGGGCCGAGCTTATCGCTCATGCCGTATTGCGTGACCATGGCGCGCGCGAGCAGCGTCGCCATCTTGATGTCCGAAGACGCGCCCGAGGTCACTTTGTCGTAGCCGAACACCAGTTCCTCGGCCACCCGACCGCCCATGGCCACGGTGATGTCGGCCTTGAGCTTGGCGCGCGTGTAGGACAGGAGGTCGCGCTCGGGCAGCCGCATGACCATGCCGAGCGCCCGGCCGCGCGGGATGATGGTCGCCTTATGCACCGGATCGGAGGCCGGCTGATGCAGCGCCACCAGCGCATGCCCGCCCTCGTGATAGGCGGTCAGCGTCTTCTCCTCCTCGGTCATCACCATGGAACGCCGCTCGGCGCCCATCATGACCTTGTCCTTGGCATCCTCGAACTCGTGCTGGGTGACGAGGCGTTTCGAGCGGCGGGCGGCCAGCAACGCCGCCTCGTTGACCAGATTGGCGAGGTCGGCGCCGGAAAACCCGGGCGTGCCGCGCGAGATGACGCGCAGATCGACGTCGGGCGCAAGCGGGACTTTGCGCACATGAACCTTCAGGATCTTCTCGCGACCGATGATGTCGGGGCGCGGCACCACCACCTGCCGGTCGAAGCGGCCGGGACGCAGCAGCGCGGGATCGAGCACGTCGGGGCGGTTGGTAGCCGCGATCAGGATAATGCCTTCATTGGCCTCGAAGCCGTCCATCTCGACCAGCAGCTGATTCAGCGTCTGCTCGCGCTCGTCATTGCCGCCGCCGAGGCCCGCGCCGCGATGGCGGCCGACCGCGTCGATCTCGTCGATGAAGATGATGCAGGGCGCGTTCTTCTT
>DASQKJ010000092.1:0-67121 GCA_035630595.1 Methyloceanibacter sp.
CAGCCCTCCGAGCAGCGCCCAGAACACAAGCGTGGTCAGCACGACTGCCACCACGAAGCTGTGGCGCAAGCCTTCGGGGACCGGGCTTGCATGGCTGTCCGGCTGCGGCGCACCGACGATATGCGGCGCGACCAGCAAGACGATGGCGGCGACCACTCCAAGCAGCGACCGCTGAAAGAACAGCAGCCACAGCGCGACCCCGGCTGAGAGCACCGTCGCCACCCACCAGAGCTGGCGCGCTCCGAGATCGGCGGCCGGCATGGCGGGAAGCTCGGGTGGAAGCCCAAGCCCAGGCGCTAAGGTGAACACGACGAAGGCCGCAAGGCCCCAATACACGCCTTGGCGCCAATCCCTGATCCCACCGAACAGCTCGCTGACGGCGATCAGCAGCAGCGCGAAGCCGATGCCGGTGACGATATTGGCGGCGACCGTAAAGGCCGTGCGCTCGAAGCCGTCCGACGGCGCCCAGCCCTCCTCGTCACCATGCGAATGCGCCGTGGTCGCTTCACCCGCGCCGTGGTCGTGCGGCGCAGCATCGCCCTGCCCCTCGAAGGTCTCCGCCTTGAGAATCAGCGGCACGGTGGTGAAGCTCTGGGCCAGGGTCATGCCGAGCCCGGCGATCACGCCGGCGATGGCGGCGACCACAACGATATTGCGGAAGTAATCCATGTTGCGCTCTCCCTCTCGGCTAGTGGCAGGGAAAGGCCATGGAATGGCGATAATCGTGCGCGGCGTTATGCACCGCCTCGATGTGGGAGAAGCCCACGCCGCCGACGATGAAAATGCCGAGCAGCGCCGCCATGAAGATCGGGACGGCACGCGAGGCGCTAAGCGCGGCGGCATCATGCGCGCCGGTTGGTTTGGTCGAGGAAGTCTTCATCTGATCCCCCTTGCGCCCTCCACCCGAGAGCGCGGTTAAGGTTGCCGTCGCCGGCAGGTCTCCTGGCTCGCGGGTCAAAGCTTCCCTTCGGCCTTCCCGGAGCGGAGCGGATCGGCTCCAGTGGCAGGTGGAAGGGCGCTCGCCGCTTACAGTTGCGGGGGCAGCCGCGGAATAGGGATCAACCCGCACCGCGTTCCCTTTTTCAGTCCCGCCCCATGCGGGAACCGACGACGCGAGGACTATAGCCGCCGCGCCGCCTTTCGCAAGCTGCCCCTTGCCGGAGCGCATTGACAAAGGGGCCGACGGCCCCGTTAAGTGGCCTTAATCGGCGGTCTCTCGCATGAGAGCGAACAGGGAACGCGGTAACGGGCCAAGGCCCAAAATCCGCGGCTGCCCCCGCAACTGTAAGCGGCGAGCCTGAGCCATAAGCCACTGGGTGGGAGCGCCCGGGAAGGCGGCCAAGGCAGCGACCCGCGAGCCAGGAGACCTACCGCCGATGCTGGTCGCTCACCGGGCGGGGTGCCTCGGAGCGGTTGGTTCACGAACGGCCGGTCCGGAAGCCTGGGCCCGGCCACAGCAAGCACCCTAAAGTCGCGGCGTAGCAAGGAGCGGCGTCAGGGTGAGTCTCATCGACACCGCAGAGGACGAAAACCGCAACATCGAGGCCGACGCCGCGATGACGGTCTATGTCTGCATCACCTGCCGCCGTCCCAGCGATCCGGAGGACAGCGTGCGGCCGGGCCTAACCTTGGCGCAAGAGACCACGCGCGCGGCCGACGGCAGTGGCGTGAAGGTGCGCCAGATTCGCTGCCTCGCCAATTGCAGCCGGGCCTGTAGTGCCGCGATCAGGCGCGACGGCGCCTGGACCTATGTGTTCGGCGGGCTCGAGCCCGAGCGCGATGCTGCTGCGCTGATCGACGGCGCCAAGCTGTTCGCCCGCGCGGCGGACGGTTTGATGCCGTGGCGCAGCCGCCCCGACATTTTGAAGCGCGGGTTGATCGCGCGTGTGCCACCGATCGATTTCGAGGAGGAAGCCGAATGAGCTCCACGCTTGCCCGCGTTCCCTGCACCATCGTCACCGGCTTTCTCGGCTCGGGCAAGACCACGCTGATCCGCCATGTGCTCGCCAACGCCAACGGACGCAGGCTCGCGGTGATCGTCAACGAATTCGGCGATCTCGGCATCGACGGCGAGATCCTCAAAGGCTGCGGCGACGAAGCCTGCCCCGAGGAGAACATCGTCGAGCTCGCCAATGGCTGCCTCTGCTGCACGGTGGCCGACGAATTCGTGCCAGCGCTCGACCAGATCCTCGCGCGCGAACCGGCCGTCGAGCATATCGTCATCGAGACGTCGGGACTGGCGCTGCCCAAGCCGCTGGTGCAGGCGTTCCTCTGGCCCGCGGTCAAGAGCCGCGTCACGGTCGACGGGGTGATCGCAGTGGTCGACGGCGCCGCGCTGGCAGACGGCCAGGTGAGCGCCGATCTCGCCGCACTTTCGGCGCAGCGCGCGGCGGATACCGCGCTCGACCACGACGATCCGATCGAAGAGGTGTTCGAGGATCAGATCGCTTGCGCCGATCTCGTGGTGCTGAACAAGCGCGACCTGCTCGACGCCGCCGGCATCGACAGGGCGATGGCGGCGATCAAGGACGCGCTACCGCGCGCGGTGCGCATCGTCACCGTGGCTGACGGCAAGGTCGATCCCGCGGCTCTGCTCGGCCTTGGTGTCGGCACCGAGGCCGATATCGAGAACCGCAAGACGCATCACGACGACGAGATCGACCACGACCACGACGATTTCGACAGTTTCGTCGTTGCGTTGCCGGAGATCGCCGACCCCGCGGCGATCGCCGCGCGGATTGCGCGCGTCGCCGAGGCGCATAATGTGTTGCGGATGAAGGGTTTCCTGGCGGTCTCGGACAAGAAAATGCGGCTGCTGGTCCAGGCGGTCGGCCCCCGGGTCAGCCACTATTATGACCGCGCCTGGGGACCGGACGAGGCGCGCCAGGGCAGCCTGGTGGTGATCGGGCTGAAGGGCCTCGATCGCGACGCGGTGGCCAAGGCGCTGGCGAGCTAGAAGATGCATCTGCTCCAGACCACATCGGCAGGCCTCGACGATCTGGTCGAGCCGGTCGATCTCGCCCAGCTTCCGGGCGATATCCTGATCTTATCCTTCGCCGACAGCGACCTCGCCGCTCTGGCGGCGGCCTACGCGGCGGAGAAGGACCGGCTGCCGAGCGTGCGGCTGGCGCATCTGCGCGACCTGCGCCACCCAATGTCGATCGACCTTTGGATCGACAATTGTGCGCGCCACGCCAAGGTGATCGTAGTCAGGCTGCTCGGCGGCCTCGATTGGTGGCGCTACGGGGTCGAGGCGCTCGCCGCGATGGCGCGCGAGCGGGGTATCGCGCTCGCCGTGCTGCCGGGCGAGGACCGCGACGATGCGCGCCTCGACGATGCCTCGACGCTCGGGTCGGAGCAACTGCGCGCGCTGCTCGCGTTCTTCCGCCATGGTGGAAACGAGAATTTGCAGGCTCTGCTGCGCAAGCTCGCAAGCCTCGCCGGCGTCACGCTCGACGTGCCGGAGCCGCAGGCAGTCCCACGCATGAGCGCCTATCTTCCGGGTGCGGGACCGGTTTCGATCGACAGGCTGATCTCCGGCCTGGCTGCGGGGAGCGCCGTGGTGCCGATCGTCTTCTACCGGTCGGCGCTGCTCGCCGCCGACACCACGCCGATCGACGCGCTTTGCGCGGCGCTTGAAGCGCGCGGACTGTCGCCCGCCCCGCTTTTTGTGCCTAGCCTCAAGGATCGCGACGCGGCGGCATTCGTTAGCGATGCACTGACCGAGCTCAAGCCTGCGGTCATCGTCACCGCTACCGCCTTTGCGGCGGGGATCGAGCCGGGAGCATCGCCGCTCGATGCGGTGGACGCGCCGGTGCTGCAAGCGGTGATCGCCACGACCAGGCGCTCCGCTTGGCAGGAGAGCGTACGCGGTCTCGGCCCGGCCGATCTCGCCATGCATGTGGTGCTGCCGGAGCTCGATGGCCGAGTGCTGGCGGGCGCCATCGCCTTCAAGGATTCGCTGCCGAGCGACGAAGCGCTTTGCTTCACCGCCTTCGCCAGCCGCCCGGAGCCCGACCGCATCGCCATGGTTGCCGACCGCGTCGCGGCGATGGTGAACCTGCAACGAACGCCACGTGCGGAGCGTCGCATCGCCGTGCTGTTGCCCGATTATCCCGCCGCGGGCGGGCGGGCCGGCTATGCCGTCGGGCTCGACGTGCCGCAAAGCGTCGTTGCCCTGCTCGCCGATCTCGCCGAAGCTGGCTACGGCGTCAGTGCTGCACCGCAAGCCGCGGCGGTTCTCCTCCAGGCGCTCGACACGGGCATGGCCGAGCCGCGCCTTTCGCTTGCGGCCTATCGGCAATTGCTCGCAGAGCTACCGGGAGGTGTATCGCGAGCGGTCGAAGCCGCGTGGGGCGAGCCGCAAGACGATCCCGATTTTCGCGGTGGCGCGTTCTGCTTTCGCGCCGCCAAGTTCGGCAATGTCTGGGTCGCGCTGCCGCCCGACCGAGGACGCGCCTCGGAGCGGCGCGCCGTCTATCACGACCCCACGCTACCGCCGCGCCATGCCGTGCTTGCGCTCGGCCTGTGGCTGCGTCACGTCGCCAAGGCCGATGCGCTGGTGCATATGGGCGCGCATGGGACGCTGGAATGGCTGCCGGGCAAGGCCGTGGCGTTGACCGCCTGGTGCTTTCCCGAAGCGGTCGTGGGACCGCTGCCGGTGGTCTATCCCTTTATCGTCTCCAATCCGGGCGAGGCGGCGCAGGCCAAGCGCCGCATCGCCGCCGTCACCATCGGCCATTTGCCGCCGCCGCTGGTCGAAACCGAATTGTCCGGCGCGGCGCAAGAGCTCGAACGGCTGGTCGACGAATATGCGATCGCCGACGGGCTCGACCGGCGGCGGCGCGAGCTTCTGGCGCGGCTGATCGTCGAGACGGCGGAGCGGAGCGGACTCGCGCGCGAGGCAGGCGCCACCCCCGCGCTCCACCCCGACGAAGCCTTACGCAAGATCGATGCGTGGCTCTGCGACCTCAAGGACTCAGCCGTCAAGGACGGACTGCATATCTATGGGCGGCCACCGGAAGGCGATGATCCGCTTTGGCAGGGCTGCGCCGCAGCCGAGCGCGACGCGCTGCTCGCCGCGCTCGACGGCAAGCACATTCGACCAGGACCGGCGGGCGCGCCGCAGCGCGGCCGCCGCGACGTGCTGCCCACCGGGCGCAACCTGTTCACCGCCGACCCGCGCCTCCTGCCGACGCCGACCGCGATGGATCTCGGCCGACTCGCCGCAGACGAGGTGATCCGGCTCTACCTCCAGACTCATGGCGAGATGCCGCGCTCGCTGGTGATCGATCTCTGGGGCAGCGCCACGCTCAGGACCGGCGGCGAGGAGATCGCGCAAGGGCTGGCGCTGATGGGCTGCCGCCCGGTGTGGGACGCTTCGAGTGCGCGCGTCACCGGCATCGAGGTGCTGCCGCCTGCAGCGATGGGCCGGCCTAGAGTCGATGTTACCTGGCGCATCTCCGGGCTGTTCCGCGACCTTTTTCCGGCACACATCGCGCTGCTCGACGCCGCCGTGCGGCTGGTCGCGGGGCGCGACGAAGACGACGAGGAGAATCCGCTCGCCGCTGTCGCGCGGGCCAATGGCAAAAGCGGCGCAAGTCTCGGGCGCATCTTCGGCACCGCGCCCGGAGCTTACGGCGCCGGCGTCGAGGAGCTGCTCGGGCAGGACAGCGCGCCGGCGCAGATCGGCACAGCCTATCTCGCCGCAACCTCGCATGGCTATGGCGGCGCCGAGGGCGAAGCCAGGCGTGCGCCCGGCGCTTTCGCCAAGCAGGTTGCCGCTGCCGATTTGCTGCTGCATTGCAACGACGATCCCTCGCGTGACCTGCTGGAAGGCGCGGAGGATGTCGCCCATATCGGCGGCTTCGCCGCGGCGGCGGTGGCGCTCGGTAGCGAGGCGGATCTGATCGTGCTCGATACCACCAATCCCAACCGCCCCCGCGCGCGCCCACTGGACAAGGCGCTGGCGAGAATCGTGCGCGGCCGCGCCACTAGTCCGCGCTTCATCGCGGGCATGATGCGGCACGGGGCGCGCGGCGCGGCGGAGCTTGCCGAGACGGTCGACCGGCTGGTCGATTTCGCCGAGACCACAGGCGTCGTGTCGAGCGTGCTCTTCGATCTCGTACACGAGGCCTATCTTGCCGATCCGACGGTGCGCGATTTTCTCCAGCGCGAGAACCCTGACGCCGCGCGCGCCATCGCCGAACGGCTGGAGACTGCGCGGCGCAAGGGGCTATGGCATCCGCGCCGCAACGATCTCGGCGCGGCGCTGGACGCGCTCCAGGCGGAGGCCACGTTATGACCAGCGCCTATGCACGCGGCGCCTGCCCCGGCCTTTCTGCCCCGATGCAGACCGGCGACGGGCTGCTGGTGCGCCTCCTTCCCGTGGCGCCGATTGCGCTCGGCGCGTTCAGCCGCCTCTGCGCGGCGGCGCGCGCCCACGGCAACGGCACTATGGAGATCTCAGCCCGCGGTAGCCTCCAGGTCCGCGGGCTTACATCGGCCTCTGCCCCGCTCTTCGCCGATGCGGTCTCAATGCTCGGTATCGAGATCAGCGAGGGGCTGCCTGTAATCACAGACCCTCTGGCAGACCAGGCTTCTGACCAGTTCGATGCCGAGGCGCTGGCGCGTGAGCTTCGCCACGCCGCCGCATCCGCCGCTCTACCGCTCGCACCGAAAGTGTCGGTGATCGTGGATAGCGGCGGCAGACTTCACCTCGATGCCCTTGCGGCCGATATCAGACTCCAGGCCGTCACCACGGCGGACAGTCCGTTGCTTCATGTTGCGCTCGCAGGCGACGGAGCTTCGGCAACACTACTTGGCATGATCGCACCGGATGAAGCTTGCGAAGCCGTGTTGCGCCTGCTTGCGTTGATTGCGGCACATGGTCGGGAAGCGCGCGCCGCCGACGTGCTCAAGAGCGGCGGGATCGCTGCGTTCCAGGATGCCATCCGAACCCGCATCGCGCTCCACTCACCGGTGCCACACCGGCTCCGCGCCGAAATGGTTGGTACGCATTCTCTCAAGGACGATCTCTACGCGCTTGGCGTCGGGCTCGCTTTTGGTCACGCTGAGGCCGACACGCTGAGAGCTCTTACGGAGATTGCCCGCGTGCATGGTGCCTTAAGGGCGCGGCCTGCGCCCGATCGCACGTTGTTGCTCAGACCTTTAAAGAGGACCGAGGTAAAGCCGCTAAGAGACGAGGCTCGGCGCTTGGGTTTCCCTGTGGACCACGCCGATGCACGGCGACGGATCGTTGCCTGTCCCGGCGCACCCGCTTGCGCCTCGGGCCTAATCGCGAGCCGCGAGATCGCTGCCGCGCTTGCGCGCGATCTGCAGTCATCCGGCGATGGAATAGCCCTGCATGTCTCGGGCTGCGCCAAAGGTTGCGCCCATCAAGCTTCCGCGCCGGTTGCTATTGTCGGCACGGCGCTTGGCGCCGGCATCGTCCGCAACGGCACGGCACGCGCCATACCGGCGGCCTATGCCGATCCTGCCGACCTTGCCGAGGAGATCGACCGCATCATCGATGCACGCGAGACGGTCAATGCTTAAGCGCCCCGATTATCTCCGCGACGGCAACGCCATCTATCAACGCTCCTTCGCCATCATCCGCGAGGAGGCAGACCTTGCCCGCTTCTCGCAGGAGGAAGCCGAGATCGCCGTGCGCATGGTCCATGCCTGCGGCCAGGTCGAGGCAGCGCAGTCGATCGCGTTCGGCCCCGGGCTGGTCGGCGCGGCGCGTGATGCGCTGAAGCGCGGTGCACCGATTTTGTGCGACGCGGAAATGGTGGCGCATGGCATCACCCGCGCGCGGCTGCCGGCCAGCAACGAGGTGATCTGCACCTTGCGCGATCCCACCGTGCCCGAGCTTGCCGCCCGGCTCGACACCACGCGTTCCGCCGCGGCACTCGAGCTTTGGGGCAACCGGCTCGACGGCGCCCTGGTGGCTATCGGCAATGCTCCGACCGCGTTGTTCCATCTGCTGGAGAAGATCGAGGCCGGAGCTCCCCGTCCGGCGGCGATTCTCGGCATTCCCGTGGGCTTCGTCGGCGCGGCGGAGTCGAAAGAGGCGCTCGCTGCCAATGCTTGCGGCGTGCCTTATCTCATCGTGCGAGGGCGGATGGGCGGCAGCGCCATGACCGCCGCGGCGGTCAACGCGCTGGCGAGGCAAGGCCTATGAATAGCGGTGCGCGGCTGATCGGCATCGGCGTAGGCCCCGGCGATCCCGGGCTCGTCACCCTGAACGCGATCGCCGCGCTCAAGGCTGCCGATGTGGTTGCCCATTTCGCCAAGGAGGGAAACACCAGCAAGGCACGGACCATCGCCGCGCCGCATCTGAAGCCAGGCGTCGAGGAGCTGCCGCTGCTCTATCCCGTCACCACCGAGCTCCCCAAGCAGGGCGCCGCCTATCGCCAGGCGCTCGGCGCCTTCTATGACGGCGCCGCCGAGAGTATCGCCGCGCGCCTCGACCAGGGCCGCGTGGTCGCGGTGATCGCCGAGGGCGACCCGCTGTTCTACGGTTCATACATGCATCTTCATGTGCGGCTCGCGGCGCGCTATCCGACCGAGATCGTCGCAGGCGTCACCGGCATGTCGGGCTGCTGGTCGGCGGTGGGGACGCCGATCGCGCAAGGCGACGACGTGTTCACCGTGCTGCCGGCGACCATGCCGGAATTCGAGCTGGAGCGGCGGCTCGCCGATACTGACGCCGCGGTGGTGATGAAGATCGGCCGGCATCTCCCCAAAGTGCGCCGCGCGCTCGACCGCGCCGGGCGGCTCGACCGTGCCATCTATGTGGAGCGCGGCACCATGGCCAACGCCGCGATCATGAAGCTGACCGACAAGCTAGACACGGCCGCGCCCTATTTCGCCATGGTGCTGGTGCCGGGCTGGGAGGGGCGGCCATGAGCGGGCGTCTGATGGTGATCGGGCTCGGGCCTGGCGACGACCGCTATCTGACGCAAGAAGCGGCGGACGCGCTGCAAGAAGCCGAGGCGCTGTACGGCTATGGGCCCTATCTCGAACAGGTTCCGCGCCGCGACGGCCAGGCGCGGCACCCCTCCGACAACCGGGAGGAAGGCGCGCGCGCCGAGGCCGCGCTGCGCCATGCCGCCGGCGGAGCGAAGGTCGCCATCGTGTCGGGCGGAGACCCCGGCGTGTTCGCCATGGCGGCGTCCGTGCTGGAGGCGATCGACACCGGCCCTGAGGCCTGGCGCACGCTGGATGTCGCCATCATGCCAGGCATCACCGCCATGCTCGCGGTCGCCGCCCGCGCAGGCGCGCCGCTCGGTCATGATTTCTGCGCCATCTCGCTGTCGGACAATCTGAAGCCCTGGGAGCTGATCGAGCGCCGTCTCAATGCCGCCGCCTCGGCCGGCTTTGTGATCGCGCTCTACAACCCGGTCTCGCGCGCGCGGCCCTGGCAGCTTGCCAAGGCCTTCGGCATTCTTGCCGGCCATCTGCCCGGCGCAACACCGGTCGTGCTCGGCCGGGCCGTTGGACGGAGCGACGAGAGCGTGACGATCACCACGCTCGCCGCAGCTGGCGACATCGCCGCCGACATGGCCACGCTCGTCATTGTCGGCTCGCGCGAGACGCGGCTGGTCGCGCGGCCGGGACAGCGCGCGCTGGTCTATACGCCGCGAGCGGTGGAGAGTGTCAGCGCATGATCGAGCCAGGCGAGAACCTCATCGACGGTCGCCGCCGATTCCATGGGCGGCAATGCCGGTCGCTGCAGCATGATGACGGGAAGGCCAAGCACGCGCGCGGCCGCGATCTTGCCGTAGGTGGCATCGCCGCCGCTATTCTTGGCGACGGCGATCTCGATGCGGTAGTGCTCGAGCAGCGCGCGGTCCTCTGCCGCGCTGAAGGGTCCGCGCGCGGCGATGTAGCTCGCCTGCGGCACCGCGAGCGGCGGATCGACGGGGTCGACGCTGCGGATGAGATAAGAGTGATGAGGGGCATGTTCGAAGGATTGCAGCTCCTTGCGGCCAAGCGCCAGGAACACGCGGCGCGGGATCTCGCCGATCGCCCTCACGGCGTCGGAGACGGTCTCGACTTCGAGCCAAGCGTCGCCCGGAAGCTTGGGCCAAGGCGGGCGCAGCAAGGCGAGCAGCGGAACGCCTGTCTCACGCGCGGCCTGCGCGGCATTGGCCGAGATCGCGGCCGCGTAAGGATGCGTCGCGTCGATCAGCGCGGCGATGCACTCTGCGCGGAGATAGCGGGCGAGCCCTTCTGCCCCGCCGAAGCCGCCACTCCGAACCGGTACGGAATGCGGCGCGTGCGCTGCGGTGCGGCCCGCCAAAGAGAGTGTCACCGCGTAGACGGTGCGTTGCGCCAAGGCGGCTGCGAGCGCGCGCGCCTCGGCGGTGCCGCCGAGAATGAGGATGTTCATGGGCCGCGCTGAACCGGTCATGCCCGAACCTGCCTCAGCGAGGCGCTGGCTGTCCATCGTCGGCATCGGCGAGGACGGGATCGAGGGCCTGGGCGTGACTGCGCGCGGCCTCGTGTCGGACGCCGAGATTGTATTCGGCGGGGCGCGGCACCTGGCGCTGGCCGCAGACCTGATCCGCGGCGAGGCCAGGACGTGGCCATCGCCATTCTCGGTGAAGCCGGTGCTTGCGGCGCGCGGACGGCAGGTCTGCGTGCTCGCGTCGGGCGATCCGTTCCAGTACGGGGTGGGCTCGACTCTTGCCGCCCATGTTTCGCCCGACGAGACCGTCGTGGTGCCGGCGCCATCGGCGTTCAGCTTGGCGGCGGCACGGCTCGGCTGGCCGCTGCCGGAGATCGCGCTGGTCTCGCTGCATGGCCGTGCGCTCGACCGCATCCGCCCGCATCTGCATCCAGGCGCGCGCGTGCTGGCATTGACCTCCGACAGCCAGGCGCCGGCAGCGCTCGCGCTTCTCTTGGCCGACACGGGGTTCGGCGCTTCGCGGCTCACCGTGCTGGAGGCGCTCGGCGGGGCGCACGAACGCGTGCGCAGCGTGACCGCCGCCAAGTTCGATCTCGACGAAATTGCCGAATTGAACATCGTGGCGGTCGAGGTTGTTGCCGCGCCGGATGCGAGGATGATTCCTTTCGCACCCGGCATTGCCGATACGCTGTTCGAGCATGACGGGCAGATCACCAAGCGCGAGATCCGCGCTGTGACGCTCTCCTCGCTCGCGCCGCTCAGGGGCGAGCTGCTGTGGGACATCGGCGCGGGCTCTGGCTCGGTGGCGATCGAGTGGATGCTCTGCCACCCTTCCCTGCGCGCCGCAGCGATCGAGGCGCGCGGCGACCGGGCGGCGCGCATCAGGCGCAATGCCGCCTCGCTCGGCGTGCCCGACCTCGAAGTGATCGAGGGGACCGCGCCAGAGGCACTTGCCGGCCTCGCCACGCCCGACGCGATTTTCATCGGCGGCGGCGCTAGCGATGCCGGCGTGCTCGATCTTGCGATCACTGGGCTTCGCCGGGGCGGGCGGCTCGTCGTCAATGCCGTGACCTTGGACACCGAGGCCGCGCTACTCGCGCGGCATGCCAGCCTTGGCGGCACGCTCACGCGCATCGCCGTATCGCGGGCCGAGCGCATCGGCGGCAAAGCTGGCTGGCGCGCCTCCATGCCGGTCACGCAATGGGTCTGGGTGAAGCCGTGATCGTGGCCGGCATCGGCTCCCGTAAAGGCGCCACGCAAGCGCAGATCGAGGCGGCGATCAATGCCGCGCTCGAGCGCTTCGGCCGTCCGCTGGCGCGGATCGACCTGATGGCGACGAGCGCGCTGAAGCGCGACGAGGCGGGCATCGCCGCAGCTGCCTCGGCGCGCGGCTTGAGGCTGATTTTTGTGGGCCAGGCCGATCTCGAAATCGCCAGCGCTCGCGGTGCGACCTGGTCGCAGCGCGTGCTGGCCCTGGCCGGCGTCCCCTCCGTGGCGGAAGCGGCGGCACTGGCCGCGGCGGGGCCTAAGGCGCGGCTCATCCTCCCGCGCATTACGGCAGGCCCGGTGACCTGCGCGCTCGCCACCGACGAGACAGACACATGACGGTGCATTTCGTCGGCGCGGGGCCGGGCGCGCCCGACCTGATCACCGTGCGCGGGCGCGAGCTACTCGCGCGCTGCCCGGTCTGCCTTTATGCCGGCTCCATCGTGCCGAAGGAGTTGCTCGGATACTGCCCGCAAGGCGCGCGCATTGTCGATACCGCGCCGCTCTCGCTCGACGAAATCGAGGATGAGTTTGTGGCGGCGCATGGCGCTGGACAGGATGTGGCGCGGCTGCAATCGGGCGATCTCTCGATCTACAGCGCGCTTGCCGAGCAACTGCGCAGGCTGGAGCGGCGCGGCATTCCCTATACGCTGACGCCGGGGGTGCCTGCCTTCGCCGCAGCAGCAGCGGCGCTCGGACGCGAATTGACCGTGCCGGAAATCGCGCAAAGCGTGGTGCTGACCCGAATGTCCGGGCGCGCCTCGCGCATGCCGGAGGGTGAAACGCTTGCCGCGTTCGCCGCGACGGGGGCGACGCTTGCCATCCATCTCGCGGTCCACGCGCTGGACCGGGTCGTTGGGGAGCTGACGCCGTTCTATGGCGAGGACTGCCCGGTCGCGGTGGTGGCCGATGCCAGCCGGCCGGGCGAGCGAATCCTGTGCGGCACGCTCGGCGATATTGTCGCGAAGCTTGCTGCGCGGCCGATCGAACGCACGGCGCTGATCTTGGTCGGGCGCGCGCTCGCGGCCGAGAATTTCCGCGACAGCGCGCTCTATGACGCCGACTATCGCCGCCGCTTCCGCGGAGGACTGGCGTGAGCGGATCGAGCACAAGGCGCGCGCCATGACCGTGCCGGGCCTCATCATCGCCGCGCCTCGCTCCGGCGCCGGCAAGACCACGGTGACCCTGGCGCTGCTGGCGGCGTTCAAGCGCCGCGGGACCGGCGTGCAGGCGGCCAAGGTCGGGCCCGACTATATCGATCCGCGCTTCCACGAAGCGGCCACGGGGCGGCCAAGCTTCAATCTCGACAGCTGGGCGATGGAGCCGGCACTGGTCGATGCGCTGCTGCGCGAGAATGCTGCGCAGGCCGACCTGCTCGTCATCGAAGGCGCGATGGGCCTGTTCGACGGCATCCCTTCCGCGCCGGGCCGCAGCGGGGCGACGGCGGACCTTGCCGCGCGGCTCGGCCTGCCCGTGCTCCTGGTCATCGACGTGGCGGGGCAGTCGCAATCGGCGGCGGCGGCGGTGCGCGGTTTCGCCTCGCATGACCCCGCGGTGCGGATCGGCGGGGTGGTGCTGAACCGCCTCGGCAGCGAGCGTCACCGCAAATTCGTGACGGACGCCATCGCCGCGCTCGATCTGCCGGTCCTCGGCGCGATCCCGCGCGACGCCAGTCTCGCGCTGCCGGAACGCCATCTCGGCCTCGTGCAAGCCGGCGAGCATGGCGATCTTTCCGTGCGGCTGACGCGGCTCGCCGAGTTGGCGGAGCGTCACATTGATCTCGACGGCATCGAGGCGCTGGCCGCGCCGCCTCGCCTATCGCCCGCGCAACCTATTGCGGCGCTCACACCACCGGGCCAGCGCATCGCCCTCGCGCGAGACGAAGCGTTCAGCTTCGTCTACCCGCATGTCCTCGACGGCTGGCGGCAGGCAGGTGCGGAGATCGCGACGTTCTCGCCGCTAGCCGGCGCGCCGCCGCCGGAGGATTGCGACAGTTGCTGGCTGCCCGGCGGCTATCCGGAGCTTCACGCCGGACGGCTCGCCGCCGCCGAACGGTTCCGCTCGGGGCTCGCGCGCTTCGCCGAGACAAGGCCGGTGCATGGAGAATGCGGCGGCTACATGGTGCTTGGCGAGCGCCTGGAGGATGCCGACGGCGCGAGCCACCGTATGGCCGGGCTGCTCGGCCATGCCACGAGCTTCTCGCAGCGCAAGCTACATCTCGGCTATCGCGAGGCGCGGCTGCTGTCCGACAGTCCGCTCGGCAAAGCGGGCGCGCGCTTGCGCGGGCATGAATTCCACTATGCGGCCCTGGTCGATGCCGGGGGCGATCAGCCCTTGGTCGCGCTTGTCGACGGCGCCGGCGCGGCACTCGGCGCTTCAGGCGGGCAGCGCGGGCATGTCACCGGCACATTCTTCCACGCCATCGCCCCATGCGCGTGACGGAAGCCTAGCCGTCCTTGCCGGAGACATGCGCTTCGGCGAAAGTCGCCATGCCGACATGGCAGGCGAGCGCGGCGCGCAGGATCAGCACCGCGAGCGCGGCCCCAGATCCCTCGCCGAGCCGCATGTCGAGATCGAGCAGCGGGTTGAGACGAAGCTCTTCGAGCAGCAGACGGTGGCCCGCCTCGGCTGAGCGATGACCGGCCATGGCGTGATCGAGCGCGCCGGCGCGGAGCTTTGCCAGCGGCGCCACCGCGGCGGTGCAGACGAAGCCGTCGAGCACGACCGGAATGCGCCGATGCCGCGCCGCGAGCGCGGCGCCGAGCAGCGCGGCAAGCTCGCGCCCGCCGAGTGCAGCCGCGACACGCAGCGGGTCGCCGAGGCTGGCGGCGTGCAGTGTCAGCGCGCGATCGATCGCCTGGCGCTTGCGCTGCAAGCCTGCATCGTCAAGGCCGGTGCCGTGTCCGGCAAAGCGTGTCCCGCCGCCACCGAACAGCGCCGCGGCGATCGCTGAGGCCGACGTCGTGTTGCCGATGCCCATCTCCCCGAGCACCACCAGATCGGCCTCGGGTGGCAAAGCCTCATAGCCGGACGTCACGGCTTCGAGAAATTCGGCCGCGCTCATGGCGGGGCTTTCGGTGAAGTCCGCGGTCGGATGGTCGAGGTCGAGCGAGATCACGCGCAGTTCCGCATCCGCCGCGCGCGCCAACTGATTGATCGCGGCGCCGCCATTGGCGAAATTCGCCACCATCTGCGCCGTGACTTCGGCCGGATAGGCGGAGACGCCTTGCGCCGTCACGCCATGATTGCCGGCGAAGACCAGGATCTCGACTTTGGCGAGACGCGGCGGGCTCTTGCCCTGCCACAGGCTGAGCCAGGCGACCGCCTCCTCCAAGCGCCCGAGGCTTTGCGGCGGCTTGGTGAGCGTCGCTTCGCGCGCGGCTATCCTGGCGGCGGCTTCCACCTGGCCGGCGGGCAAATCGAGACAGGCGATTTTAAGGTCGGCGAGTGAGGCGAAGCGCGTCATTTGCGGATAGGATCAGCGAGTCGGGCTGACGGGGGGACTTGAATGTCGGGGGACATCACGGCCAAGGGCCTTATCACGGACGTCAACACCAGCCTAGCCTTCTGCACGCGGCTGCCGCTGGTCCATTCCGCATTCGTCGAAGGCGCAGATATCGCGCGCGCAAGCTGGGCCTTTCCCCTCGTCGGCGCCGCAGTGGGCATCCTCGGGGGTATCGTCTGCTGGCTTGCGGCGAGCGTCGGGCTCCATCCATTCCTCGTAAGCGTGCTGGCGCTGTCGACGACGATGTTGGCAACGGGGTGCCTGCACGAGGACGGCCTCGCCGACACGGCCGACGGTCTCGGCTCAGGCGCCACGGCGGAGCGCAAGCTCGAGATCATGCGCGACAGCCATATCGGCGTCTATGGCGCTTCGGCGCTGATGCTCTCGCTCATGCTGCGCGCAGGAGCGATCGCCAGTCTCGCCGGCCCCGGCCTGATGGCCTGGGCGTTGTTCGCCGCGCATGCGGGAAGCCGCGCGGCGCTGCCGGCCTTGATGCGGCTCGTGCCGCGCGCGCGGGAGGATGGGCTGTCGGTCGCGGTAGGCCGCCCGCCCCTGGAGAGCGTGCTGGGCGCCGCCGCCATCGGCATTGTCGCGGTCATGCTCGGCCTCGGCTTCTCCGGCGGCCTGATTGCTGTTGCGCTGGTGGTGACTGCAACGGCGATCATCGGCCGGCTCTGCATCGCGCATATCGGGGGGCAAACCGGCGATGTGCTCGGCACGCTCCAGCAGGTGAGCGAGATTCTGATCCTGCTGGTCGCCGCCGCGTGGCTCTAAACACGGGGACCAGTTCTCGCAGCTTATTCGCCTGCATGGCCGCGTCGCGCTCGCCGAACACAAGATGCTCAACGAGGCGATGGGTGCGGAAATGAAAGCGCTCGGGACGAATGGCCCGGCGCGCATCGATGCGGTGGTGCGCTGGCTCAATGCGCATCTGCCACGCGAGCAAGCGACCGCGATGATCAACAATCGATTATTCACCGCGCCGATGGTGCAAGCCTTCGAGCACATTATGCGCTCATTATCGAGCAGCCGGCCCACGCGGCGGCGGTCCGCGCGGCGGCTCTGGCCGCGATCTCGATTCGCTTGGCGACAATAACCTGACCGCCGAGGCCAGGCTCCACGCGGCGCGCAAAATGTCAGGCGGGAGCTCCGGCCGCGGCCACCGGCGATGATCCCGCTCCACACGATCGCCGCTGGCGCAGCCTTCGCGATCTTGGGCGTGGCGATTTTCTGGCTGGAACTGCGTTTAGCTCACCCCTTGGCATCATTGGTGCCCCCGAAGTAGGTTAAAGAGGCGGAGAGAAGAGATGCTTCGACGCTTGCCGCTTGCCGTCGTGGGCTTGTGGGCATCCGCTGCTCACGCCGACATTAGCGCGCAGATCAGAGACTGCGCGCGACTAGAGGATAGCGTTAGCGTCTTGCCTGCTTCGACAGCGTGGCCGAGGCTAGCGCACCAAAACCCACCATCGTCGCTCCCACCGAGGGCATTGGGGACTGGCACGTCAAATCTGACGTTTCTCAGATAGATGACTCGCCATCAGTTACCGGGTGATTACTTCTTACCCACTGCACTGGGCGCATATAGGGCGCTCGCTTCGGCGGGCGCCCTTTTGATTCCGGGCGCGTCCCTGGTCTAATAGTCACGCCCCTTCTTTGGCGGAGAGCCGACCGTAGCGTCCGCCAAGCAATTCGCTATCCAGCCCTCCCTTTCGCGAGCCCCAAGTGCGGGCCTTACATTAAAGGCAGCCCGGTCACAGGCATCCCTTTGTGCCTGCGTGACTGGCTTGCCAAAAGCGGGGGTTATTAGCGCGGACAGCGCCAGAGAGGCAGCACATGCGCCAACCATCAAATATCTACTATCCATCTGCGCCTCCTTTCGTTGAACGAGGGATAGGGGCATCTTGCACTACCCACGCCTGATTTGCCAGCATGGGCCCCGCGGGGGGAGCCAAAGAGGGAGGCTCCCATGACAGAACGGGAAGCATTGCACGCCACGCTCGAGGAATTTTCCGCCGAGGGCTACACGCACATTGAGTGCTTCTGCCCGCGTTGCCGCGTGACGAGGCAACGGCCGTTCGGTTGGCTTCCTCGTATTTCGATGGGCCTCACCATCGCCCAGCTTTCAGCGAGACTCCGCTGTGCTGACTGCGGCGGTCGGCTTCACTCGGTCAAGCCGTGGCGGATGGCAGACGTGCTCGGTAAGCCGCTGGGCCGCTGGATATAGGGCGTTCGCTTCGGCCGGCGCGCTCTTGACGCGTGCGCCCCGAGGCTTTCTTTTCCAAGGATGGACCCGCTCACTCTATTCGGCCTTTTCGCCGTAACGCTGATGCTCGTCACCTACGCCCTTGAGGACCGCAGCCCTTGGTGGATATTGGCGTTCGCAGGAGCGTGCGCTTTGGCATCGGTCTACGGCTTCCTGCAAGGCGCGTGGCCCTTTGGGGTCATTGAAGCGATATTCGCAGGAGTTGCGGTTCAGCGGTGGCGAACTCGCACCGCACTATAGGGGCGTCGGCTTCGCCGGCGCCCTTTCTACTTTGGGCGGGCATGGTGGTGGCTATAAATAGTCGTTGGACATTTGTTAGACACACACCCTAAACACCTCGGATTTACTAGGGTGTTGCGCT
This sequence comes from Methyloceanibacter sp., assembly GCA_035630595.1. Classification (GTDB taxonomy): domain Bacteria; phylum Pseudomonadota; class Alphaproteobacteria; order Rhizobiales; family Methyloligellaceae; genus Methyloceanibacter. The sequence goes on from DASQKJ010000092.1 coordinate 17,813, forward strand.
ACTGGAAGTTTTATTATCCCTATGGAGGCCCGCTGTTTTAGCGGCCCCGCACCACACCATAAGAGAGTAACCGCCCGCGCCGCCATTGTGGCAGAGTGCGCGCGTGACCGTCCCGCCCGAACCATCGCTCTCCGCTCGCGCGCTCGAGCTTGCGCGTGCCGGCCTCGCCCGCTCCGGCGCGCCGGAGCAGCTCCCCGAACGCTTGCTCGTGGTGGACGCCGAGCGGCAGGCCGCGATCTGGCTCGAAGCGGGAATCGCGGTCGCCGCGTGGCCGGTCTCGACCGCGCGGGCCGGGATCGGCGGCGAGGAAGGCTCATACCGCACGCCGCCCGGCTGGCATCGCATCAACGCGCTGATCGGCGGAGACGCCCTGCCCGGCACGGTGTTCGTCTCGCGCGAGCCGACTGGGGCAACCTGGTGCGGCGAGGCATGCGGCGACGATCTGATCCTGACCCGCATCCTCACGCTCGAAGGGCTCGAGGACGGCGTCAATCGCGGCAAGGGACGCGAAACGCTCGTGCGCTACATCTACCTGCACGGCACCAATCACGAGGCGCTGGTCGGGCGCCCGGTGTCGCATGGCTGCATCCGGCTTACGAATGAGGCCGTCTGCCAACTCTTCGCCTATGCGCGCCAAGGCGACTACGTCCTGGTCGTGGCTCCCGAAGTGCGCGCGATTCCCGATCCAAGCGGCGCCGGCCGCTTCCACTATGCCGGACTCGCCGGCTCGGGCATGAGCGCGCTGGGCCAGTTCCAGGCGATGACCGGCGGCAAGGTGAGCGGCAGCGACCGTGCCTTCGATCGCGGCGAGCGCGGCGGCCTACCCGCGCAGCTTGAAAGTCTCGGCATCGCCGTGCTGCCGCAGGATGGCAGCGGCATCGGCGCCGATTGCGCGGCGCTGGTCGTCTCCACCGCGGTCGAGGACACGGTGCCCGACGTCGCCAGGGCGAAAGCGCAAGGAGTGCCAATCGTCCATCGCTCAGAGCTGCTGGCGCATTTCGTGGCGGCATATCGCTCGATCGCCGTGACGGGGACCAGCGGCAAGTCGACGGTGGCGGCGATGATCTTTGATATCTTGCGCGGCGCGGGACGCGAGCCTTCGATCATCACCGGCGGCGACCTGCCCGAGCTGATTGCGCAAGGCTTGCCCGGCAACGCGCTGGCTGGATGCTCCGATCTGCTGGTGGTCGAGGCCGACGAGAGCGACGGTAGCCTGGTGCGCTACGCGCCGGCCATCGGCGTGATCCTCAACCTGCAGCGCGACCACAAGGAGATGGCGGAGGTGGCGGCCATGTTTGCGACCTTGCGCGCCCGCGCGCGCGAAGCGCTGGTGGTTGGCGATGCCGAGAATCTGGACCAATTCGCCGGCGGCGCGCTTCGCTTTGGCTTGAGCGCGCGCGCGGATGTGCGCGGCGAGGATGTCGCGCTCGGGCCGGAGTCAAGCCGCTTCCGCGTGGAGAATATTGCTTTCGAGCTCCCGGTGCCGGGCGCGCACAATACCGTCAACGCGCTTGCGGCGATCGCGGCCTGCCGCATTCTCGGCGTGGGCCTCAACGAGATGGCGGCGCCGCTGGCAAGGTTCAGCGGCATCGGCCGGCGCTTCCAGACCGTGGGCAAGACGCGCGGCGTCGAAGTGATCGACGATTTCGCCCACAACGCCGAGAAGATCGCCGCCGCGATCCGGACGGCAAAGCTCCGCGCGCGGCGGGTGCTGGCGATCTACCAGCCGCATGGCTATGGGCCGACCCGCTTCCTGCGCCGCGACTTCGTCACCACTTTCAGCCGCGAGCTCGGCGGGGACGACCGCCTGTTCATGCTGGAAGTGTTCTACGCCGGCGGCACCGCCACGCGCGATTTCTCCGCAGCGGATATCGTGGCCGAGATCGCTGCATCGGGCGCCCAGGCCGAATTCGCGCCCTCGCGCGACTGGCTGGTGGCGCGGATCGCCGAAGGGGCGCGCGCCGGCGACCTGGTGCTGGTGATGGGCGCGCGCGACCCCTCGCTCAGTGAGCTTGCCCGCGCGATCCTCGCCGCCGTTGAAGCCGCCGATGCAACCGCCGCGGCCAAGTAGCGAGAGGCGGAGCTAATTGCCGAACAACCCCGGCAAATACGGGCCGCCCATGCCGCGATTGGCGGCTCGGCGCCGCTGCGGCCGCTCGGTTTGCTTTGGCGCAGCCTCGACTGCGAGCAACTCGGATTTGCCGAACAGCGCCTGCGCCATCTTGCCGTCGAGCCCGTAGATGTCGGCATAGGTCTGCAACTTGCCGACCCCGTCATAGGCCAGGGTGAAATAGGTGAGATGCACCGGCACCGGCCGGCTCAGCGGCACGGCGCTATTCCTGCCCCTGACCAGCATGGATTTGACCTGCTCGGGTAACCAACCCTTGTCCTCGGCGAGCAGCAGCGCCGCGAGCCGTTCGGGCTCGTGCACACGGATACAGCCATGGCTGAAAATGCGCACCGTCTTCTTGAATAGCGCCGGCTGCACCGTGTCGTGCATATACACCGCGTGCCGGTTCGGGAAATTGAATTTTAGCGTGCCCAGCACATTGCTGGGGCCCGGTGCCTGCGTGAAGGTGTAGGCATGGATGTTGGCTCGGTTCCAGTCGATGGTTGTGGCGTTGACCGGCTTGCCCTGGTAGCTGACCGAGAGCCGGTTCTCGCGCAGCACCGAAACGTCAGGCACGCCTCGCACCATCTGGCGCAGACGCGGCTGAAGATCCTCGGTCTTGATGGTCTCGGGCACCACCCATTCCGGATTGAACACGATCGAGCGCATATCCGCGGAGAAGATCGGCGTGGCGTATTTGACCTGGCCGACGATGGCTTTGCCGATCGAGATGGACTTGCCGTGCTTCATCACCCGCGTGGTGAAGGCCGGAACGTTGTTCCAGACATGGTAGGCGCCGAGCTCGAGCGGCATCCAGCGCCAGCGCTCCATATTGACGACGATCCGCTGCACCAGACCGTCGGCGCTCGGGTGCCTGCCGCGCGCCTTGGCCGCGGCAACGGCCTTGCCAAGCTCTTGGCGCAAGCGCTCGAACTGGTCGTGCTTCGGGTGCAGCGATGCGAGATACGCGCCGGGTGAAGGCCGCGCCGCGACCTCGCGCAGAACCTCCTTGGGGTCGAGCAGATTCGATTTCTGATCGAACAGATTGCTGATGCGCGACGGCGACACGCGGCCGCCTCTGGCAAAGCGCGCATATTTGAGCACGGCGAACGCGAGCTTGATCTCGTGTACGGCTTGCGCCTCAGTGGTGGAGGGTAGGTCGGCGGCGGGCGGCAGGTCGAAGGCCTCGGCAGGTAGGCCCCACTCGGCGGCCCCTTGGATCTCGGCGAGCAGAGCTTGCGCCTTGCTGTTGAAGCCTACCGTGGTGATCCAGAGCGGCGGGCCGGCGTGCTCGCCATAGAAGGCCTCGAGCGCGGCGAGATCGTCGGCGGCAGCCCCCTTGCGCAGCGCGGGATCCTGAAGCTTTAGCCGGATCTCCGCCACGGTCGGGTGCTGCGGCGGCGGCTCCGCCACGGGAGGCGGCGTTTTGGCGGGCGGGGCGGAAGCATCGGCGGGGTCGCGGCCTTGCTCGCCCGCGGGAGCGGCGGCAGGACCCACCGGCGGTTCGTCATCGCCCTCGGCCGCGGGGTCCGGGAAGACCGGGTCGCCCTCGGCGGGAAGGACGGCCGGGGCAGGGGTGCGATCGGCCTCGCCGGACGCAGGCTCAGGCAACTCGACGGCCGCCAGATCGGTCTGCTGCGGCCGCGCCGGCGCCGTCTCCGCAAAGGCAATGCCGACAGCAAGAATGGTTAGCAGAGAGGCAAGGGCCGTCGCGCCAACGGCCACCCCCAAGGCTCGTCCGCCCATATCGAAATCCTCGTAGCGCGCTAAGGTTAATCCGAGAGTCCGGTCGCGGCCACCCTCAATTGCGGCCCGCGCACCATTCTTCGCGCGAGCGTTGCCGAGAAGCCTCCCTCTGCGCCCCCGTTGAGCGCCACGCGCCATCGCCCTGCCGGCGCGATGCCTCCTTCGCCAGCGGCGCGCCAGCGACCGAAGCGGAGTTGGTGCGCGGCCGTCCCGCCAATATGGGTAAGGTTGAATTAAGCAATGGCCAGCGCCGCGACAAAATTACCGGCACTTAAGTATCAATCGGCACGGTTTGCCGGATATATTCCGCCCGCGCGCGTCCGCTTCGCGCGCTTGCCGTCGGTTTTCGTCTACCGATGACGTGAAGCCTGAAACCCCCAATGGGAGGAGACTGATGAAGAAATTTGCGATCTTGACGGGTGCGGCACTGATGCTCGTAGCAGGGTATGCCTCAGCCCAGGCCATGACCTCCGGCCGTCCATCGGCCGTTCTGACCAAGGCCCAGTGCAAGGCCGTCTGGAAGGCTGCGGTGCCCTCAGGCCGCTTTCTTAATAAGGCCGATGCAAGGCCTTTCATCGTCAATTTCAAGCTGGCGGATGGTCCTGACCAAGATGGACGCATCTCCAAACGCGAGTTCAAGAAGGCCTGCTCCAAGGGGCTGGTGAAATACACGAACCGCTAGCGAAATGCAGGGGGCGCCGGCCAAAGCTGGCGCCCCCTGCATTTATTTGGGGCAGACGACAGCATTGATCTTGCACCTGTAGCCACTCGGAAACGGCACGCAATTGGTAGAAGCCTGCGTGACCTTGCCTTTGAGGCTCTTGGCTGTTTGCTTGAGATCGGCCTGCGCATAGGCCGTGGCAGTCGCCATGTTCTTAGCCAACCCCATTGCCTTCGCCTGTTGACAGGTTCCAGCCTGGACTGGACCAACCGCGACAAAGGTCGCAGCGACGATGGCAAGTACCGCAGCACTCATGGCTACTTTATACGTCATGTCCTAACCTCATTTTTCTCACTCTGCTAATTGCCGGCAGGCCATAGGGCATGCGGCGGATAAGCCAGTCAAGGCCATGGCTTTGCCGCGCGCCGACTGTATTTGCCCGCAAGGTTATCGGCGCGGGAAGGTTACGACAATCGAGCCCCTTTGCCGTATGGACTCCAAGGCTGCGCCTCGGTTAGATCGAGCCGTAGACGTCTCTTATGCTGGAGGGTGCAAGCGTGATCAGAACGATATTGGCAGGTTCAGTCCTGGCGGCCGTACTTATCTTCACTGGTCAACCGGCGAAAGCCGAATGGCTGTGCGGAGCGGATCGATGCGTTTGGGTATCGTATGACGTCGATGAGCCAGTCTATGCCTTGGCATGGGGTCCACCGGTCAGGCCGTCGTGTTATTGGAAGCAAGGCATCTTCGGCCGGTGGAAGATGATCTGCCCGTAGTCGCGCCGGGGCGATCACCCTCGACAAGGGCGCCCGCTTCGGCCGGCGTCCTTTCTCTATTCGGGGTCGCTGCCCGGGGCCTTCCCTCCCCCGATCAGGCGTGTAGAGTGGGCAGTTCGATGGCCTGCATCAACGGTTGGGGGATAGGCAAATGGTACGGGTTGATCGCCTTGTCTGCGGTCTGGCCTTCTTGGTCATGATCATTGGTCTCGCGCCGGAGGCGTTTGCACGCGCGCTGTTCGCTTACCCGTTGCAGGGTCAGAGCCCTCAGCAACAAGAAGCCGATCGTGCCGCTTGCGCCGATTGGGCGGTTGCCCAGAGCGGCTTCAGCCCGAGCGGACTCCCGATCGCCGTGCGACCCTGGCGTCCAGGCGCGGTCACCGGGCTGATCGTACCGACACCTAGCGGGCCCGGCGTGACGGTGGCGCTGGGTCCCGACGGCGGCGTGATTGGCGGCGTCGTCAACCGTAAGCAGCTCGCCGAGATCGAGGTGCTTTATGCCAATTATCTGGCCGCCGGAGCGACATGTCTCACGGCCCGCGGCTACCAAGTTTCGATGTAAGGGGAATTGTGATGCGCGTTTCAATCTCCGCGGCCTTCCTGATTGCAGCCACCTGCCTCCTACCTGCTGCGGCGACAGCAGCGACGGGCTCGTATATGTGCGCCTTCACCGACGCTTATGAATGCGAGACCGTGACCGGCTGTCATCGGGCCTCCTTGCATGCCATCAACATCCCTGAATTCATCGTGATCGATCTCGACAAAAAGCAGTTGACCGGGGCCGCTATCGGCGACACTCACCGCACGGAAGACATCGAGGGCATGACCTCGACCGACAAGCTGATCTTTCTGCATGGCACCCAGGACGAGGAAACCTGGAACGCCACTGTAACGCTGGAGACGGGCGCGCTGGCAGGAGGGATCACCAGCGGCTCTTCGTCCTTCGCTATCTTCGGCAATTGCACACCCAAGTAGCGCGTAAGACGCACCGATTGGGCCGGGTGCTGGTGCCGCAAGAGGGATTCGAACCCCCGACCCCATCATTACGAATGATGTGCTCTACCAACTGAGCTATTGCGGCTAGGTGCGCGTCGAGCGGCACGGGCGAAGCTAAAGTTTGCCCCCCGGTCACTTAAGGCCAATGCGCGGACGATGCAAGATTCGCCGCTTGCGCCCTTGGCTTGAGCCAAATCACGCGCCGACAGGCCGATGCGCTCGGTTCAGAACTTCACCGAGAAGGCGGATTCCACGAAGTCGACCTCCTGCAAGGTATCGTCCAACCGGCCGTTGACGTCACAGGCGACCGCGCCCGATAGAGCGAAAGCACCCCTACAATCAATGGGCGAAAATCAGCCGGTGTTGCTACCGGATTTGCGCCGCGCGCAGACGTTCGAGCGAGGTCGGGCTCTCGTCGGTTTCGGTCTGCACCACACCCGGATCGTCGGGAGGGCGATCCGGCACGAAGATCGCCGGCTTGGGCTTGGGCTGCTCAACCGGAACCGGCACAGGCCGCACCGCCGGTTGGGCTTCGGCGGGGCTCGCTACCTCCTTCTGAGGGGTCACGTCGACCACATCCTCGCTTCGCTCCAGGCGCAAGGGCACCGCTGGCGGCGGCGCGAGGACCTGCTCCTCGACCGCTTCCGGCTCGGGCTGCTCCTCGATCAGGAGCGTGTCGTCGCCGCGGCCGATCGCATCGAGCGGCGCCTTCCACTCGAACGCATCGACCAGGCCGGTCACCGGGGATACCGGCAGCCAGCGATCCGAGATATAGCCGTCGGCAATCCAGGCGCGATCGCGTGGCGCACGCAGCGCGCGGGCGAGCCATTCGCGCGCACGCCCCTTGTCGCCGAACTCGCCCACTTCGATGCGCGCCATCAGGGTGCAGATGCGCGCCGAGGGACGCTCGTCGAGATAGGGCGCGAGTGCGGCGCGCGCCTCCTGCCAGTCATGCGCCTCGACGGCCGCATTGGCGATGGCAATCGGCGCTTCGACGTCACCCGGCGTGAGGGTCGCCAGATGCTTGACACGCTTCAAGCGCTCGCGTGGCGCCTCGCCCGGCTTGGCATAGGCATAGACCAGCGCGAGATCGGGATGCGGCGACAGCTTCCAGGTCCGCGAGATGACGCGGGAAGCCTGGCGGCTCTCGCCCTTGGAGGCGAGGATGCGGCCGGCGATCTCAGCCGCGGGCACCAGAGAAGGCGCAAGCCGCAACGCTTCGCTTGCCAGCGCCAGCGCCTTGTCCGGCTGAGCGGCTTCCAGAACGCGCGCCTCCGCGGTCAGCAGCACGCCGCGGCGGCGTAGCGCCGCAGTCTGGTCCAGATGACCGTTCTGCCGGGCGATGGCCAGCGTATCGAGCGCGCCGTCGTAGTCGCCGGCACGGGCCTGCATGTCGAACAGCGCGTTGACGCCCCAGGCGAGGCGCGGATCGCGCTTGACCGCCTGCTCAGCGAGCGCGCGCGCGGCTTGCGTGTCGTTGCTGCGGCTCGCTTCGAGGAACAGGCCGCGCAGGCCGAGCAGCTGCGTCTCCGGGCGGTCGAGCATCGCCTCGAAGGCACGTCGCGCCGCGGCGCGATCGCCCTTCAACTGCGCGGCTTGCGCCCTGAGCAACGCCGTCAGCGGCTCGCGCGGCAGATTGCGCCCGGCGATGCCAGCATAGCGCTGGGCTTGGCCGCGATCGCCGACGCCGATGGCGAGCAGCCCGTGTGAGAGCGCCTCAAAGCCCTGCTGCCTCCGCCGCTCGCGCATATGGGCCGCGACGGCAGCGGGCCGCGTCCAGAGATAGCGGAGCAGCGCCCAGATCAGCATCAGGAGCACGGCCAGCCCGATCACCGAAAGCGTGGCGACGAAGGCGGAGGTCTCGACCCGATAGCCGAGCCACTCGACCGTGACGGCGCCCGGCCGGTCGGCGAACCAGGCTAGCCCGATTGCGGCCGCGACAACGCCAAGCGTGAAGATGAGGATGCGGATCATGGGACTAAGGCCGCTGCTGCGCCGCTCCGCCCATCGAAACGAGGAGGACCCCTTCAAGCCGCGTCAAGATGGCATCAGCCCCGAGCCGCGCCCGAGCCTGGCCGAGCCAGAGCGAGAAGACCTCGCGCGCCGGACCCTCAAGCGTCTCGACTTCCTGCACCGCGCCCGCTAGATCGCCTTTGCCGAGCGCCGCGCCGGCGCGCGCCAAACTCGCGTCCGGGCCTTCGCCGGTTGGCGCTTCGTCGATGCGCCGGATTGTCACCAGTGACTGCGCGCTCGCCCATAAACTGTCGAACAAGGAGCCGTGGACAACCGGCGCGACCGCCGCGAGCGCATTGTCCCGCGACACATCGAAGGAACGCGCAAGCTCTGGCAGGGTGGGAATGCCCTTCTCAGCATAAGTGGGCAGTACGCCGAGGTCGCCGAGCGCCAGCGCCAGCGCGCCGACGGTGTCGAGCTCGGCGGCATAGGGACGGCCGTCGCTGACCGCGGCGCGAAGATTGGCGAAGGCGATTGCCGCCGCGGCCGATTTCGCGCCTTGCGCTTCCTTGCCGATGGCGCCGACCAGATCGGGGAGCGTCGCTTCGAGCTTGGCGATGCGATCGGACAGCGCGTTGAGCTCCGGTCCGGGATTGGCAGTGTCGCCTCCGAGCTCCGCCTCAGCCAGCGCGCCGAACTTGGCTTTGAGCTCGGCAAGCTCGCCTTGCACGAGTTTGAGCGCCGCGGTGTTGGTGGCTTCGCGCTCGGCCAGGGCGGCCGCGATCTTGGCGTCGAGCCGCTGCTCGGCCTCGGCGATCTGCTGGCCGATGGCGGCGGCCTCGGCGACGGAGCCGCCCTCGTTCGCGGTCTCGGCCAGGGCCTTCAGCGAGGACTCAAGCTGCGCGACGCGGCCTGCGAGCTCGCCGAGCCCCGCCGGCGCCTGTCCGGTGTCGACCTCCAATGCGGTGATGCGCGATTCGAGCTGCGCCATTGCTTCGGCGTCGGCCGGAGACGCTGGGTCGGCTTCGAGCTTGGCCAGCCGCTCCTCCAGCCCCGCGAGGTCGGGCGGAGGTCCGCTCTCTTTGCCGGAATCGAGCCCGCCCCAGGCAAAGGCAAGCCCGATAACGCCGATCAGGCCGCCCAGCACGCCAGCGGCGAGATGGGTCATGAAGCTTTTGAGCTCCGGCAGGCTGGTCCGCGGTGGAACGCCGCGTTCCGCTTCAGCGGGGCCGGCCGCGCTGCTCGCCAGATACGGCGCTTCTCCGGCTTTCGGCTTTGGACCGGGTTCGACGGGCGCGCCGGCGTCCGGCGCAGGCTCGACCAAGACCTCCGTTGCGATGCCTTCGATGGTCTGGGCCGGCCGTTTGCCGGCGTCCTGATGCTTGTCGCCGAAAGGTTCTGCCATTCCGTCGTAACCTTAGCTCTCGAGCAGGTCCGAATCCTCACGAGGATGCCGCCTCGGAGTCCAGGAGCGCAAGGACATCTTCCTCGCGCGGCCGCGCCGCCACCCGCGTCGCAAACCCCAGCGGGCTCACCGCATCTGCTACCGCTTCGGAGAGGCAATAGCAAACGGGACGCCTCCCTTGCGTTACCACACTTGCAGCGGCGACGAGCGCGGCGAAGGTTCTGGCGGTGCGGGGCGACATCAGGATAACGCCGTCAAGCTCGCCGGAGCTTAGCAGACGCGCGGCCTCCGCGGGGAGTTCGCGCACAGGCGTTGCCCGGTAGAGCGCTGGCGCGCGCATAGCGAATCCCTGCTTCTCGAGCGCTCCCTTCAGGTCGACAGCCAGCGTTTCGCCGGCAAGATGCACGAGCGGGCCGCGCTCTGGCTTGAGCTCCTCCAGGATCAACGCGGCGAGCTCAGCCGCCGTTCCGGGGCCGATGGTGACATCGGCGAAGCCAAGCAGCTGAGCTTGGCGGGCCGTGCCTTCACCGACGGCGAGCAGCGGAAGAGCCAGCGCAGCATCAAGCTCGGGATGCGCCGCAAGCGCGTGGAGCGCATTGCGGCTGGTCGCGATCAGCGCCTGCGCACCGTCAAGCTGCAACGGCACGTCGCCCGCAAACTCGATCACCAGCAGAGACCCGACAACCGGCTCATGCCCGAGCGCGGCCAGTCTCTCGGCCTCACGCTCGGCATCGGGGCCAGGCCTGGTGACGAGGATGCGCATCACACGAGACGAGCCATGAATTCGGGGCCAGCGCGGGCGAGCAACTCCTCGCCGGCGTCGAGTCCGATCTGACGGGCATGACGGGTCTCTCCGGTCAGCTCGATCTCGTGCCACGCGCTGCCGTCCGGCACCAGAATCAGGCCGCGAAAGCGCAGCGTGCCGCCGTCGATCTCGGCGAGGCCGGCGATCGGCGTCTTGCAGGAGCCGTCGAGGCGGGCGAGGAAGCTTCGCTCGCAAGCGATGACGGTCGCCGACGCCGCATCGTTCAGCGGCGCAAGCAGCGCGTGGGTCTTGGCATCGCTTTCGCGGCAGGCCACGCCGATGGCGCCTTGCGCCACCGCCGGCAGCATTTCCTTGGTGGATAGGATTGCGGTCGCGTGCGATGCAAGTCCAAGCCGCTCCAGACCCGCGAGGGCGAGCAGGGTCGCATCGGCCTGTCCCTCTGCGAGCTTCTTCAGCCTGGTCTCGACATTGCCGCGGAAGTCGACGACGCGAAGGTCGGGGCGATGCCGCTTCACCTGCGCCGCACGCCGCAAGGACGACGTGCCGACGACCGCGTCCGGCGGAAGCTCGGCAAGCGACGGCGCCCTGGCGCTGATGAAGGCGTCGCGCATATCGGCGCGCGGCAGCACCGCGCCAATGCAAATGCCGCCCGGAAGCTCAGTCGGCAAATCCTTCATCGAATGCACTGCAAGGTCGATATCGCCGCGCAGCAGCGCCTCGTCGAGCTCCTTGGTGAACAGGCCCTTGCCGCCGAACTCGCGCAACGGCTTGTCCTTGATACGGTCGCCCGAGGTGGTGATGACGCTCAGGCCTGCAGCGCCTTCGCCGAGGCCGTTCGTCTCGAGCAGTCGCGTCCAGACATACCGCGCCTGCCACAGGGCAAGAGGGCTGCCGCGCGTGCCGATCAGGATGGGGCTCCCAGGCAAATTGCTGGTCTCCTATCGTTTCAATCTCGCTGGGCCATTAATGGCCCCTTTCGCCTTTCCCTTCAATCGAGCGCCGTTCAGGCTATAGAAAGCTCCATGGTGACCGGCCGCCCCAACACATCCCTGACCGTGCTCGGCATCGAGACGAGCTGCGATGAGACCGCGGCCGCCGTCGTGCGGCGCACGGCGGATGGGCGCGGCGCGATTCTGGCCAACGTGGTGCGCTCGCAGCTCGACCTGCACGCGGCCTATGGCGGCGTCGTCCCGGAGATCGCCGCGCGCGCCCATGTCGAGTTGCTGGATGCCGCGATCAAGCAGGCGATGGCCGAGGCCGGGCTCGGCTTCGACCATATCGACGCTGTCGCCGCCGCCGCGGGTCCCGGGCTGGTTGGCGGCTTGATTGTCGGTGTGACGACGGCGAAGGCCATCGCGCTCGCGGCCGGCGTGCCGTTCGTCGCGGTCAACCATCTGGAAGCCCATGCGCTGACCGCGGGACTGACCGAGGGGCTCGGCTTTCCGTATTTGCTGCTGCTCGTCTCGGGCGGACACACGCAGCTGCTCATCGTCAAGGAGGTCGGCGATTACGAGCGGCTCGGCACGACGCTCGACGATGCGCTGGGCGAAGCATTCGACAAGGCGGCCAAGTTGCTCGGGCTCGGTTATCCGGGTGGCCCCGAGGTGGAGCGCGCGGCGGCACGCGGCCAGGCGGCAATCCCCCTGCCCCGCCCGATGCTCGGCCGGCCCGAGCCGCACTTCTCGCTGGCTGGGCTCAAAACGGCGCTCCGCCATGCGGCCCAGGCACGCGCACCGTTGGGCGAGCAAGACGTCGCCGATCTCTGCGCGAGCTTCCAGGAGGCGGTCGCCGACATCGTCAAGGATAGGACGGCGCGCGCCTTCGAGATCTGCAGCGAGCGGCTTGGACCCGGCGCGCAGAAGGCGCTGGTGGTGGCCGGCGGGGTCGCCGCCAACACGCGCCTCAAGACGGCGCTGGAAGAGGTGACACGCGCGCATGGCTTCCGCTTGGTGGTCCCGCCGCCCGCGCTTTGCACCGACAATGCCGCGATGATCGCCTGGGCCGGCGCGGAGCGGCTGGCGCGCGGCTTGACCGACGATTTGTCGGCCCCGGCCAGGGCACGCTGGCCGCTCGACCCGGACGCGCCGCCGGCGATCGGCGCCGGGGTCAAGGCTTGAGCGCAGGGTAGGGATCGGCACTTGCCGATGCCCACCGCGCCATTGAATATGGGCGATGGGCACGCTTTGCCTTGCCCACCCTACGGATTTTGGACACAGCATGGCGCTGCAATCGGTCGGCATTGTTGGCGCGGGCGCCTGGGGAACCGCGCTTGCCATCACCTCGCGGCGCGCTGGCCGCGACGTGCTGATCTGGGCCTATGAGCCGGAGACGCTCGCCGACATCAACGAGCGGCATCGCAACGAGGTCTATCTCCCCGGCATCTCCATCGACAGGGCGGTCGAGGCGACGGCGCGGCTCAACGAAGTCGCCAATTGCGATCTTCTGCTGCTCGCGACGCCGGCGCAGCATATGCGCAAGATCGCAGGCGAACTCGCACCCTACCTGAAGGAGCGCCAGCCGCTGGTGCTCTGCTCCAAGGGCATCGAGCAATCGAGCGGCAAGCTCTTGTCGCAAGTCATCGCCGAGGCGGCGCCGTCCGTCGAGATCGCGGTGCTGTCCGGCCCGAGCTTCGCCGCGGAGGTGGCGCGCGGCCTGCCCGCCGCGGTCACTCTCGCCACGGCCGAGGAGCGGCTTGGTCGGGCGCTTTCCTACGCGCTCAGCCACTCGCCGTTCCGCTGCTATTGGAGCGGCGACATGATCGGCGCCGAGATCGGCGGCGCGATGAAGAATGTCTATGCCATCGCCGCCGGCATCGTAGCCGGCAAGCAATTCGGCGCGAGCGCGCATGCCGCGCTGGTCACACGCAGCTTCGCCGAGATGGCGCGGTTCGGGGCGGCGCTCGGGGCGCGCCGCGAGACCCTGGCTGGGCTGTCGGGACTCGGCGACCTCGTGCTTACGTGCGGCAGCGCGCAATCGCGCAACATGTCGCTCGGCATAGAGCTCGGCAAGGGCAAACGCCTCGACGCGGTGCTGGGCCGGCGGCAGAGCGTGACGGAAGGCGTCTATACCGCGAGCGCGCTGGTCGAGATGGCGGTTTCGCGCGGCATCGACATGCCGATCGCGCAAGCCGTGCATGCGGTGATCTCGGGGCTCACCACGGTCGATCAGGCGATCGAGGCGCTGCTCGCTCGCCCGCTCAGGGCCGAAGTCTAAGGAGAACCGATGCTCTACGCGCTGATCTGCACCGACAAGCCCGACGGCCTCGCCATTCGCTTGGCGCACCGGCCGGAGCATGTCGCCTATCTCGAGAGCCTCGGTGACGCGCTGATGTTCGCCGGGCCGTTCCTCGAGGAGGACGACAGGACCATGTGCGGCAGCCTGATCGTGGTCGAGGCGCCGTCGCTCGACGCGGCGCGGGCGATCGCCTCCGGCGATCCCTTTGCCAAGGCTGGGCTGTTCGCATCGGTCGAGATCAGGCCGTGGCTGTGGGTCATCAACAAGCCTGACCGGGAGGCGTGAGCCGCAAGGCCACGCATGAAGCCATGGCCTATTGGCTGATGAAATCCGAGCCCGAGAGCTGGTCGTGGGACCAGCAGAAGAAAACCGGGCGCAAAGGCGCGGAGTGGGACGGGGTGCGCAACTTCCAGGCGCGCAACAATATGCGCGCGATGCGCAAGGGCGACCTCGCCTTCTTCTATCACTCCGGCGAGGAGAAGGCCGTGGTCGGCATCGTCGAGGTGGTGAAGGAAGCGCATCCCGACTCGACCGATCCGACCGGCCAATGGGACTGCGTCGACGTGGCGGCCGTCGCCGACCTGCCGCAGCCCGTGAGCCTGGCCGACATTAAGGCCAATCCCAGGCTAAAGGACATGGTGCTGGCGCGGGTGTCGCGGCTTTCGGTGCAGCCCGTCTCGCCGCAGGAATGGAGTATGATCTGCAAACTCGGCGGCCTCGCCAAGCCGCCGCAAGCCTCGTGACAGGACAAGGGGAGACGCCATGGAGATTCCCGTCAACTATCTCGCCGTCGTGGTCGCCGCGGCGGCGGCCTACGCCTTTAGCTCGCTCTGGTATGCGGCTCTCAATCAAATCTCGGCGCGGGGAGCGGCCGAGAGGGCCAAATGGGCGCCGGAGGTGGTTCCCTACACTATAGCCGCGGTCGCCTATCTGCTGATGTCCTGGATGCTCGCTGGCCTGATGGGCCATCTCGCCAATGTCAGCGTCAAAGGCGGCGTGATGGCCGCGTTTTTCGTCTGGGCCGGCTTCGTGCTGACGACGACGGCGGTGAATCAGGCGTTCCAGAACAAACCGGCCGCCGTCACCTTGGTGGATGTCGGCAATTGGCTCGGCGTGCTGGCGCTGATGGGCGCGATCATCGGCGCTTTCGGAGTCTAGCGGACCACGCTACGGTAGCGAGAGAAAGCGCCAGTCATAATGGCGCGCGTGTCGCGTAGGGAGGAGTTTGGCCGATGGCCGAGCACAAGCATTACAAACTCGAGGCCGTGAAGGTCCCGAAGAAATGGAAAGAACGCGCCTTTATCGACAAGGACGAGTACCAGAAGCTCTATCGCAAGAGCGTCGCCAAGCCCGAGAAGTTCTGGGGCAAGGACGCCAAGCGCCTCGACTGGATCAAGCCCTACACGATCGTCAAGAACACGTCCTTCGCCTTTCCCGACATCTCGATCAAATGGTTCGAGGACGGCAGCCTCAACGTCGCCGCCAACTGCATCGACCGCCATCTGAAGAAGCGCGGCGAGCAGGTCGCCATCATCTGGGAGCCGGACGACCCCGCGACAGAAGCGCGGCACATCACCTATCGCGAGCTGCATGAGCAGGTCTGCCGGCTGGCCAACGTGCTGAAGGCCAACGGGGTCAAGCGCGGCGACCGGGTCACCATCTATCTGCCGATGATCCCGGAGGCTGCCTACGCCATGCTCGCCTGCGCGCGGATCGGTGCGATCCATTCCGTGGTGTTCGGCGGGTTCTCGCCGGACTCGCTTGCCGGCCGCATCGAGGATTGCGCCTCGAAATTCCTGATTACCGCCGATGAAGGCTTGCGCGGCGGCCGCGTGGTCCCGCTCAAGGTCAACGCCGACGCCGCCATCAAGAAAACTGGCGGGGTCGATAAGGTGCTCGTGGTCAAACGTACCGGCGCGGACGTGCCCTGGACGCCAGGGCGCGATCTCTGGTTCGACGAGGCGATGGCCAAGGCGGGCACCGACTGCCCGCCGGCCGAGATGAACGCCGAGGATCCGCTGTTCATCCTCTACACCTCGGGCTCGACGGGTCAGCCGAAAGGCGTGCTGCACACTTCAGGCGGCTATCTCGTATTCGCCTCGGCGACGCATCAATACGTGTTCGACTATCACGAAGGCGACATTTACTGGTGCACCGCCGATGTCGGCTGGGTGACCGGCCATTCTTATATCGTCTACGGGCCGCTCGCCAACGGCGCCACTACGCTGATGTTCGAGGGCGTGCCGAACTATCCAGACGCGTCGCGTTTCTGGCAGGTGGTCGACAAGCACATGGTCGACATCTTCTATACCGCGCCAACCGCGATCCGGGCGCTGATGGGCCTCGGCGAAGATTACGTCAAGCGCACCAGCCGCAAGTCGCTCAAGCTGCTCGGCACCGTGGGCGAGCCGATCAACCCGGAAGCTTGGGAGTGGTACTATCACGTGGTCGGCGAGAAGCGCTGCCCGATCGTGGATACGTGGTGGCAGACCGAGACCGGCGGCATCCTCATCACGCCGCTGCCGGGCGCGACCAAGCTCAAGCCCGGTTCGGCGACCCTGCCCTTTTTCGGCGTGCAGCCGGCCTTGGTCGACAATGAAGGCAATCTGCTCGAGGGCGAGGCCTCCGGCAATCTCGTCATCCTCGACGCCTGGCCGGGCATGATGCGCACCATCTATGGCGACCACAAGCGCTTCGTGGAAACCTATTTCTCCGCCTACAAGGGCATGTATTTCACCGGCGACGGCTGCCGCCGCGACGAGGACGGCTATTACTGGATCACCGGGCGCGTCGACGACGTGATCAACGTCGCCGGGCACCGCATGGGTACGGCGGAAGTCGAGTCCGCGCTGGTCGCCCATCCTAAGGTGTCGGAGGCCGCGGTGGTCGGCTATCCGCACGACGTCAAGGGGCAGGGCATTTATTGCTATGTAAGCTTGATGGCGGGCGAGGCCTCGACCGACGCGCTCAAAACCGAGCTGCGCGACTGGGTGCGCAAGGAGATCGGACCGATCGCCTCGCCGGACCTGATCCAGTTCGCCCCCGGCCTACCCAAGACGCGCTCGGGCAAGATCATGCGCCGCATCCTGCGCAAGATCGCCGAGGATGATTACGGCCAACTCGGTGACACCTCAACGCTCGCCGATCCATCGGTGGTTGCCGATCTCATCGAGAACCGGCAGAACCGGAAATCCGCTTAAGGGGGGACAAGCCATGAGTTGGGCAAAGCGCATTCTGATCGGTCTCGGCATCGTTTCCGCGCTGCTGGTCGCGCTCGTGCTGGTGGCGGGCTATTGGACGCCGGACGATGGCTCGGTCACGCAGACCATGTCGATGACGGTCGGCAACCGCACCGTGACCGTGGGCGGCCACTACAAGAGCATGACGCAGGAATCGCTGGCCGACGGCGTCAAGGTGGTGGTCGACGGCCACGAGATCGTGGTCGGTGCCGACCAGCTCACCGTCGACGGCAAAACGCAGGTGCTCGAGCCAGGCCAGGACGTGGAGATCCTGGTCGACAAGCAAGGCGCCTTGTCGGTGAAGCTGGTGAACTCAGCTGACGCTGCGCAATAGGGCCGCGTCGCTGCCGCTCAGCACGCGCGTGACCTGGCCGAGCAGAACGATCCAGGCGTCCTTGGTTTGGCGGGTCAGGGTCTTCTCGAGCGAGCGTTCGAGCGTCCACATCCAGGCCTTCGACATCATCCGGTAGTCGCGCACCTTCATGCCGAGCTGACGCTGACGCACGCCAAGCAGCTTGAGCGTCGGCGCCAGGCCATCCTCGTAGTTGAGCGAGATGACCGTGAGCTTGGCCGCGGCCATGAATTTGCGCCCCAGCGCCTTGTGATCGCGGCCGAAGCGGGCGCGAAACGACGGATCGAGCCGGTAGAGCTTGAGATAGAAGAGCTGGCCGACCAGGTCGAGGGCAGGCTCCAGCCGCACGAAGCTCTCGCGGATCAACCGTTTCTGGGCCGGCGTGAGCGCGATTTCCCCGACGCCGAAGGGCGTTGGCTCGGCACGGTTTGAGGATTTAGCGGCGCGGGCTTCAATAACGGCTGACATGGCGAGGCTACTCCCGAAGATCTGACCCGGCGTCGATCATGCGCGGGCAGCCCTTGAGGAAGCGTTAAGGTAACCGGAAGGGAAACTAACCGGGCTTGTCTCCTCCGCTTGGCTGTGTCAATCTTTGTGTGGAGGTTCACACATGGCAACCAACCTTTCGCTCGACCCTGAATTGATCGAGCTCGCGCTTGAGCTGAGCGGCGAGCGGACGAAGAAGGCGGCCGTCACCAAGGCTCTGGAGGAATTCGTTGCCCGCAGGCGGCAGAAACGCCTCCTCGACTTGATGGGCAAGCTCGATTGGCATGCAGATTATGACTACAAAGCAGAGCGCAGCCGCGAGTGAGCCTCTTCGTCGATACGAGCGTCTGGTCGCTCGCCTTTCGGCGAGAGCCCCCGTCCTCGGCGGACGAAGTGCAGGCTCTTATCCGGGCCATCGAGGGTGGCGAACTGATCCTTACCACTGGCTTGGTCCTGCAGGAACTGCTGCAAGGCTTCTCGGGCCCCAAAGCGCAGGTTCAGATCTTGAGTCGTTTCACCGCGATTCCTCTCGTCGTGCCAGATCGTGAAGATCACATAGACGCCGCAGCCTTGCGCAATCGGTGCCGGCGCGGCGGTGTCCAAGCTGGAACGATCGATGCGCTCCTCGCGCAGATCTGCCTTCGCCACGACTTAACCATGCTCTCGGCTGACGACGATTTCCGCCAGATCGCGGGACAATGCGCCTTGAAGCTCTGGGGCGCGCCGTCTTGAGTTTTTTGCTGCGCCTTCGGGTACATTAGGCGGCCGGTAAAAGCCTTGTCGCCGGCTCCAGGGTCTCCATATTTAAGGCCTTGAGAAACGGGCCTTTGCGCCCCACCCAAGCACCTTGCGAGGAGGCACCATGAGCTATTTCCGCACCGCCATTCTGCTGGCAGCCATGACCGCGCTGTTCATGGGCATCGGCTATCTCATCGGCGGCCAAGGCGGCATGATCGTCGCCCTTCTCGCCGCCGCCGGCATGAACCTGTTCGCCTGGTGGAACTCCGACAAGATGGTGCTGCGCATGTATGGCGCGCGCCAGGTCGACGAGCGCTCGGCGCCCGAGCTATATGCCATGACGCGGGAACTCGCCGCCGCGGCGGACCTGCCGATGCCGCGCCTCTTCATCATGGAGAACCCGCAGCCGAACGCCTTCGCCACGGGCCGCAATCCGCAGAACGGGGCGGTCGCGGTCACGACCGGGCTGATGCAGCTCGTGAACAAGGACGAGGTCGCCGGCGTGATCGCGCACGAGCTCGCCCATATCAAGAACCGCGACACGTTGCTCATGACCGTGACCGCGACGATCGCCGGCGCCATCTCGATGCTCGCCAATATGGCGCTCTTCGCCGGCCGCGGTAACAACAACGGCATGGGGATGATCGGCTCGATCCTGCTCGTCGTGCTGGCGCCGCTTGCCGCCGGAATCGTGCAGATGGCCATCAGCCGAACGCGCGAATTCGAGGCGGATCGGGTGGGCGCCGAGATTTCGCGCGACCCGATGTCGCTCGCGTCGGCGTTGCAGAAGATCTCTGGCGCCGCGGACCGCATCCCCAACATGGAAGCCGAGCGCAATCCGGCTTCGGCGCATCTCTTCATCGTGAACCCGCTGTCCGGCTTGCGCATGGACAATCTGTTCTCGACGCATCCCGCCGTGGAGAACCGGGTGGCGCGGCTCCAGGCGCTCGCGCAAGCGATGGGCGAGCACGGCACGCCCGGCACAGGCGCCGAGGAATCAGGGCCATGGGCCGAGCGGCGCGTCGCCGGGCGTGGTCCTTGGGGCTAGGCCAGCCAAGGCATTCGAGCACAACCGACCATGATTGCCGCCAACAAGGAAGCGCGGGCGAGAGCGCGGGCGCGCGACGCGCAGGTAGGGCTGCCGGCGCGACGCGCCGCGGCCGAGGTGCTGGCCGCGGTGCTGCAGAAGAAGCAGCCGCTCGACGACATTCTCGGCCGCTCGCTCGACAAGGGCATCATGTTCGACCTGCCGGCGCGCGACCGCGCGCTGACCCGCGCCATCGTCGCGGCAAGCCTCAGGCGCAAGGGCCAACTCGATCATGTGCTCGGCGCGTTTCTCGAGCGCGGCATGCCAGAGAAATCCGGCACGCTCTATCCAATCCTGCTGTCGGCGGCGGCGCAGCTCGTCTTCCTCAACACGCCGCCGCATGCGGCGATCGATCTCGCGGTGACGCTTGCGCAATACGACCCGCGCGCCAAGCGCTACGACAGGCTGGTAAACGCCGTGCTGCGTCGCGTGGCGGGCGACGGAGTGAAGATCGCCGCGAGCCTCGATGCCGCGCGGATCAACACGCCCGACTGGCTGTGGGATCGATGGGTCGCGTATTGGGGCGAGACGCGCGCGAGAGAGATCGGGGCGGCGCATCTGGTCGAGCCGCCGCTCGACCTCACCGTGAAAAGCGATCCGGCGCTATGGGCCGAGCAGCTCTCGGGCCGCGTGCTGCCGGGCGGCAGCGTGCGCCTAGTGCCGAAGGGACGCATCGACGCGCTGCCCGGTTTTGCCGAGGGCGCATGGTGGGTGCAGGACATCGCCGCGTCGCTCCCCGCGCGGCTGCTCGGCGACGTGGCCGGCAAACGCGTGGCGGATCTCTGCGCGGCGCCTGGCGGCAAGACGGCGCAGCTCGCGCTGGCCGGGGCCGCGGTGGTCGCGGTGGACAGCTCCCGGACCCGGCTCGCCCTCGTTGCCGAGAACCTCGCGCGGCTCGGCCTTGACGCCGAGCGCGTGCATGCGGACGCCACCAATTGGCAGCCTAGCGAACGCTTCGATGCGGTGCTGCTCGACGCGCCATGTTCCTCGACCGGCACCATCCGCCGCCATCCGGACATCCCCTATACCAAATCGGCCAAGGACATCGCGGCGCTTGCCGGTCTCCAGGAGCGGCTGCTCGACAACGCCGCGAAGCTGGTCACGCCGGGTGGCAGGCTGGTCTATTCGACCTGTTCGCTGGAGCCTGAGGAGGGTGAGGCGCAAATTGCAGCTTTTCTCGCGCGAAACGAGGCTTTCCGCC
Source organism: Methyloceanibacter sp. (assembly GCA_035630595.1). Lineage (GTDB taxonomy): Bacteria > Pseudomonadota > Alphaproteobacteria > Rhizobiales > Methyloligellaceae > Methyloceanibacter. The sequence continues at coordinate 38,563 of DASQKJ010000092.1, forward strand.
TCGACGCCATCTCGCCGGGGGACCTTTTCGGCCAGAAGGACTGGATCGAACCATCCGGGGCCTTGCGGACTTTTCCCTACGAACTCAAGCTCGATAGCCCGGAATGGAGCGGCATGGACGGCTTTTTTGCCACACGACTCGTCCATTCAGGTTAAGCGTGGCGCGTATCGGGCTTGATCGGAAACCGCCGCCGCCTGACAATGCGGGCCTCAGGGTGCACGGGGAGGCCTTCGTGTCGGGGAAGCGGCGCGGACGGCAGCTTGGAGACAACACGGCATGGCGGCTGACTCTCAGCCCTTCGAGCGCGGCGCACGCGTTCCGGTCACGCGGCTGGGCGGTCCGGGGGCTTTCCGCCGCTTCATGCTGTCCAGCATGGCGAGCATCTCCTATCCCGGCACCCAGGCCGAGCAGCTCCTGCTTGCGCCGCAGGAGCTCAGGACCGCCGATCCGAGCTTCGCCACCGAACTCTATAACGGACATTTCGGCTTGGCCGGGCGCCTCGCCGAAGTCGAAGCGGAATCGCCGTTCGAGATCGCGCCGCCGTCGGAAGGATGGGCGCGCGAGCTTTACGGCTTCGGCTGGCTCCGGCATCTGCGCGCCGCCGACAGCGAGTTGTCGCGCGAGCAGGCCAAGGCGCTGGTCAACGATTTCATCACACTCAAGCGCTCGATCCATCCGCTGGCCTGGCAGCCCGAGATCGTCGGCCGCCGGGTGATCTCCTGGCTCTCCAACTCCGTGCTGATCCTGGATTCGGGCGAGCCGCAGGCTTACGAGATCTTCCTCAAGGCCCTCACCTCGCAGCTTCGCTATCTATCGGCGAGCTATCGCGACGCGACGGACGGCGTGCCGCGGCTGGTCGCGCTGATGGCGCTGATCTATGCGGGACTCTGCATCGCCGAGCAGCAGGCGGTGGTCGAGCGCTATGCGCGCCCGTTCTGCAAGGAGCTCGAGCGGCAGATCCTGACCGACGGCGGCCACATCTCGCGCAATCCGGACGCGCTGGTCGAGCTGCTGCTCGATCTCCTGCCGCTCAGGCAATGCTTCGTGGCGCGCGACCGCGCGCCGCCGAAGGAGCTGACCGACGCCATCGATCGCATCATGCCGATGCTCCGTTTCTTCCGCACCGGCGACGGCACGCTCGCCCGCTTCAACGGCGCGGGTCCCACCCAGACCGATGCGCTCGCCACCGTGCTCGCCTATGACGACGTCGAGGGAAAGCCGGTGCGCGCGGCGACGAACTCGGGCTACGTGCGGCTGCAATGCGGGCCGATCGTACTGATCTGCGATATCGGTCCGGCGCCGGCGCCTTCGCTCAGCAGCACGGCGCATGCGGGCTTCTTCTCCTTCGAGTTGAGCTCTGCGGATTGCCCGATCATCGTCAATTGCGGGTCGCCGTCGCTCGATCACGACGCGTGGCGCCCCTATGCCCGCTCCACTCCGGCGCACTCGACGCTCAGCTTCGAGGAGTCCTCCTCGGCCGAGTTCACCGCCGCGGGAAACAACGGCGGCACGATCGCGCTCGATTCGCCGCTGACCGGTCCGCTCAACGCGCAGGCCGCGTTCGCCGATCAGGGCGACAATCTCAGGATCAAGGGTTCGCATGAGGGCTACGTGCCGCATTTCGGCGTCAGCCATGCGCGGCAAATGCTGATCGCACCGACCGGGGGCCTCATCTCCAGCGAGGACAAGCTCTCGGCGCCCGGCGGCCTGAAGAGCCCGGACGGCGGAATGATCGGCGGCGAATACGCCATCCGCTTTCATCTGCATCCGAGCGTCCGGGCCGAGCTTGGCGGCGACGGCGTCATGCTCAAATTGCGCAACGGCGAGACGTGGAAGATCAGCTCGAACGCGCCCGAGACCAGGATCGAGGAGAGCTTCTTCCTCGCCGACGCGCGGGGGCCGCAGCCGAGCTCGCAGGTCGTGCTTGGCGGCATGATGGGCGAGGCGAGCGAGGTCCGCATCGTGTGGAACATCGAGCGCATGGCCGAAGGCGGCGGCGGCGGACAGCTGGTCGATCCGAACGACGCCGCGCCGGAAGCAGCCTAGGATCGATGGACAGGCGAAAGATTGCCCGCGCGCTCCTCTCGGTGAGCGACAAGACCGGTCTTGCCGAATTCGCTCGCGCTCTGCGCCGGCACGGCGTGGAGATCGTCTCGACCGGCGGCACGGCGAAGCTGCTGCGCGAGGCGGGCATCGAGGTGACCGACGTCGCCGAGATCACCGGCCTGCCGGAGATGCTGGACGGGCGGGTCAAGACCTTGCACCCGAAGATCCATGGCGGGCTGCTGGCGGTGCGCGAGAACGAGGCGCATCTGAAGGCGCTCGCCGATCATTCGATCCATCCGATCGACCTGCTGGCCGCCAATCTCTATCCGTTCGAGCAGACCGTCGCCGGCGGCGCCGATTTTCCCACCGCAATCGAGAATATCGACATCGGCGGCCCGGCGATGATCCGCGCCGCGGCCAAGAACCATGCGAGCGTGACGGTGATCGTCGACCCAGCGGACTACGCCGGCGTGCTTGCCGAGATGGACGCTCATGGCGGCGCGACCACGCTCGAATTGCGCCAGGCGCTCGCCGGGCGCGCCTTCGCCCGCACCGCGCAATATGACGCGGCGATCGGCGCGTGGTTCGCCGGACAGACTGGAGAGACGGCACCCAGGACGATGACGATCTCTGGGACACTGGCCGAGACGCTGCGCTATGGCGAGAACCCGCAGCAATGGGCCGCCTTCTACCGCTCAGGCGAGAAGCGCTTCGGCGTCGCCACCGCCCGCCAAGTGCAGGGCAAGGAGCTCTCCTACAACAATCTCAACGACACCGACGCGGCCTATGAGCTGGTCGCCGAGTTCGATCCCGCCGCGAGCGCGGTCATCGCCATCGTCAAACACGCCAACCCTTGTGGCGTGGCGACCGGCGACACGTTGGCGGAGGCCTATGCCAAGGCGCTGGCCTGCGATCCGGTCAGCGCCTTCGGCGGCATCGTCGCGGCGAACCGCGCGCTGGACGACGAGGCCGCGCGCGAGATCGTCAAGATCTTCACCGAGGTGATCGTCGCGCCGGATGCGAGCGACGAGGCCAAGGCGATCGTCGCCGAGAAGAAGACGCTGCGTCTGCTGCTTGCCGGCGGGCTGCCAGACCCGACGGCTACCGGGCTCACCTTCCGCTCGCTCGGGGGTGGCTTCCTGGCGCAGTCGCGCGACAACGGTGTCGCCGGAGAGCTGAAAGTCGTCACCAAGCGCAAGCCGACCAAGGCCGAGCTCGCCGATCTGCTGTTCGCCTTCACCGTGGCGAAGCACGTCAAGTCGAACGCCATCGTCTATGCGAAGGGCGGCGCCACGGTCGGCATCGGCGCGGGACAGATGAGCCGCGTCGACGCGGCGCGCATGGCGGCGTGGAAGGCGGCTGAAGCGGCGCGCGCGCAAGGGCTAAGCGCAAGCCTCACCCAAGGCGCGGTGGCGGCGTCCGACGCCTTCTTCCCCTTCGCCGACGGGCTGAAAGTCATCGCTGAGGCGGGCGCCACCGCTGTGATCCAGCCGGGTGGGTCGCTGCGCGACGACGAGGTGATCGCCGCCGCCGATGAAGCCGGCCTCGCCATGGTGTTCACCGGCACGCGGCATTTCCGGCATTAGCGCTGCCGGTCACTCGTCCGGCGGACGCAAGTCCGAAGGCGCCCGGCCTCACGAGAGGCGTATGACGGCGAGCCCGACATACATCAGCATGAATACCGCGATCACCATCAGCACGAGCCGGTGCATCCGCGCTTGGGCGCGGTTCGAGATGGTTTCCGTGAACGGGTTCGGCAGGTGGCTGAAGCAGGACGCGGCGAAGGTCCCGGCTAACTCGGCGTGACGCTTGATCGACCACCAGGCCAGCACGGTGAGGCCGATCCACGCGGCGCTGACGAGCAGCCCCGCGCTCAGCATGGCGAGCGCCGCCCATTTCTTATCCCACAGCGCCGCGGGGCTGATGGCGAGCGCGCCGATGATCAGCGAGTTGGCGAGCAACAAAGCGTTGTGCCGCGCCCACAGCGTTTCGCGCTCCGAATTGATCAGGTCGACATAGGCCTGGAACACGGCGATCTCGTCCAATGAGGTCGCGCCGGGCGGAGTCGCTGCGTCTTTCTGTTTCATGGTTCAGCATAGGGCTGCGCTAGTCGCGGTATCGCTGGCGCAATCAAACTTCAGGCAGGTTAGTTGCCGCCGCCGAAGAGGCCACCGAAGAAGCCGCGGCGACCGAATAGGGCGTCGGGGCGCTGGCGCGATTGAGACTGATCGGGTTCCGCGGCAGGCTTGGAGTCGGCAGTGACCTGACCGCCCTTCTTGGCTGGTTTCGGCTTCGGATCGGCCGACCGCGTTGCGGGCGTTCGGCCGGCAGGCTGTGGCTGAGGCGGGGCCGATACGGAAGGGACGCGCGGTGGCGGCGCGAGCGCGGCCTCGTCGATCCAGCCGCTCGCACCGCTTCGTAAGTCCTGGATTTTGGCAAAGTTCCCCTCGCGGCCGATCACGCGGAACGGCCGGCCGGCCGGAAAGCCATACATAGCGGGCGAATCGGCGGACGGGCTCGCCAGCATGGCGACAGGCTGCCTGGCCACCAGGATCATGCCCGATCCCGGAACCTCGGGCTGCTCGGCGCCAGCCGCCGCACCGGCCGGTTGAGCCTGTTCGACTGCCTGCCCGGCCGGTTCCTGTTCGACGGCCTCGCCGGCTTGCCCGGCCTGTTCGACTGCCCCGCCAGCCGGTTCGGCAGGTTCGTTCGGCGCCGTCGCGGTTTCCTGTGCGGGAGGTGGAGCCTCGGGGACGGACTCAGTCTTGGGCACGGACTCGGTCTTGGGCACAGATTCAGTCGCTTGGGTCGCGACTGTGGGGGGCGGGGGCGCTGCAACCGCAACCGGAGCATTCTGGTCCGTTTCCGGCTCGCTGGAAAACAAGCCCGAGCGCAGGAAAATGCCGGCGACCAGGCACAGACCGGCGACGCCAAGGAACGCGACCCGCTTCGGAGAGAACGCGACCCGTTTCGACAGCGTCTTCCGCGCTTCTTCAAGGTCCATGGCCGGATCATGGCACAACCGCGCTTTTCGATCCACTGGGGCATTTCCCCGGCGCTCGCGGCCTATGGGCTTAGAGGCTTAGCGCCCTATAGCCCTTCGGGCGGCCCATCGGGATAGACCGGTTGCGGCTGCGACGGTGAAGGCGGCTCGCCCTTGGACGGCTCGGACGGCGCGTCCTCCGACACGGTGGGCGGGACCACGATGGTCTCTTCCACCGCCTCTTCCTCGATCACCGAAGCCGGCTGCTCGGCCTGCATCGCGCCTTCGGCTTCCGCGGCGCCATCCGGCGGCCCGTCGGGATAGACCGGCTGCGGCTGCGACGGCGAAGGCGGCTCGCCCTTGGACGGCTCGGATGGCGCGTCCTCCGACACGGTGGGCGGGACGACGATGGTCTCCTCTGTCGCTTTTTCTTCGATCACCGGCGCGGGCTCTTCGGTCACGGGCTGCTCCGCGGCCGCCGGCTTCTCGGCAGCGGGCTGCTCGGCTGGCTCTTGGGTCTTTTCTTCAGTCGAGTCTTGAGGCTGTTCGCAAGCCGCGAAGAGGCATGTCGCAAACAAGGCGGCAACGACTGCAAATTTTCTCATGCTAGCCCCCGATCTCCGTAGAATGTCGTGCCCGGCACTACGACTTTAGCGCCAATGCGGCCGCATGACTATGGTTGCACGCCATTCGTCGTTACCTTGCCCCGGCCACCATGAATCTCACCGGTGGAACGCACGTTCAGACTTGGACTGCGGGCTTAGTCGGATTCTATCCCCGCCTCTCGCTGAGGCACTAGGCTCTGTCCACCTCGTCCTTCTGAGGGCGCTCTCGCGAGGCGTTAGTGACGGCGGGACTTGGTGCGGCGCCCTCGGGTCGGCTCACGCAGAGCCGGAACTCGGGCGGCATCGGGGCTCCCCCCGGGACCACTAGGAGTCCCTGGCAGAGCTGAGTGACCGCCCGGCCATAGCCGGTCACGGAAAGCGGGGCCCGGTGCTGCGAAGACGCCGCAAATAGCTTCTTAGTGCAGGCGCGTGGCGCGGCACGCTTCGCTTTGCCCACCCTACGGAAAGGACATAAGCCGGACGCCGATAACGTTGCGCCGCCGCGGCGACGGAAGCGTATGCCCGCATTCCGGTCGCCCGACTTGTTTCCAGGAACGAAAGAATTGCTCTTTAGCGCCGCAACCGGTCGCGGCTAAGATCGTTGAGCCGAACCGGCGGCAATCGGGTGACGGGGATGATGCGGCGAGCCATCGTCATAGCCATACTGAGCCTCGCGGCGACGCCCGCGATTGCCGAGCTGCGCCTGCCCTGCTTGTGGAACCCGTTTGGCGGTTGCTCCTCCTCGTTCGTGTCGCCGGAATACGCGGCAAAGCCGGTGGAGCCGCTCGATCCGGAAGCGGCGCTGGAGGCGATCAATGCCTACCGCGCCGAGAACGGCCGCAAGCCGCTCGTGCTCGATGAGCGTCTTGCCCGCGCGGCCGCCGCGCAATCCGAAGCACAGGCCGGGCGCAGCCGGATCGGTCACTATGGTTCCGACGGGTCGACGGCGAAGGCTCGCGCCAGGCGCGCCGGCTACCCGGCGAAGATCGCCTCCGAGAATGTCGGCGCCGGGTTCAAGTCATTCGGCGACATGCTCAAGTTCTGGACGCAAAGCTCAGGGCACCGGACCAATTTGCTGCGTCAGAACGTGGCCGCGATCGGCATCGCGATGGCCACGAACAAGAGCGGCCGCCCGTATTGGACCCTCGTCCTCGGCGGCGAATGATGCGCCTTGCTTCATGCGTCAGCTACTCGGTCTTCACGCGGAGCAGGAGCAGCAGGCCGGCGAGGAGAAAGACGAGACTCGTTGCAATGCCGATGCGCTGGCTGCCGGTGGCATGCGTGACGACGCCGATGGCGAGCGGCGCGGCAAACGCGGTGATCTTGCCGGAGAAGGCGAAGAAGCCGAAGAATTCGGTCATCTTGCCGGGCGGGCACATGCGCGCCAGCATGGTGCGGCTCGAGGCCTGGATTGGACCGGAGGCGAGCCCGATCAGAATGGCGAAGGCGAGATAGAGCTGCTCGCCCGGCGACGAGAACGGCGCGCTGCCCGGAAGCTTGGCCTCGACCGGCACCACGAACAGGACATGGCTCCGATCGACCGACAGCACGCCGATCGCGGCGGCGATGAACAGGACGAGCGTGAAGGCGATCACCGGCTTGGATCCGGCGCGGTCGTCGAGCGGGCCGCCGAGCACCGCGCCGATCGTGCCGGCGATGGTGAGAACGATGCCGAACAGGCCGAGCTCGGCGGCGCCCCAATCGAACACATAGGCCGCGTAGATGCCGCCGAAGGCGAACACCGCGCCGAGCCCGTCGGCATAGAGCATACGCGCCAACAGGAACAGCGCGACCTGCGCGTGGTTGCTGACCAGATCCTTGACCGAGCGCAGCAGCTGGGCGAGGCCTGCGCTGACCGCGCGCGCTTCGAGCGGCTTGGCGCGGCGGTCCGGCGTGAACAGAAACAGCGGCAGGACGAAGATGAGATACCAAGCGGCCGAGAACGGCCCGACCAGGCGGTCGCCTTCGCGCGTCGCCGGATCGAGCGCCAGCAGCGGCGGAAGGCCGAGCACCGTCTTGCCGGTGTTGGGATCGGCGACCAGCAGGCCTGCGACCAGCACCAGGCTGACCACCCCGCCGACATAACCCGCGGCCCAGCCTGTGCCGGATAGAGTGCCGAGCCTTCGGCCGGAGACGAGCGAAGTCATCATCGCATTGGTGAAGACGGTGGCAAGCTCGGCGCCGATCGTGGCGAGGCCGAAGGCGATCAGCACCACGGGGACAAGATGTGTGTGGCCCGGGACAGCGAGCCACAAGCCGCACAGCCCCGCAACCAGCAACGCGGAGAAGCCGGCGATCCACGGCTTGCGCGGCTGCCCGGCATCGGCGATAGCGCCGAGCACCGGCGCAAGCGCCGCCGCGATCAATTCGGCGATGCCGGTGGCATAGGCCCACAGGGCGGCGCCTTTTGCCGGGTCGGCGACGAAACCATTCACGAAATAGGGCGCGAACAGGAAGGCGACGACGAGGGTGTAGAAAGGTTGCGACGCCCAGTCGAACAGCACCCAACCGAGCAGCGCGCGACGTCCCGCCGGCTCGCTCGCGTCGCCGGAAGCGGCGCTAGGGGCGCCCGTAGGCATCAAGCACGATCAGGTGGTTGGGCAGCTCGTTCGGGTTCGCCATGCCGGGCGGGAAGTGCTTGGCGAGAATCTTGCCGCAGCGCTCGATGGCGCGCACAAAACCCTGGGTGGTGCTGCCGCTGGCGAGATGATTGGTGAGCTCGCCGACCACGTCCTCCCAGGTCGAGGGCGGTACCTTGCGGTAAATGCCTTCGTCGGCGATCACCTCGGCGAAGCGCTCGGCGAACGAGGCGTAGATCAGAACGCCGGTGCGTCCCTGCGTGGTGTGCATGTTCTGGACGATGAACTGCTCGACGGCGCGCTGATGGGCGCGGGCCCGCTTCACCGCCTTCGGCACGAGCGAATAGCGCAGCCGCTCCCATTGGAACAGCACGATGCAGACGAAGAACACGGCGAGCTGTAGCAGATAGATGATCTCGACCGGCCATTTGGTGGCGAAGATCAGCGGCATCGGCACGGCGAGCGCAAGCAGCGCCGCCCAGAGCACGCCGAAGGAGCGATAGCCGTCGGAAGCAATCGCCACCACCACCACGATCTCGCCGCAGGTCTTCGCCTCGGCGCGCGTGATGGCAGCGGAGATGGCGGCATAGTCCTCGGGCGTGAAGGGATTGCTCAGCACGGCCTTACCATCCGCCCGATGCGCCGCCGCCGCCGAAACTTCCGCCGCCGCCGGAGAAGCCACCGCCGCTGCCTCCGCTGCTCCAGCTGCCGCCGCCTCCGCTCCAGGTCGTGCCGGGAATCAGGATCGAGCCCGTCGGCCCCTGTTTGGTGCGCGTGGCGTGGCGCACGCTGCGCCAGATGCTGTACGCGATCCACAGCCAGATCGCCAGCCAGAGGATCATCAGGATCCAGTCGATGGTCGGATTGTCGGCGTCGGCGCGCCCCTTTCCGCGCTGCTCGACCTCGGCCGCGTCGCCGGTGAGCACGAGCACGACGTCGCGCACGCCGTCCTTGATGCCGGCGGCAAAGTCGCCCTCGCGGAACCTGGGCAGGATGGTGTTCTCGATGATGATCTTGGACAGCGCGTCGGTGAGGGTGCCTTCTAGTCCGCGGCCGACCTCGATGCGCACCTTCCGCTCGTTGGGCGCGACCAGCAGGATGACGCCGTTGTCGAAGCGTTCGGTGCCGATGCCCCAATGGCGCCCGAGTTGATAGCCGAAATCCTCGATGCTGTAGCCTTGCAGCGATGGCAAGGTGACGACGACAACCTGATCGGAGCTCTTGTCCTCGAGCGCCTTGAGATCGGCGGTGATGGCTACCTCTTCGGGGTAGCTCAGCAGATTGGCATCGTCGACCACGCGTCCGGTCAATTCCGGAAAGACCGGAGCAGCAGCGAGCGGCAAAAGCCAGAGCGCAAGCGCCGCGGCCAAACCCACACCGCCGAAGCGCCGCAAAGCGGCCATTACGCCCCCCCCCCAGTCTATGCTTACACCGAAACTAGAATTCTACCGGCGGAACGGTCTCAGTGCCTTCCGCCGCCGTGAAGTTCTGCATGGGCTCGGCATCCGGATACATCAGCGCGCGCCACCAGCGGCCTGGAATGGTCCGAAGCTCGGTATTATAGTCCCTGACGGCAGCGATGTAGTCCTGCCGGGCGATGGCGATACGGTTCTCGGTGCCTTCAAGCTGGGACTGGAGCGCCAGGAAGTTCTGGTTCGACTTCAGGTCCGGATAGCGCTCCACCACGACGAGCAGGCGGCCAAGCGCACCGGAAAGACCGCTCTGCGCCTCCTGGAATTTCTGGAACGCCTCTGGATTGGTGAGGATGTCGGGGGGAATCTGCACTTGCGTCGCCTTGGCGCGGGCTTCGACCACCTCGGTGAGAACGCTGCTCTCCTGTTCGGCGAAGCCCTTCACGGTCTCGACCAGATTGGGGATCAGGTCCGCGCGGCGCTGATACTGGTTGAGGACCTGGCTCCAGGCGGCCTTGGCCTGCTCCTGTAACGTGGGAATGGTGTTGATGCCGCAACCGGCGAGCATGGCCGCGGCGAAGCCCAAGCAAACGGCGCGGACGGCAACCTGCCGCCGCGGATGCGTCGAAACCAGCATGATCGCCTCCCCTGCAGAACCCGAAACAACGTCGGGCCTCGGATTTATTGGGGGCCCCGGTTCGAAGCAAGAGCTTTCCTCGAGGCGCCCGAGGGCCGGAACAATATGGTCCGAGGCGCGAGCGAATTGAAAGGGCGCGGCCTAAAGGGAAATTGGCAGCGCGCGCCGCGTAGAACCGGGCAGAGAAGTGTGGCGAGAATGGAACAATGGGAAGTTTATTCGCAGTTCGCCGTCTTTGTGCTTGACCGGGTTTGCTGCTTTCCCCAGCCTTAAGTCATAGGCGTTGCGGAACTTTTTCCAAGACGAACGTGCCGTCCGATGGGCACCATTGGCGGTTTGGCGCATTAGGAGATCAGAAGGCTTCTGCTGGTCAAATAGGGACGCCTCTTTTACTGTGATTCTTGAGTCGGGGGACTCACACGGGGGAGGCTCGCCTATGGGTCTGACCATCTACGGGGAGCGTGTGTGTTGCGTACAGAGCGTCTGAGGGATGTGGCGGCTGAGGCTGCCCAAAAGTTCTCGCCGGCAGTCTTCACCCTTGTCGGCATCGCAGCACTTGTGCTGGCGGTCGGCGCCTCTCTGCCTGCCGAAGCCAAGAAGCGCCAGGGTTCGGCCAAAGCCGCCGAGGAAGCGCTTCCCGATCCCGCCAATGGCGAGCCGATGACCCTCGTGGTTTCCCTGAACAACCAGAGGGTCGATATCTATCGCGGCACGACCCTGGTCACGAGCTCGAAAGTTTCTACCGGCATGCGCGGCTACGCAACCAAGGCCGGCGTGTTCAGCATTCTCGAAAAGAAGAGGATGCACCATTCGAACCTCTATAGCGGCGCGCCGATGCCCTATATGCAGCGGATGACCTGGTCGGGTACGGCGCTCCATGCCGGGGTGGTGCCTGGCTATCCGGCCAGCCATGGCTGCATCCGCCTGCCCTTCTCGTTCGCCCCCAAGCTGTTCAAAGTCACGACGGTCGGCGAGCATGTCGTCGTCGCGCGTAACAGCGTCGCACCTCAAATCATCGAGCACGACAAGCTGTTCCAGCCGCTGCCGCCGCCGGAAGCCCCGGCGATGGTGCGTCAGGATCATCCCCCGCAGCGCCAGTCGAGCCTCGAGACGCCCCCTGCCGAGGTCAAGAACGCGCTCCCCATCATTCTTGCCAAGGCCGATATTGGCGGCGTCACCATCGACCGGACACTCGGCGTGAAAGCCACCGTATTCGAGGCTCCGCTCGCCGCTCGCACCCCTGTCGCGGCGGCGTCCACGCAAACCAAGGCCGCCCAGATCGTCCCGCCTGTCGCCGGCGAGAGCATGGAGACGCAAATCGAGGATACGCGCGCCCATGCCATCGATCCGTTCGAGGGCATGCCGGCCCAAACCGCCAAGCAAGCCAATCGGACCGGTGCGACCGAAGCGGCCAGCGCGAGTGGCCACGCTTTGGATGATGATGGCGGGCCTTTGACCGGCGGCGACGCCGTTGCCGCCGTAGCGGCTGCACCTGTTGCAATGCCCGCGCCCATTCCGGTCAAGGTTGCAACGGCCGCAGCACCGGCGAGCCCGGCCCTCGCCGCGCCAGTCGTTGCGGAGACGCCACCGGCCCCTGCGGATCCCCTTCCGGCCGCAGCTGAGAGGCCCGCTCCGGCCGTATCCGAGACGCCTGCTCCTACCGTAGTTGAGACACCGGTTCCTGCCCCCACCGCAACCGAACCCGAGCCGATCGCCGCGGCGAGCGTCGTCGCCGAGGCGACCCCGATTGCCCCGGCCCCCGCACCGATCGAAACACCGGCGGCGACGCCCGAAGCAAGCCTCCCCGAACCGGCCGCCAGCACGATTGACGAGGAGCCCTCGATCATCGCCATGAAGCTCGGCGCCGGGACCAAGGCTGCAGCCGTTCAGGCGGCCGAGCCCCGCTCGACGGCGCCATTGCGCATACTCGTGACGCGGCGGACGCAGCGCGACCGGATCATCGGCGTGCAGCGGATCCTCTCGGATCTGGGCTACCTCATGCCGCAGGAATTCGACGGCACGCTCGGCAGGGCTTCGGTCTCGGCCATCAAGGAGTTCCAGAAGGCGAACAACCTGCCGGAGACCGGCGCGTTCAACGACGACCTGGTGAAGAAGGTCTATGAGGTCGGCGCCCAGACCGAGCCGCCGTCGGGGCATCTGTTCGTCCGGCAAGAGTTCGGCCGCATGTTCGACGCTCCGGTCAATTTCCGCGATCCAGAGACGCCGCTAGGCACGCATCTATTCACCGCCATGAAGTTCGAGCCGGGTAACACCAAGACGCGTTGGATGGCGGTCAGCGTCCAAGGCGACGACCCGGCCGGCGTGCTCGATCGTCTGGAGATTCCGAACGATGTTCGCCAGAAGATCTCCGAGCGGCTTACACCCGGCTCTTCGCTGATCGTCGGCGATGTCGCGATCAATTCGGCGACCTTGCCGAAGGGCGCCGATTTCCTGGTCTGGGCCAAGGACACGCCGGCAAAGATCACCACCACCAGTCTGGATGGGGATATTTCGCAGCCGCGGCCCAAGAAGAAGAAAAAGCGGACCGTGCGGCGTCCCAACTATGATTACGGTTATGCGCCGCCGCGCAATTTTGGCCGCAGCTACTCAGGCTGGCCTTGGTAAGGCAAACAGGTTCGGCCCTCGGACCAATCGAAAGCGGCCCCTCTTGAGGGGCCGTTTGCTTTTCTGCGTGGAGAAAAATGGAGCGGGCGAAGGGATTCGAACCCTCGACCCCAACCTTGGCAAGGTTGTGCTCTACCCCTGAGCTACACCCGCAATCCAACCCTCGACAGGGCCCAGATGATCTAGTTGATCATAATCCGAATGTCCACCTCTGCCCAGAAGGGTGCCGGACGCCATGACCGCTGATCGGGCGACGCCTTTCGCCAGGCTGGAAGAGCTCGGAATTGCGGCGACCACGGTCGACCACGAGCCCATGTTCACGGTCGAGCAGTCTTTCGCGCTGCGTACAAGCCTCCCCGGCGCGCGCACCAAGAATCTGTTCCTCATCAACAAGGAGGGCCGCATGGTCCTGGTCGTCGCCAAGGACGATACGCGGGTCGACCTCAAGGCGCTTGCCACCCGGCTCGGCGCCGGACGCTTCAGCTTCGGTAAGGGCGAGCTGCTCAAAGCTGTGCTCGGCGTTACGGCGGGCTCGGTCACGCCGTTCGCGCTGATCAATGCTTCCGCAGCAGAAGTAGCGGTGGTGGTCGACAAGGCGCTCATGGAATTTGCCGAGATCAACTGCCATCCGCTGGAAAACACCGCCACCACGCGGATCGGAACGTGCGATCTCTTGCGCTTCATCGCGGCCTGCGGCCACGCGCCGCTGGCGTTGGATCTTGGCTGACGGCAGAGCACCACCGGGTTGCCAAACGGCCCCGGCCAGCCCATCTTCCAGGCACCGTAGCGGGGCCAACCGAACGGGCCAGAGGTGCGTAAGCGTGGGCAAGGAGCATGAGCGTAGACACCCCGATCCTCAACCAGGGCGGCGCCGGCGGAGCCGATACCGACCTCATCAAGAACACCACTACCAAGGACTTCATGCGCGACGTGGTCGACGCCTCGCGCGAGGTGCCGGTGTTAGTCGATTTCTGGGCACCCTGGTGCGGCCCCTGCCGCCAGCTTACGCCGGTGCTGGAAAAGGCCGTGCGCGCAGCCAAGGGTGCGATCAGGCTGGTCAAGCTCAATATCGACGAGCATCCGCAGGTCCCGGGCCAGATGGGCGTGCAGTCGATCCCGTCGGTGTTCGCCTTCCAGGACGGGCGGCCGGTCGACGGCTTCATGGGGGCCTTGCCCGAATCCCGCATCAACGCCTTCATCGCGCGGCTGATCGGCGACAATGCCGCTGACGACACGGCCGACGCCAACCTCGAGGCTGCCGAAGCCGCGCTGGCCGCGGGAGACGTCAACGCGGCCGCGCAGCTGTTCGGCGAGGTGACGCAACAGGACCGCGAGAACGCCCAGGCGCTTGCCGGCCTCGTCAAGTGCTACATCAAGACCGGCGATCTCGGACGCGCGGAGCAAACGCTGGCGCTGGTGCCGCCGGCAAAGGCTGAAAGCGCGCCGGTCGCAAGTGCCCGCGCCGCGCTCGAACTTGCGCGAAAGGCACCGAGTCCCGGCGAGGTCGAGACGCTTCGCGCTAAGCTCGCCGCCGATCCGAACGACGCGCAGGCCCGCTTCGACCTGGCGCTGGCGCTGAACGCAAAGGGCGACCGGAGCGGCGCGGCCGAAGCGCTGCTGACACTTGTCGCCAAGAATCGCGGCTGGAACGACGATGCCGCACGGAAGCAGATGGTGCAGCTGTTCGAAGCTTGGGGCGGGCACGACCCGGCCACCATGGCTGGCCGGCAGAGACTCTCGTCGCTGCTCTTCGCGTAACGGCCAAGGAGCACGTCCTCTTGGGGGTGACCGACCGCTATCGCAACGTTGCGGACATGCCAAGGGCGCTGCCGCTGTTCCCGCTGCGCGGCGCTATCCTGCTGCCGCGTGCATCGCTTACGCTGAATATGTTCGAGCCGCGCTACCTTGCACTGGTCGATCATGTGCTGGCGAGAGACCGGCTGATCGGCTTGGTGCAGCCGGCGGCGGAAGCGGGGAGCGCCGAGTCGCCGCCCGGCAAGACCTTTGCCTTGCGCCGGATTGGTTGCGCGGGACGCATCTCTTCCTTCACCGAGAATGACGACGGCCGCGTGACCGTCTCGCTTGCCGGGATCGCGCGCTTCGTCATCGCCGAGGAACTCGACGAGCCAGCGCCATTCCGCACTGCGCAGTTGGACTTCACTCCCTATGCGACGGATTTCGTGGCCGGACACGGGGAGGACGACGTCGACCGGCCGCTTCTGCTCGCGACGCTCAAGAGCTACTTGATCGCCAACAACCTCAGCGCTGATTGGGATCGCATCAACCATGCGAGCACCGAGCGGTTGGTCAACACATTGTCGATTCTGTCGCCCTATGGACCCGAGGAGAAGCAGTGCCTGCTCGAGGCGATCGATTTGCGTACGCGCGCCGCGGCGCTGGTCGCACTCGCCGAGATGGAGCTTGCGGCGCGAGACGACGGCTCCGGAACCTCGCTACAATGACGGTAGGAGAAGCGATCCATGACCGACGCGCCCGACCGCGGCGAGCGCCGCCTCGACCCCAAGCTCTTGGAAATTCTGGTCTGTCCCCTGACCAAGACCTCACTCGACTATGACGCCGAGCGGCAGGAGTTGATCAGCAGGGCCGCCGGCCTCGCCTACCCGATCCGCGACGGCATCCCGATCATGCTGCCGGAGGAAGCACGCAAGCTCGACGCGCGTTAGATTCGCTGGCCCAACAACAATGAGGGCACGGAACCGGTGGCGCCGGCCGCCTCGTTCACGAGGAATCGCTTCAGCACCGGTGCCCGCTCGACAATGCCGAGCCCGAGATCGCGCAGCGCGCGGAGCGGCGCGTTGTCGCTGGAGAACAGGCGATTGAGCCCATCCATGACCGCCGCCGAAGAGGCGCTGTCGAAGCGCCGCCAGCGCTCATAGCGCTCAAGGTTGGGCGCCGCGCCGATATCGAGGCCGAGCCGGCCGGCGTCGACCACCGTTTCGGCAAGCGCTGCGACGTCGCGCATGCCGATATTGAGCCCCTGCCCCGCCAGCGGATGCACGACATGCGCGGCATCGCCGATCAAGGCGAGCCGGTCGGCCACAAAGGCGCGCGCAATCTGCATCTCGAGCAGGAATGACTGGCGCGGGCCGGCCAAGGAAATCTCGCCCAGCCGATGGCCGAAACGCTTGGCCAGCTCGTCGATGAAGCCGGCTTCATCCAACGCCATGATTGCTTCGCCGCGCTCCCTGTCCTCGGTCCAAACGATCGAGGAGCGGTTGCCGGTGAGCGGCAGGCTGGCGAACGGCCCGGAGGGAAGAAAGTGCTGCACTGCCTTGCCATGATGGGCCCGCTCATGCGCGACGGTGGTGACGATGCCGATTTGGGGATAGGACCAGCCCACGCATTTGATACCGGCCTGATCGCGGAGGCGCGAGTGCTTGCCGTCGGCGGCGACGAGGAGCGCGGTTTTGATCATTGCGCCGCTCCCGAGCGCCACCTGGACGCTGAAGGCGTCGGTCTTGAACGCAGTCACGGCGGCAGGCATCAATGCGGTGACGGCGCGCTCATTCGATACCGCGGCCGCGAGCACGCAGTTCAAATCGCCATGCTCGACCATATAGGCGCCCGTGCCGCGGCTCTTGAGCTCCTCGTCGAAGCCGAGCAAGTGGGGACGCAAGGCCGCATCGAGCGGGCTGTCGGTGATCTCGATCGCTTCCACCGCTTGCGCCCTTGGCGCGAGTTCCGGCCAGAGGCCCAGCACCGTGAGCAGGTTCTTGGTGGCGGCCGAGAGCGCGAGCGCGCGGGCGTCTTGCGCGCCGCTCGACAGCGCGGGCCCATTGTCGACCAGAGCGACGCGAAAGCCTTCAGGGGCGAGCTTGGCGAGCGCGAGCGCGAGCGTGCGTCCGGCAAACCCGCCGCCGGCGATCGTCACGTCAAAGCGCCTGTTGCGCTCGGTCCTTGCCTTCGCCATCGCTTCCAGCAATGCCACGTTCCGTCTGCCGCGTGAACCTGCTAAAGGGCAGCGCGCCCGTCACGAAAGGCTTGCCCATGAGCCGCGCACTGGAACATTTGCTATCCGTCCTCGACCTGGAACAGCTCGAGGTGAATCTGTTCCGCGGGCTCAGCCCGCAAGTCGGCTGGCAGCGCGTGTTCGGCGGGCAGGTGATCGGCCAGGCGCTGGTCGCGGCGCACCGCACCGTGAACGGCCGCCCGGCGCATTCGCTGCATGCCTATTTCTTGCGCCCGGGCGACCCGACCGTTCCCATCATCTACGAAGTTGACCGCATCCGTGACGGCGGCAGCTTCTCCACCCGCCGCGTGGTAGCGATCCAGCACGGGCAGGCGATCTTCTCGATGGCCGCATCCTTCCACAAGGACGAGCCAGGGCTGCACCATCAGATGAAGATGCCGGACGTTCCGTCGCCGGAGTCGCTGCCGAGCGAAGCCGAGCTGAAGGAGCAGCTGATCAATCGGCTGCCAGAGCCGGTCAAGGCTTATTGGCAGCGCGAGCGGCCGATTGAAATCCGGCCGGTCGATCTCTCCCGCTATCTATCGCCGGAGAATCGCGCCCCGACCCAGCAGGTCTGGATCAGGGCCACCGGCAGCCTCGGTGACGACCTCGCTCTGCATCAATGCGTGCTCGCCTATGCATCTGACTTCACACTGCTCGACACGGCCCTGATTGCCCATGGCCGCTTCGTATTCGATCCTGGGCTCATGCTGGCGAGTCTCGACCACGCCATTTGGTTTCACCGTAGCTTCAGGGCCGACGACTGGCTGCTTTACGCCCAAGACAGCCCAAGCTCGGGTGCCGGCCGGGCGTTTTGCCGGGGTACGCTCTTCACGCGGGAGGGGGACCTGGTGGCATCGACGGCTCAGGAAGGCCTGGTGCGCGAGCGGCAGCCCAAACTGCCGCCCAATTCATAGGCAATAGGCATAATTTGCCTATTTCTTATGCGCATATTTATCCCTTCGCCTCGATCATTACCCCTGTCGCCCAAAAAGAGTCATCCATTCCAACTAGTTGCTGCGCCGCAGCGGAGTTGGCACGCGGCTTGACTCTGCTTTCAGGTTCGCACGGCTGAACCAGACCAGGGAAGACGACCCGGGAGCCGTAAACATGGAGGGGTTAGAGACATGAAGCTGGTGATGGCAATCATCAAGCCATTCAAGCTCGATGAGGTGCGCCAAGCCCTCACCGAGCTCGGCTTGCAAGGCATGACCGTGACTGAAGTCAAAGGTTACGGAAGGCAGAAAGGCCACACGGAGATCTATCGCGGCGCCGAATACGCCGTGAACTTCCTACCGAAGATCAAGATCGAAGTGGTGGTCCCTGGCAAGCTGGTCGACAAGGCCGTAGACGCCATCGTGGCGGCGGCCAAGACCGGACAGATCGGCGACGGCAAGATCTTCGTCGTCCCCGTCGAGCAGACGGTGCGCATCCGCACCGGCGAAACCAACGAATCAGCGCTCTAGAGGGGGGAGATAGAAGATGGTGACCCTTACCAAATATCTGATCGGCGCAGTTGCAGCGCTCGCTGCACTTGCGCTCTTCCACATCGATCCGGCACTCGCACAGGAAGCAGCGGCTGCGGCAGAGACAACTCCACCGGCGCCGACCCTGGATACAGGCGATACGGCGTGGATGTTGACATCGACGGCGATCGTCTTGTTGATGACGATTCCAGGCCTCGCCCTGTTCTACGGGGGCATGGTGCGAAAGAAGAATGTGCTGTCATTGGTGATGCAGTGCTTTGCTATCACCTGTCTCATCACCCTTGTCTGGTTCGTGGCCGGCTATTCGCTTGCCTTCACCGACGGCGGCTCGCTCAACTCATATATCGGCGGCATGTCGAAGGCTCTGCTCAAAGGGGTTGAGAAGGAGAGCTTGACCCTGACCATTCCGGAGTCGGTGTTCTTCACCTTCCAGGCGACCTTCGCGATCATCACACCCGTCCTGATCGTCGGCGCGTTCGTCGATCGCATGAAGTTCTCCGCCCTCCTCCTTTTCATGGCGTTGTGGTCGCTCATCGTGTACGCGCCCATCACGCATTGGGTGTGGGGCGGCGGCTTCCTGGCCAACGCAGGCGTGCTCGACTTCGCCGGCGGCACGGTCGTGCATATCAATGCTGGGATCGCCGGTCTGGTCTGCGCCATCTTCCTCGGCAAGCGCTACGGCTACGGCACGGAGAACATGGCGCCGCACAATCTCGTCTATAGCGTGATTGGCGCCTCCCTTCTCTGGGTCGGCTGGTTCGGCTTCAACGCCGGCTCGGCCGTCGGCGCCAATAGCTCGGCAGGCATGGCTATGGCCGTGACCCAGATCGCCACGGCTACGGCCGCGCTAGCCTGGATGTTCACTGAGTGGCTGGTGCACAAGAAGCCGAGCATTCTCGGCATCATCTCCGGCGCGGTAGCCGGTCTTGTCGCGATTACGCCGGCAGCAGGCTTCGTCGGGCCGGTGGGTGCCTTATGGATTGGTCTTGCGGCAGGCGTCATTTGCTTCTTCGCTTCGACTACAATCAAAAAGGCCCTGGGCTATGACGACTCGCTCGACGTCTTCGGCATCCACGCGGTGGGCGGCATCGTGGGCGCCATCCTCACCGGCGTTTTCGCGCTGGAGGCCATTGGCGGCAAGCCCGGCCTGCTCGAGGGCAACGCCGGCCAGGTCCTGACCCAGATCTGGGGTATCACCGCCACCATCGCCTGGTGCGCAATTGCCACGTTTGTGATCCTGATCATCGTCAATATCCTGGTCGGGGTCAGGGTCAGCCAGGCGGTCGAGGTCGAAGGCCTCGACATCAATTTGCATGGCGAGGTGGTTCAGTAGCCACGCCATGATGAAACCAAACGAGAAATGTTGAGAATCCAGAGCTAAGTCTCCTCCTCCCTTGACTTTGCTCCAACTGAAAGCCCCGGCCTCTTGCCGGGGCTTATTCATTTGCGGAAGCGCGGCAGCCATTGCCGCGAGCGCCGGCATCCCGTAACACCGGCCGCATGCCGCTCCACGCCCCGCCACTCGATCTCGACGAACTGGTCCGGTCGCCCTTCGCCCGCCTTACCCAGTTGCTCGATGGGATCCAGCCGGGCGCGCCGCCTATCGACCTTTCGCTCGGCGAGCCCAAGGCGCAGCTGCCCGATTTCGTCGGGCCTATCCTGCATGCTCAGCTCGCCACGTTTGGCCGCTACCCGCCGATCAAGGGCATTCCCTCCTTGCGCGAGGCGATCGTTACGTGGCTCCGACGCCGCTATCCGCTCCTCAAAGACAAGCTATCCACCGACGCGCATGTGCTGCCGCTTAATGGGTCCCGCGAAGGCTTGTTTTCGGCGATCTTTCCGGCGCTGGCGCGCAAACCCACGGTAGAGCAGCCCCTCGTGCTGATCCCCAACCCGTTCTATCAGGCCTATGCCGCGGCCGCGGCCGCTGCGGGCGCCACGCCGGTGTTTCTTTCGAGCGGCGTGGAGACGGCGTTCCTGCCGGACCTCGAGGCTATCGAGAAGAGGGTGCTCGAGCGCACGATCGCGTTCTATCTCTGCTCCCCGTCGAACCCGCAAGGCGCTGTCGCCGATCGCGCCTACCTTGCCCGTGCGATCGCGCTCGCCCGCCGCTTCGACTTTCTGCTCTTCGCCGACGAGTGCTATTCGGAGATATACGGCGACACGGCACCTCCAGGCGCGCTCGAGACGGCCCATTCGGAGACTTGCAGTCTCGCCAATGTCGTGGCGTTCAACTCGCTGTCGAAGCGGTCAGGCCTACCGGGACTGCGGTCGGGCTTTGTCGCCGGCGATCCGGAATTCATCGCTGGCTTCGGGCGCTTTCGCAATGTCGCCTGTCCCCAAGTGCCGCTGCCGATCCAGCATGTGTCGGCCAAAGCCTGGAGCGATGAGCGGCACGTCACTGAGGGCAGGGCGCTCTACGCTAGGAATTTCGACGTTGCCGAGGCGCTGCTTACGGGCCATTACGGCTACCGGCGTCCGGCCGGAAGCTTCTTTCTGTGGCTGGATATGGCGGATTTCGGGGGCGGGGAGGGGGCGGCGAAAACCCTTTGGAAAGGGTGTGGTGTCAGAGTGCTGCCGGGGGCTTATCTCGCACAAGCGGGCACCGATGGCGTCAATCCGGGTAAGGATTACATCAGGGTGGCGCTGGTGCATGACGCGGACACCACTCGCGAGGCCTTGACGCGATTAGTCGCCACACTGGGTTGAGGGATGGCCAGAGGCAGAGCGAAGGAACGACGGCGTCTCCTGCCAGGGGCGGTCGAGTCCGGCTTGCGGCGCATGATGCTCGGAGGCTATGGGCTTCTGATTATCACAATTGCCTGCGCCGCCTGGGCTAGTCTGGCCACCTGGTCGGTGCGCGATCCCAGTCTCAACAACGCCACCCGCGCGGTGCCGCGCAATGTGCTGGGCGGCTGGGGCGCCGTGGTGGCGGATCTCACGATCCAATCGCTGGGGCTAGCCGGGATCATCCTGTTCCTACCGCTGGCTGCGTGGGGCTGGCATCTGTTCTTCCACACCACGCCGAACCGGCGGCGACTGCGGCTGCTGGCCTGGCCCGCCTCGGTCATCCTGCTCGCTGCCGCGCTGTCGGCCCTGCCGCAGCCCAAAAGCTGGCCCTTGCCAAACGGTCTCGGCGGCATTTTCGGCGATTTCTTCATGGCCGGCGCGCATGTCATCGGCCCGTTCCTGCCGCAGCCGGCGGTCTCGTTCGTCGGCGGCCTCGCCTTTCTGGTGATCGGCACGATGCTGCTTCTGTTCGCCTGCGGCACCAGCACCTCGCGGCTGATCGCCCTTTGGGCGCCGCGCAGCGGCGCAGCCGGCGAATGGGCCAACGCCTCGCTTGGGGCCGCCATGCATTTCGCCATGCATACCGGTGCTACGCTGAAGCGTACCTTCCGCCGTCGCCCGCGCGAGGAGGATTTCGACGAGGACCAAGAGGAAGCCTGGGAAGAGGCTGCGCCCGCGCCAGACGCGGAAGGCCGCATCGAACCTTCCTTCGGACCTGCCCCGATCGGCGGCGAGATCGACGAGGAGGATTTCGGCGAGGACGACACTGACGCGCCGGGTTACCGCATCACTCGCCTCGACCCCAAGAAGAAGAAAAAGCACGCCGGCATCTCCCGCACGCCGCGCTCGGACGAGCCCTACGAAACGCCGCCGCTCAAATTGCTGCAGCAGCAGCCGCGGTCGAACAAATCGCGCAGCGGCATCAGCGACGAGGTCCTTCAAGAGAATGCGCGCGAGCTCGAAGGCGTGCTTCAGGACTTCGGCGTCAAGGGCGAGATCACCAATGTCCGCCCCGGCCCAGTGGTCACCCTCTACGAGCTCGAGCCGGCGCCCGGCACAAAATCATCGCGCGTGATCGGGCTCTCCGACGACATCGCCAGATCGATGAGCGCGGTGGCAACGCGCGTCGCCGTGGTGCCCGGCCGCAACGCCATCGGCATCGAGCTCCCCAATGACCGCCGCGAAGTCGTGCTGCTGCGCGAACTGTTGGAAACGCCGGATTTCGAGGAAACCGACGCAAGGCTGGCGCTGGCGCTTGGCAAAAATATCGGCGGCGAGCCGATCGTGGTCGATCTCGCGCGCATGCCGCATCTCCTGATCGCCGGAACGACCGGCTCGGGCAAGTCGGTCGGCATCAACACCATGATCCTGTCCCTGCTCTACCGGCTGTCGCCGGAGCAGTGCAAATTCATCATGATCGATCCTAAGATGCTCGAATTGTCGGTCTATGACGGCATTCCGCATCTGCTCGCGCCGGTGGTCACTGACCCGAAAAAGGCGGTGGTCGCGCTCAAATGGACGGTGCGGGAGATGGAGGAGCGCTACAAGCGCATGTCCAAGCTCGGCGTGCGCGACATCAAGGGTTACAATTCCCGCATCCTCCAGGCCGAAGCCAAGGGCGAGGTGCTGACCCGCACGGTGCAGACCGGTTTCGACCGCGCCACGGGGCGCGCGGTGTACGAGCAGGAGGAAATGGACTACGAGACGATGCCGTTCATCGTCGTGATCGTCGACGAGATGGCGGACCTGATGATGGTGGCCGGCAAGGACATCGAGGCTGCGGTGCAACGGCTGGCGCAGATGGCGCGGGCCGCGGGCATCCACCTCATCACTGCCACGCAGCGCCCCAGCGTCGACGTCATTACCGGCACGATCAAGGCGAACTTCCCGACCCGGGTGAGCTTCCAGGTCACCTCGAAGATCGACAGCCGCACCATTCTCGGCGAGCAGGGCGCCGAGCAGCTGCTCGGGCAGGGCGATATGCTCTATATGGCGGGCGGCGGGCGCATCATGCGCGTACACGGCCCGTTAGTCGCCGACGAGGAGGTCGAGAAGGTGGTGCGCCACCTTAAGAAGCAGGGTGTGCCTGCCTATCTCGAAGCCGTGACCGAGGAGGATGACGAGGGCGAGGGCGAGGAAGGCGGCGAAGAGTACGGCGATTCCGGCAATGAGCTGTACGACCAAGCCGTGGCCATCGTGCTGCGCGACCGCAAGGTCTCGACCAGCTATATACAGCGCCGCCTCGGGATTGGCTACAATCGAGCCGCCTCGCTGATCGAACGCATGGAGAAGGAGGGCCTGATCGGCGCCGCCAACCATGCCGGAAAGCGTGAGATTTTAGTAGGCGGGGACGACGCCGAGCGGCCCTATTAGGCCGGAGCCGGGCGCGCAAGTGCTCCTGGATACGGATTTTGAATCCAGATAATCCGCGGGTTTCCGCTTCATTTTTTCCCTTTCGAAATCTCGGACGAACTCGAGTGGGCCCGACAAGTGGATGGGTTATGACAATTTGGAAGGGCGCTCGCGATCGCGAGCGCCCCATTGCGAGAACTATTCTGTTACAGAGCCAGTGCCCTTCTTATGCCGATCTCTGAGCCTCTTGCAGGGGCTGGGATTGCACTGATGAGAATGGTCCCACTGCGAGACATGCGCTTGGGCAGGGGATGAAGCCATGAACTTCAATGAGCCGCTTTTGGGCTCGGTATCCACTGAAAACCCGAGCAGCAGGGTCGCTACTGCGAACGTCGTTCCTATCTTCAACATGGCAGCCTCCTTCGGTTGCTATGACCACTTAGTCGCGGCGAAGCCGAAAGAGGTTCATGAAATAAGATCGGCGCCTCAGAGGTGGATCCCGAACTTGCCGAGCGTCCATACCATCGCCCCGTAAAGCAATATGGTCAGCAGGCAGGACAGACCTAGCGCCGCCCAAAATCCCATGCCGCCCCTGAGCAGCGCGGGCATTACTAAGAACATGGGTAGCGTCGGCAAGATGAACCAGAAGTTCGATTGCGCCAACGCGGCAATGCCTTCCTTGTTAGCGGTGTCATGCCAGAGCCAAATGAACGCGAGGACAGAAACTAGCGGCAGCGACAGGATTAGCGCGCCGGTGCCGGGGCTCCGCTTGGCGATTTCCGACACGAGAGCGATAATCGCGCCCGAGATTAGGGCCTTTATGGCGAGATAGAGCATAGCCTTTCCTACACCCGAGCCTATCTAATGCACACGCTCGTCTCCATCCAGCAATGGCTCTACCAAAGTATGGGCCAGGGTCTTGGTGACCTCGGCGGCGGAACCGCGGGCGCTATCGTCCTCGCCATGGCGGCGGCGGTGTTGTTTGGTGCCGTGCACGCATTGATGCCCGGGCACGGCAAGACGGTGCTCATCTCCTACCATCTCGGCAAAGAGACGAGGCCAATAGAGAGCTTCACTAATGGGGCGATTGTTGCTCTGACCCATGTGGGCCTCGCGGTTTTACTCGTACTGGGCGGCTTCGCCGTCATCAGCAGGGCGTTTGCTTATGGCGGGAGAACGCCGCATTTCGAAATGGCGAGCGGGGCCCTTATCCTATTGATCGGTGCCTACCTGCTCTGGCGTTCGCTAAGAAGTGCGCACGTTGCAGCGAGCTCGAGCGGTCGGACGCTAGCTCTCGTGACGGGCATGATCCCGTGCCCGCTCACCACTTTCATCATGAGCTACGCGCTGGCGCGCGGCGTCATAGGTGCCGGCTTATTGGTGACGGCCGCGATGGCGGTGGGCATGGTGTTGACGATCGCCGGGATAACAGTCGGTGCAAGCTTGGCGCGACGCAAATTCGTCGAAGTCTTAAAGCGGAGCGAGACGCTCAGATATGCTGTCGGTCGCGTCTTGGAAATCGGTGGATCAATTGCCGTGATTGTTTTCGGCTTGTGGACCATACGAGGAGCGCAGTAGCGCGCTCATAACTTGCGCGCCAGCAACGCGGGCAGCTTGGCGATATTGCTCGCCACGCGGCGCCTCGTCGAGCGTATGCGCCGATTGGGAGACTGTCTGCTTCTCTTGGCCGTAGACATAGGCGAGCGATTGGCCGGCGGCGTCCTTGACGACGTAACCGCCGGGGATTTGTTCGACGCGGCTTTAAGCCTCTCGCTTTTGCTTGGGGCTTGGGCGAGCGGTTCGAGGATTGGGTCGAGTCGAGCGTCGTCGGCCGCCGTGTTCCAGATTTGGCCGATCCTCTGACTGCCTAGGGCGCAAGGCGGCCACGCGCTGGCCTGTGAATAATCCGATTTGGATCGCGGGGCAAAAACAGGCGGCGAAGCGTTTTTGACCGACCATTCGGTGGCGCTTTTGGCATCGGAGTTGGCACCGGACGAGGAGGCACTGGCCAGCATTTGAGGGTATGCTGGCCGAGTTGCTTCACGCAAAATTAGCCGAAATCCGGCCAAAAAGGGATGGCAGAGGATGGGGTGTAATGCCAATCTCAAATTGACCCGATTTGCCTGAATCATCTATCGATCTCCAAGGCTAGAGCCGCGCCGGTCCGAGGGAGGGGTTTATGCGACGCTTCAGAGCCGCCGGGCTTCTTTTGGGACTGCCACTCGCCTTCTCGCTTCTGCTCACCGACGCGCCGGCTCAGGAGGGGGGCAGCACCGTAACAAAGAGCCCGCCGCCCGCAACCACGCCGCCGGCGCCGAAGGGCCTCACCGAGCCCGAGGACGAGCTAAGGCCATCGCTCGGCGACGATGCGGGGGCTACCGGAGCAACGCTGCCGGTCGATGAGATCGAGCCGGCGGGGCTGGACGAAGGCGCCGGTTGGGAGGCCGCGGTCGAAGCGGCTCAGGCCGCAACGCCCCTGATCGGCGAGGAGCAGGCCAAGGCCGTTCAGCGCATCAATGCCTATTTCAACAACATCACCAATCTCCAAGGCAGCTTCGAGCAGGTCGATGCCAACAATAAGCGCACCACGGGGCGCTTCTATGTGCAACGTCCGGGCAAGATCCGCTTCGACTACGCGCCGCCGAGCGGACTACGCATCATCGCCGATGGCCGCTCCCTGGCCATCGAGGACGCCGACCTCAGGACGGTCGAGAAATATCCGATCAGTTCGACACCCTTCAAATTGCTGCTGACAGAGGCCGTGGATCTCGGCCGGGACGCGCGCATCACGGGGGTCGAGAGCCAGGAAGGGACGCTGGCCATCACGCTCCAAGACAAATCGTCGGACGCCGCAGGAAGCATCAGGCTGTTGTTCGAGTCCAGCTCCGAGCTCCAGTTGAAACAGTGGATGATCACCGACGCGCAAGGATTGACGACGCGGGTCACAGTCAATGACGTGGTCTCGGGACGAAAGGTCGCGGCCGACTTCTTCACGTCCAAGGACGGCTTCCAGCCCTTCCGCTAAAGCAAAAACCCTGCCTGGCGAAGGCCTTCCCGGGGCTGGTACATGCGACTTGGCCAGCCCGACGCCACCGCGAAAACCTAGGGAAATCAATCGTTTTCTTGAAGGCGAGGGGGGTTGTTTACGTCGTATTAAATTTTTCAAAGGGCGCCAGTTGAAATCGGCGCGAAATCTACTTATCTCTGGGACCTAGAAGCGGACCACATCGCTTTTCATCGGTAGTGCCCCCCGTCTAGCCGAAGATGTGGTTCGCTCGTGCCGGCTTCCCTCCCGGCACGCGCGCGAAAAAACGCGCTTCTGGCGCCCAACCACGCGCAGCGGTTGGGCGCCTTTCTTTTGGCCATTGTATACTTCACAAACCCATATTTGCTAGTAGCCTAACCCTAGGTTGTGCTATAGGCCATCGCGGTGGTTGTTACCCTGCGATCACCTTTGGTTGGGAAGCCCCGGTCAACCACCTGGACCGGGGCTTCTTTCTTTTAGGCAGTAACTTGACGGCGCTGAAAAGACTCACGGGCGTCATACAAAAGTGCTATTTCTGCCTTGATGGGGATTTCCCTCCCCCATCGTTGGTCCCCCCAAACGGACCCAGAAGCCCCGCAAATAGGGTTGTCCCCCCCGTCAGCCTAGCGGGGCTTCTTCGTTTGCGGGAAAGGCGAGTCAACCTACACGCGTAACGAGTCTTGGCATGACTCACCAAGGGTTGTATAATGCTGCGTCGGCAACACCTACCCTTGGGGACCTATGAACGCGGCGCTCCTACCCCAGCTTGAGAAAGTGGTGGTGGTCTATGAACACCGGCCCGATGGCGGCCTTCGCGCTTATAGTGACGATGTTCCCGGCTTCGTCTTGTCGAACGCGAATGCCGCCGCCGTGCGCGATGATGTAATTCCCGCACTGGAAGGCATCATCAGCGACATGATTGGTGCGCCGGTTCGCGTTGAACTAAGACCGGGCCAAAGGGATACGCAGATCGAGCGCGGCGTTACAACCAATCTACCACGAGTCCACCGCCTTGAGTATGTCACCCGTTTAGCGGCCTAATGATCTTTCCTCTCCC
Source organism: Methyloceanibacter sp. (assembly GCA_035630595.1). Classification (GTDB taxonomy): domain Bacteria; phylum Pseudomonadota; class Alphaproteobacteria; order Rhizobiales; family Methyloligellaceae; genus Methyloceanibacter. The sequence continues at coordinate 66,131 of DASQKJ010000092.1, forward strand.
GCATCGAGTGGGAGAAGAGGTTGAGGTCGTGGGGCTGCTTTCCTCTGCCGGGAAAAGGGCCACTGAACACCGCCGAGTGGTGGAAATGGCCTTGGCCAAACGCCGCACCATTTCTGGTCCCGATTGAGGATGATGGAAGTCTTGAATATTGGGCCTTTCATCGAATAAAGGCCGATATGGCGCGTCTTGCTCCCAACTCTTGGGATTGGCCCGACACTATCCTTTAGCCTTCCGCTTCGGCTCTGGCTTCGGAGCCGCCTTCGCGATCTTCCTTAGTCGGTCCTCGAAAGCAGCCTCGTTTTCATCGCAGCCGGTTGCGCGTGCGGCATCCTTAAACTTCTGCGATTGACTCTTTTCAGTTTTCGCAGACGTTTTGGTCATGGCCGCCACCTTTGTTGTCTATATCGATGAATCTGGCGACGAGGGATTTGTGTTCCTGGGGTCGCTCTAAACCATGACAAAATGTTGATGATCGCAGGGCTTGTTCTCAACGGATCACGTGTTATCTAACAGCGAGTGATGGGGGTTCCCTCGCCCATCATTCGGTTCCCCCCAAATGGAACCCAGAAGCCCCGGTCAAGGCCCCCCGTCCTCCGGGGCTTCTTTTATCTGGACAACTTAGCCTTCCTGACCTTGCGCGCGGCGAACGACCTCGTATCCAGTGAATTGTTCCCGGGCCAACTGCGGCTTCGGGCGGGGTTGAAACGCCGCTAGCTCTGGCTATCTAGGTTGCAGTGACGGGTCCTCCCTCCCTGTCACCGGTTCCCCCCATAAGGAACCGGAGAAGCCCCGAGTCCCCCCGTCTCCGGGGCTTCTTCTTTATCCGCCTCCGGTTCGCCATTGTGTATCAAGTGGACGCCACACGCGGATCGCTTGCCTTTGCTGCCACTCGCATCGATCCTGCCCGACATGCGCTTTCGGCTCGCAACTTGGAACATCAACTCGGTCAGGCTCCGCCTCGATCTCGTGGGCCGCTTCGTGCGCGCCGAGG